>JABGPV010000219.1 GCA_018644785.1 Deltaproteobacteria bacterium | reverse complement strand
AAAATTCACGTCAATGTGCCGGAGCTGGATGTGCGGTATCTGAAAAAGGGACAGGACGCCGTGGTCACCATCGATGCCTTTCCCGATCTCCGTCTGAAAGGAAAGGTGGATTTTGTGTCCTATAAGGCGGATCCCGCCACCAAGACCTTCTGGGTAAGGGTCTTGATTGATAATCCGAAACATGAAATCAGGCCCGGTATGATTGCCCGCGTGGCATTTCTTCGGCGCATGATTCCCGATGCGCTCTCGGCACCCCTGTTCGCCATTATGGACAAGGGGGGGGAACGCCTTCTCTTTGTGGAAGAAAAAGGTATTGCCCATGCCCGGACTATTTCCATCGGGGTCATTGAGGGGGACCGGGTGCAGATCACCAAAGGGTTGCAGCCAGGGGATCGACTGATCGTCACCGGTCAGAGAGATGTTGAGGAAGGCATGAAGGTTCAAGTCCAATGATCCTCAACCGGGTTGCGCTTAATAGACAGACAACGGTTTTGACCCTCATGGTGTTTATCCTCATTGCCGGGATATACTGCTATATCACCCTGCCCCGTGAAAACTTTCCCGATATTACCATCCCTTATGTCTTTGTGACCACTACCTACGAAGGGGTGGCGCCCGAGGATATGGAGGAATTGATCTCCATTCCCATTGAGCGGAAGCTGAAAGGCATTTCCGATGTGGAGGAGATCCGGTCCACGTCCGCCGAGGGCATTTCCACGGTGGCGGTCAAATTCCTGCCATCGGTCGATATCGACGATGCTCTTCAGAAGGTCCGGGACAAGGTGGATCAGGCCAAAAAGGACCTGCCCGGGGATCTCTCCGATGATCCGGTACTTCAAGAGGTCAACTTTTCAGATCTTCCCGTCATTCGAGTGGTGTTGTCCGGTCCTTTCAGCCTCAGGCGTTTGCAGAAATTTGCCGAGGACATGGAAGACCGCCTCGAATCCATCCCGGGGGTGCTGGACGCCCGCTTGAGCGGCGGTCTGGAACGGGAGATCCATGTGGAGTTCGACCTGGATCGGGTGGGGGCCTACCGGGTACCCTTTTCAAGCCTCATCAATGCGGTGACCCGGAGCAACGTGAACATGCCCGGCGGCAGTATGGATATCGGCCAGGCCAAGTACCTGGTTCGAGTACCGGAAGATTTCCAGAACCCGGCGGAAATCTTCTCCATTGTAGCCTTTGTGCGGGACGGAAAACCGGTGTACTTAAGAGATGTGGCCTTTATCCGGGACAGCCACAAGGACCCCATCACCCGGAGCCGCATCAATGGGGTCAAGAGTGTCACCCTGGCCATTCAGAAACGGAGCGGTGAAAACATTGTTGAAGTCACCGACCAGGTCAAAGCCATTGTCAGGGAAATGAAGCCCCTGTTGCCTCCCAGTCTCAAGATTGACCTGACAAGCGACATGAGCAACGATGTTCGCCTGATGGTGGCGGATCTGGAAAACAATATCCTCTCCGGATTGATACTGGTGGTGGCGGTGATTTTTCTCTTTATCGGGGGGCGCTCGGCGATTTTCGTGGCCCTTGCCATTCCTTATTCCATGTTCATCACCTTTATTCTCCTGGCCGCCTTTGATGTCACGCTCAATATGGTGGTGCTGTTTTCCCTGATCCTGGCCCTCGGCATGCTGGTGGATAACGGAATCGTCATTGTGGAGAACATCTACCGGCACATTCAGGAGGGCATGGGCCGGAAAGAGGCGGCGCTCGCAGGCGCCAACCAGGTGGCTTGGCCCGTTATTACCTCTACCGCCACTACACTCGGGGCTTTCTCGCCCATGCTGTTCTGGCCGGGGATCATGGGTGAGTTTATGGGATACCTTCCCGAGACGCTGATTATGGCGCTCACCGCCTCGCTTTTTGTGGCCCTGGTGATCAATCCGGTGCTTTCGGCCCGGTATCAGGTCGCAAAACCGCCAAGGCCCGAAAAGCCCATGAAAACCGAAAAAGAGACGAAATCATCCAGCGAGCCGTTTGCTAAACGGGTTTATCTCGTTCTTCTGAATTGGTCCCTCAATCACCGTCTGATTGTCGTTCTCATCGCTTTCCTGCTCCTGGTGGGGTCCATTTTGTTGTATGGGGCTTTTGGAAAAGGGAGCGAATTCATGCCCGATACCGAGCCCCGGCGGGCCTACGTCCACATCAAGGCGCCGGAGGGCACAAACCTGGATGCATCCGACAAGCTGGTTGAACTGGTGGAAAATATTGTCTCCAAGTATGAAGACATCCGCTACGTGATTTCCAACATCGGCGCCGAAGGGGGCGATCCCTTTTCCCAGGGGGGCACGGGGACCCACATCAACCGTGTGGTCTTGGATTTCAAGGATTTCCACGATCGCAAAACCCTTTCATCTACCGTGGTGAACGAGGTTCGGGAAAAGATCCTTGGCGCTGTCAAGGGGGCCGAAGTGCAGGTGGAAAAGGAAAAGGAAGGCCCCCCCACCGGCGCACCGGTGAACCTGGAAATATCCGGAAAAGATATTCATGTGCTGGGCGAGCTGGCAGCGAAAATAACAAAAAAATTGAGGATATTCCCGGCCTTGTGGATTTGAAGGACAATTTCGTAAAAGGAAAACCCGAGATTCGGGTCCGGGTGGACAAGGAAAAGGCTGCGCTTATGGGGTTGGATACCTATACGGTTGCCTATACCGTAAAGACCGCCATTAATGGCGTGAAGGTGGGCGTTTATCGGGAAGGAAAGGATGAATACGATATTATCGCCCGTCTGCCGGACAGGGATCGCCGTTCGCTGGAGGGTCTCAAACGGATTACGGTTTCAGGACCCAGGGGCGAGCCCATCCCCCTCACGTCCCTGGCGGAGATTACCCTCTCAAGCGGGCTTGGGGCCATCATGCGGCTGGATCAGAAACGGGTGGTGACCATCTCGGGAGATGTCTCCGGAAGGCTGGCCAATGATGTGATCCAGGATATCGACACCCGCCTGAAAACCCGTATGGACTGGCCGCGCGGGTATTCTTATCGTTTTTCAGGGGAGCAGGAGGAGCAGGCAAAGTCCGCCGCTTTTTTGAGCAAGGCCTTTGTGGCCGCGTTGTTTATTATCTTCCTGATTCTGGTCACCCAGTTCAATTCCTTTATGACGCCCTTTATTATCTTGACCTCCGTTCTTCTTTCCCTCATTGGCGTTTTTCTGGGGCTTTTGATAACGGGTACCGCCTTCGGCGTGATCATGACCGGCATCGGCGTCATCAGTCTGGCCGGCGTGGTGGTCAACAATGCCATTGTTCTAATCGATTATTACAACCGGCTCAAGGAGCGGGGGATGGCCGCGCGGGAGGCCCTGATCAAAGCGGGCCTGGTACGGTTTCGACCGGTGATGTTGACGGCCATTACCACCATTTTAGGGCTGTTGCCCATGGCCACGGGGATCAGTTTTGATTTTCGAAAAGTTGCCTTGGATATCGGTAATGAGTCCAGCCAGTGGTGGGGGCCCATGGCTGTGGCGGTGATCTTCGGCCTGGTCGTGGCCACCCTGCTGACCCTGGTGGTGGTACCGGTCCTCTGCTCTCTTCTGAACAGCCTCCAGGAAAGATTCGCCGGCAGCAGGGCTTGATTTTTTCTCGTTCCCTCACTCCCGCACTCCCCCCCTCGTTCCCACGCTCCCGCGTGGGAACGTATAGAAGATCTTGACTTGACATCATCTCTCGTTAATGCGCATAATATGCGCATCAATGCTGTCTCACTTCAAAGTATGCAGGGGGTGTTTATGCGAAAAGTCAGGGTTAACATTACCATAGACGAAGATTTGAGCAAATTTCTTAAAGGGTTTTCTCTTTCCCAGAGGCTATCCATGTCAGAGCTGATCAACCAGTGGGTGCTGGGTTTGAAACGGGCTCAGGAAAACCAGGGGATGCAAACGGTATTATCTTCTCCTGAATTCTACCAATCTCTCTTAACTACGTTGGAAAAGACGCGAGCCGGCGAAATGAAATGGCATAGCCGGGAAGAAGTATTTAATGGATGAGACCTACTCGGACGATTTCATTAAATCTCTTAAGAAGTTCTCGTCCATTAAAAAGAAAATTCGCAACAAAATCGATCAACTCAATCAAAATCCGCTCGTGGGAGAGCCATTGAGATATGATCTTCGCGGCCTGTACAGTGTGCCTGTTGCAAAACACTTTATCATTATTCATGTTTACTGCCGTATGTGCCGCAAGAAAGGAGACGACCGGATTCTCTGCTGTCATGATTGTGACGTCATCCCCGATGAAACAATGCGGTTTTTTGATGTGGGCCCCCATGATGCGGTTTACAGGAAACTGACAAATTGAAAGCGAACCTTTGAATCTTTCCAATAAATGAAATTGCAATTGACGCAATCTGATCGATTATCCTACACTGTTCATAACCATTTTTCTCATATCCTCACAAGTGGAGGCATTCAATGAAAGGCCGTAAGATTATCAAAACAACGGTGATGTATTGGCTGGCCATGGTGGCGGTCCTCGCACTGGCGGCTGGCCTGTGGGCCACGGGGGCGGCGGCTTCAGACGGCCGGGGGCTTAAATTGTGCCCATCAAGGACCGGGCGGGACGGGATGTGGGGCTTTACAAGGGGAGTTATGCGCTTGTTATCGGGGTGAGCGACTACAAAACAAGAGAATGGCCCGATCTCGAGAGCATTCCTTCGGAGATCAGGCAGGTGGCCTCCGCCCTGAAAGCACAGGGATTTCATGTGAAGAAGGTCATGAACCCCACCAGCCGGCAGTTGAAAAAAGCATTTGAGGACTTCATCGACCAGTACGGTTTCGACGAGAACAACCGGCTGGTCTTTTTCTTTTCGGGCCACGGCTATACACGTAAAGGGGGCCGAAAAGGGTATCTGGTGCCCACGGATGCGCCGGACCCCCGGTCCGATGAGAAAGGGTTTGCCCGAAAGGCCTTGAACATGAGCCAGGTCATGTTCTGGTGCCGAAGGATAGAAGCCAAACATGCCCTCTTTCTGTTCGACAGCTGTTTTTCGGGGGCCATTTTCAAGGTCAAGGCCCTGCCGTCCCACCCGCCGCACATCTCCGATTATACGGCCCGTCCTGTGCGTCAGTTCATCACGGCGGGGAGTGCGGGTGAAGAGGTCCCGGCCCAGAGCATCTTCACTCCCCTGGTCCTGCGGGCCCTTCGCGGGGATGCGGACGTGGATAAAGACGGTTATGTGACGGGCACGGAACTGGGCATGTATCTGCACAAAAGAGTCTTGCATTATGACCGGGGCCAGACGCCCCAGTACGGCAAGATGAAAGACCCCTTTTACGATGAGGGGGATTTCGTGTTTCAACTGGCCTCCAGCGGGGCCACGGTGTCAAGGCCGGCTCCTTCCCGGAAAACGTCCCTTTCGGTCTCTGCCAATGTGACCGGCGCACGGGTTCTGGTGGACGGCCGGTCAGTGGGAAAGACGCCTCTTGAGGATAAGTCCCTTTCCCCGGGACCTCATCGCCTGCGGGTGGAAGCGGACGGATATGACGCTTACGAAAAACGGATTCGGGTGGAATCGGGACGCGCCGTGAGCCTGTATGTGGATCTGAGTGAGGCGGCTCCGAGTCAGGGGCGGCTCTTTGTGGAGACCACGCCTGGAGATGCCCGTGTGAGGATATTGAATATCGGACCGGCTTTTTATCAGGGGATGGACCTGGATCCGGGACGGTACCACGTGGAGGTCTCGGCGGAAGGGTATGAGACGGAAAAGCGGTGGGTGAGCCTGTCGGCCGGAGAGGATGAGACCATCAGCATGCGGCTGACGGCGGTGCGGGTGGCGAAACCGGCGGCAGCCCGGCCTTCTACCAGCGGGAAAAATCGCAACAGCCTGGGGATGGAATTTGTTTACATTCAACCGGGGAGTTTTATGATGGGCAGCCCGTCCGGGGAATCGGGCCGGGATAGTGATGAGAAGCAGCATCGGGTGACGTTGACCCGGGGGTATTATATGCAGACCACGGAGGTGACCCAGGGGCAGTGGGAACGGGTGATGGGGAGCAACCCATCTCGTTTCAAGAATTACGGGAGCAATTGTCCGGTTGAGAAGGTGTCGTGGGAGGATTGTCAGCAGTTCATTCGTAAGCTAAATGGTATGGAAGGGACGAGCAAATACCGGTTACCGACGGAGGCGGAGTGGGAGTATGCGGCCAGGTCGGGGACAACCGGCGCTTATGCTGGAGATCTTGACGCCATGGCGTGGTACCGCAATAATTCCGGGAGCAAGACTCATGCGGTGGGTGGGAAACGGCCCAACGCCTGGGGGCTCTACGACATGCACGGCAATGTCTGGGAGTGGTGTCATGACTGGTATGGTGACTATTCTTCCGGTTCGGTGACGGATCCTACGGGGCCCTCTTCGGGCTCGATCCGGGTGTTACGGGGCGGCAGTTGGTACCACTACGCGAAGTACTGCCGGTCAGCCTCTCGCCACGACAACTCCCCCGACCACAGTGGCTTCGCCATTGGGTTCCGCCTTGCCTTTTCCCCGGGTCAGTGAGCGCGAGCACTGGGGAATGGGCCGTCGGGATGCCCGTGCGGAGCCGGAAGCATCCCGACGTCACAAACACCGAGGGATCGCGTGGGGAAGAAGAGTACCCCCTCGTTCCCATGCTCCGCGTGGGAACGCATAGGAGACTATTATGACCATCCAGTATAAATTTTTCACAATTCCCCTGAAAGCAACGCAGGAGGTCGAAACGGAATTCAATCACTTCCTGCGCTCTCAGCGCGTCCTCACCGTACACCGGGAATTTGTGAGTCAGGGCGAGAACTGAAGCGCCGTGCCGGGGCTGGTAGCGGGGCCGGATGACCCCGCGAAGGTCCCTGCGTGGTTTATGCGTTCCCCTGATCATTACATTTTCAGCGGACGAAGATTCTCAAACAGGTCTTACTTGTAGTAAGACTTTTCAGGAGGTGGTTGTCATGCCCAGGGTAACTCGGAAAGGTCAGGTGAGCATTCCTCAACAGATCCGTTTGCTTATGCGTATAAAAGCCGGAGATGAAATTGTTTTTGAAGTGGAACAGGCAAAAGTAATCCTCAGCAAAAAGAAGGCATCAGTTGATAACCTGAAAAAATATGTGGGATTTCTCAGCCATCTCCAAGGTAAAAAGTCCGATGAAATCGTTGATGCGCTACGTGGAGATGGTCATGATTACAGCGATTGATACGAATATACTGCTGGATATCCTGATTCCCAATTTTCTCGTTCCCACGCTCTGTGTGGGATTGGTCTCTGCATGATCTTACCGCAACGGATGCAGAACGTCCAAGGTGCGTTCCCACGCAGAGCGTGGGAACGAGGAAGACCGAGCGAATCGGAAAAAGTGTAAACTACTTTCGTACCTTTATGAAGGATGCCTCAAATCGCAATGTTTTTATCGTTCGGGAGTTTGCTGAGCAGATTGAGCGCTCTGGGTTCACCCCGCAAATGCCAGATCAGAACGTCCGGATCTATCCCGATAGAAGATAATACCCGCAAAATATTGCTTACGTTGTGGAAAAGGATTTGCGGCTCTGGGGATGGTAGCGTTACGGGAAAGCTGCGCGAAAGTCCTGGGATCCCTTTTTTTCTTGACGTTAGGAGAAGTAGTGTTATCATAAAGCATAAAATGACATCATGCTTACATGGAGACAGAAGATGGTAAGGACGCAGGTTCAACTCACGGAAGAACAGGCCCGGTTGCTGAAGGAGATTTCCCGGACAGGGCGGGAATCCATGGCTGCTTTGATCCGAAGGGCCTTGGATCAGTTTCTCTTAAACAGAAAGCCGGACCGGATGACTCTGTACCGGCAGGCGGAAGCGGTGGTGGGCAGGTATGAAGCCGGTATGGGGAATATATCCCGGGAACACGATCGATACCTGGAGGAGGCATTTGGACAATGATTGTTTTTGCGGACACATCGGCACTTTTTGCGCTTCTGGTTCGTGATGACTTCATGCACATTCGCGCGAAGGAAAACTTTGCCTATTTTGCCGCTCATCGGGTCCAGCTCATGACCAGTTCTTTTGTGCTGGTAGAAACCGTTGCACTGCTCCAGCGGCGCGTCGGCCTTGACTCCGTTCGCGACTTCAACGGGAAGATCCTGCCCCTTCTGGAAGTTGTATGGGTCGATATGGACTGGCATAATCGGGCCATGCAACGACTGTTAACCCAAAACAGAAAAAATCTGAGCCTTGTGGACTGTATGAGTTTTGAAATCATGGAGGCGAGGGAGATATCCGAGGCTTTCACATTCGATCGGCATTTTGAGGAAAATGGTTTCAAGATGGCTGCTTATCATGGGCTGGACGTCAGCAGGCCCCTTTAACTTCAGATTTCCATCAGAATTTTAACGCCATTTGCATACGAGATTCACAACATAAGCCTTGCGACTATTCTTTAAGGGTCATCTTGATGATCTTGACAGGTTCAACCGGGACATCGCCCATCATGCCCTTCTTGGCTGTTTTGACCCCTGAGATGGCATTCACCACATCCATCCCTTCTACCACCTTGCCGAAGACGGCGTAACCCCACCCCTGGGGGGTTGTGTTTTTGTGGTTCAGGAAGCCGTTGCTTTTGGTGTTGATAAAGAACTGATCGGTGGCGCTGTGCGGATCCGGGGTGCGCGCCATGGCCACTGTGCCCCGCTTGTTTTTCAGGCCGTTAGTCGCCTCGTTTTGAATGGGCATCTCAGTGTTCTTTCTCTTCATATCCGGCGAAAAACCGCCCCCCTGAATCATGAAATCCGGAATTACCCGGTGAAAGATGGTCCCGTCATAGTGCCCCCAGCGTACGTATTTTAGGAAATTTTTGACGGTTTCGGGCGCTTCATC
>JABGPV010000218.1 GCA_018644785.1 Deltaproteobacteria bacterium | reverse complement strand
GACCTGGCACGGGTTTCATTGAAGATCCCGGAAGTATTTACCAACACACCGGCACCGGTTTACAGTACCCTCAATGGTAATTATAGCCCATTTCCCCACACATAAGAACTTCACTCAATATAAGATAAAACGCGCTTGAAGGTCGGACCGTGATATAAAGAGGCCACGTGGCCAATGGGCGCAGTCTGCTCCTGTTCCCATCCCGCAGGCGGTATCATGGATTCCGTGGGAAGCACCATATTGTCAACCGGAGAATAGAAGGCCACGCATGGCAGTTGCGTAGAAGGCTGATATTTTTCCAATTCCCTGACCAGAGGTCCCTGATAACGCAGGCTGTCCGCCAATGCCCCAAAGCCCAACACCACCATTTTGCTCCCCTTAAAGGGTGATCCCAGGGTAATCACCCGCCGAATTGCGGCAGAAGAGGATTCATCCCGTTTGCCCGCGTAGGTTTTGGCCAGAAGCCCGCCGAGGCTGTGACCCACCATCACCATATCTTCACCGGGGCAATCCCTTTCCACCTGTTTCATCCATGTTTCAAATTTTCCATAAATATCCCAGAAGGTGGTGTTCCAGCTGCTGTAGGAAAACGCATGGATTCGGTCGTATCCTTTGCGCTTAAGCCGCCATCGATAATAAGCCCATGCACTGGCATTGTGATAAATTCCGTGAATGAAGATCACGACCACGGTTGTATCGATTTTGGTATCGGGTTTGGCATCCACTTTGACGCCGACTGGGACGCCGGTAGGACCGGGCATCCACAAGTTTTTGACAAAACCGAGCGGAAAAAGGCACACCACCACCACATTGCTGCAGATGCTGGACAAAGTACCTCTAAGCAACCACAGAAATGGTTTGCCGTCCGACTGCTGATCCAGCGTCATACCATAGGAGGAATTGGCTGCCTCATACCAGAAAATCAGATAGGTAAACACCGACATGAGCAAAAAAACAACGATCAGGACAAACAGAATCACACTTGACATAAAGGGCCCCCAATCAAATAAACAATTTGTTTTCAACAATTTAAGTCTATTTCAAAAAAATAAGTCCATCACGCCGGCACAAAGTTTTAAAAAAAGATTTTTAAATCCTTGACAAAATGACGCATCGCGTTATATTTAAGCCAACGTCACGACGAAATGAACCCAAAACGAACACCCCAAGAAAATATTTTTCAGGAGGAACCAAAAATGACCACGACAAAACAAGCTAGCAAAGCAAAAACCAAAAAAACAGGAAAAAAGGCTAAGTCCAACTTTCACGCGGTCCGCTCTCTGTACAAAACAAGGGAAACCCTGGTCGAGACGGTTAAAGACTACAACGATAAGTACATCACAAAACCCTTTGAAAACAGCAAGGACTTTGTTGTGGATATGAAAAACGATCCTAAAAAGACCTTTGACGACATCTTCGACAATGGCAAGGGGTTTGTGGAGGATGTAAAAAAAGATCCGAAAAAGGTGTTTACCAATATGGTAGACGGCAGCAAGGATCTGGCCGAGGGCGCCAGGGAAGATTTTTCCAAAGCGGTGGAAAGCGTCATGAACGGCGGCAGGGATCTTTATGCCGGCATGGAGAAAGACACCCGGAAAATAATGGACGATCTTCTGGATCGAGGCAAAAAAATCACCGACCGGATTCCCGGTAAAGAAACGATGGAAAAAGGGATATCCAGGAGCCTTGAGTCGATCCCCGATCGCCTGAACCTGCCCAGCAAAAAAGACATGGAAAAACTTTCAAAAACCGTACGCACCCTGAATACCAAGCTCAACACCCTGAGCAAGCAATGCGCTGCCTGATATCCCTCCGATCTTCAGGCCGACCCTTCAAAAAGGTTGGTCTGAAATCGGTGGCCTTTTATCTCGGGGAAACCCCCTGAACGTTCAATCAACCTCGGAGGCAGTCATGCACAAAATCAAACGATATGCAAACCGTAAATTATACGACACAAAAAGTAAGAAATACATCACCCTGGATAAAATCGCAAAACTGCTCAAAGCTGGCGAAGAGATATCGGTTTTGGATAATAAAACCGGGGAAGATATCACAGCGGCCACGGTTTCCCAGATCCTTGCACGGACCAAACAGGGGCAGACGGATAATGGCGCATCCAACGTCATGATCCAGCTCCTTCGAAAAGGTCCGGGGACATTGGTGGACTATGGAAAAAAATATATCTCATTGTGGGATCGAGCGCTCACCATGGCCGATGAGGAGATCGACAGGCTGGTGGAAAGACTCGTTAAAGAAAAGGAAATCACACCGTCCGAGGGCAGCAGACTCAAAAAAGACATGTTGAATCGGGCCGAAGATATGAAGAAATGGATCGCGGAGAAGATCGATCAGAGGGTCAATGAAGCCCTTGACCTCATGAACCTGGCCAGCAAGGAGAAGGTCTCTCAACTCACCGGAAAGATCGATACACTAACCCGTAAAGTCCAAAATCTTGAAAAAAAGCTGGGGCGGAAAGCCAAAGAAGAAGCCGCCAAAAAAGAGGCGGATCGCCTCACCAAAAAAGCCCAGGCAAAGGTGATTCCCCTGCCCAAAGACGATCCCAAGCCGGTAAACCTACCCGAAACCCAGGGAGCGAAAAACTTGTAGCCTTCAGAAATAACAGACGATCCGAACTGAGCCTCAATTACATCTATTTCAGGCTGAATTTACCCAATTCTTAACATCACGGGAGCGGCAAAGGGCTGAGACACATCTAAGCCAAATGCCGCTCCCAATCACGAATTCTCTTTCAGATTGGGTCAAGCCCATTACACCCCAAAAAGATCCTGCCTTCGGGTCACTGCGGCAAAGCGGGATTGAACCATGGGATCCGTGCACCGAGCCATTTCTCGTTTGTAATCCCGGGTTGTAAACGCATGAAGCCCGGTTCCTCTCACAGCGTAGATGAGGTCATTCTCATTGGCATCCGTTAAATGGTTTCGCTCTATGAATTCATAGAGTAGCACTGGTTTGCGAACCTTTTGGGTATCGGTTCGATAGAATTTCGGGAAAGTTGAACCATCTGCTTCAGGCTGCTCAACCGCAGTTCCTCGGTCCAGCCCACGTATTGGCTGGCCAAATAGCCTGAAAAGAGGACAAAAACGACCCCAATGAAGAAACCAACAATGAGTATTTTGATTTTGGCCTTCCGAATAACGAATTGGTTTTTTTCGTGATCAAACATATTTTGCACATCCAGCCGGGAAAGGGTATCAAATGAACATACTGGAAAGCATAAAATAACGTCAAGGAATTCATGGTAGAATCTGGGGAACAAGGATGATACTATGACGTTTAATCTCCCTAAGACGAGGCTTCCGGGCTTCGGGAAGTAGTGGTTATGCCCAATGAAAAACAAAAGCGATTTTCCTGGCGCGGTCGCTGGGCCGTATTCGGGGCCATCGCGGCCGTCTACTTCTTCGCCTACTTCCACAGGGTCTCCACATCGGTTATCGCTCCGGACCTCCTGGCCGCCTTCAATGTCAACGCCACAGTCCTGGGGTTCATGTCCTCCATGTATTTCTACCTTTATGCCCTTGAACAGCCGGTGGTGGGTTATCTGGCAGATCGATGGGGACCCCGCTGGGTCGTAACCGTGTGGACCCTGGTGTCCGCCCTGGGCTGTTTCCTCTTTGGGCTGGCCCCCAGCATTGAATGGGCTTCGGCGGGCCGGGCCCTCATCGGTTTCGGTGTGGGAGGGGTCTTTGTTCCCGGCATGAAGGCCTTTTCCCAATGGTTTCGGGAAAAGGAATTTGCCACCTTGACCGGATTCCTTCTGGCATTGGGAAACCTCGGGGCCATTGTCGCCACCACCCCCCTGGCCTGGGCAGCCCGGATGTGGGGTTGGCGGGGGACTTTCATGGTGATCGGCGCCATTACCCTGGTGCTCGCCCTCGGCGCCTTCATTCTCATTAAAAACCCTCAAAAAAAGGACACACAGATCCACCCAAGAGACACTTCATCCGAGGGCGACAGCGCTGGCAATCCCCTGAAATCAACCCTTCAGGTTTTGGGATCCCTTCGTTTCTGGATACTGGGGGCCATCTTCTTCGGTGCCTTTGGAAGCTATCTCACGTTTCAGGGCCTCTGGGCGACCACTTTCCTCATGTCCCTGCTGGGGCTGGACCTTTTTCACGCCAGCCTGTTCAACATGCTGATCCCCGTTGGCCTGATCCTGGGCGCCCCTTTCACGGGGTGGCTTTCGGGCCGGTTCAATCTGAACAAAGGGCGGGTGCTCATCGCACTTCTAGCCCTGGAGACAAGTCTATGGGCATGGATGATATTTAGCGGAAAAAGCCTGGGGATCATTGGCATCCTATCTATCATGTTAATCCTGGGCGGCGCTTCCGGGGGGTTGGGCGCCATCCTTTGGGGTCTGGTAAGAGAGGCTACCCCGGCGCCAATCCTGGGGCTTACCACGGGGCTTCTCAACCCCTTCCCTTTTGTGGGGGTTGCGATTTTTCAGGTATGGACCGGCGCCATTTTGGACCGCGCGGGCAGTGTTGACGGCGTCTATTCCGCCTCGTCCTATCAAGATGCGTTTCTTTTGTGCTTTCTGGCGGTTGCCATCTGTCTGGGTCTTGCCCTGTTCCTTCAGAAGAGGCCGACCGGCAAAATGAACGCCCCTTGAAATGAGAAGAGTGGGACTGCACACAAAATCTGTTTGCTTTGCGGAAAAACATCATCAATAATGTTTCCAAGCCTGAAGGCAAAAGTTTTATCAATATCCGTCATGAACGGAAGGGAATATTATTGATTATTTCATATTGACAAATTTTTGGAATACGGGATAGCAGCATACATTAAATAGTGTCTGAACGAAAACTAGGATTTTTTGTCAAGGTCAAGGAAGATCAAAATTTTAACCGCAGGAATACATTTGGTATTTCGAGGATTAAAATTTTTATCTGACGCAGAGATTGGCGAAAAAGACAGTTTTCGTTCGGGCACTAAATAGCTTCTTGTGCCGTTGAGGAAGAAGAGGATAAACTAATGAATTTGACCGAGACAAAATATGAAATTGACAGGGGCATAGCCAAAGTAACACTGCATCGACCTGACAGGATGAACGCCTTTACCGCCGTAATGCG
Organism: Deltaproteobacteria bacterium; assembly: GCA_018644785.1. The sequence goes on along the minus strand of JABGPV010000218.1, from coordinate 3,816 downwards.
AAACGAGCTGATCGCTCTTTTCGCTGAAGCAGATCTTGATGACGCGGTTCGCGTTGTGGTGGTGACAGGCGCCGGCAAAGCTTTTTGTGCTGGGGCAGACCTTTCCGGAGGCAGTTCCACTTTTGATCGGTACGGAAAAACCGCCATCAGCGATCATCGTGACGGCGGAGGTCAGGTTGCATTGGCAGTATTCAAGTGCCGAAAGCCCATTATCGCAGCTATCAATGGACACGCAGTTGGAATCGGCATCACAATGACATTGCCCATGGACATGCGTGTCGTAGCCGAAGACGCCAAGATCGGTTTTGTATTTGCGAAGCGCGGCGTCGTTTTAGAAGCCTGTTCTTCCTGGTTTCTACCCCGCATTATTGGTATCGCCAAGGCCGCTGAACTCGCATATACGGGACGTGTATTCCGTGCGGTTGAAGAGACAGGTTCCGGACTTTTCAATTACGTTGTGCCTGGAGACAAGGTGCTTTCAAAGGCCATGGAAATCGCAACCGAAATCGCAGCCAATACCTCGGCAGTATCCGTGGCACTCAACAAGGCGCTTCTCTGGCACGGGTTGGGCGAAGAGGATCCCCAGTCTGCCCACCTTGTGGACTCACGCTGTTTCTACTGGGCGGGAAAGCAGAAGGATGCACGGGAAGGCATCCGGAGCTTCCTGGAAAAGCGGAAACCCGCCTTCACCATGAGTCCCTCAACAGACATGCCTGATTTTTACCCCTGGTGGAAGGAACCCAAGGTTTAGGAATTCGCAGCCATCTCTTTATCCTCCAACGCCATCAGTCGCTTTACTTCTCTGGTTATCTCCGGGAGGACTTGACCTGCTTTTCCCTGGATCAGTACGTTGGTCACATCATCATACGGGGTTTCCGAGAGGTTGACGATGACCAGGAATGCGCCGTTTTTCGCGGCATAGTCGGGCATTGCGGCAGCGGGATGTACGAGGAGAGTGGACCCTATAACCATGAAAACATCGGCGTTTCGAGACAAATCTGTTGCTTTTTCCACCTCATCTACCGGCATGGCTTGCCCGAACGAAATGGTGTCTGATTTGAGGTAACCGCCGCATTTACATTCCGGGGCCAGATCGCCCTGTTCAATGCGTCTGTGCACTTCATCCAATGAAATGATTTTTCCGCAGCCGGTGCAGCGTGCTCTTCGTGTATTGCCATGTAGTTCAATTACTGGTTCGCTTGGAATGCCTGAGTCTTGGTGAAGGCCATCAATGTTCTGGGTGATTATGGCCGCGATCAAACCCATCTCATAGAGCTCGGCAACCGCCATGTGGGCTGGATTTGGTTTGGCCTTTATGAGATCGGGGTAAAGCTCCTCTTTCATTTTCCAGTACACTATTCGAGCCTCTTTTGATGACATGAATTCATCAAAATATACGGGCCTGTATTTGTCCCATATGCCGCCCTTGCTTCGAAAGTCCGGTATCCCGCTTTCGGTGGATATGCCCGCGCCTGTGAATACCACGTTATTCCCACCTTTGGAAATTTCCCGGGCGACCATCGAAATTTTCTCTTTAATGTTGTTTTCCATTCTTTTCCTGAAGTTGTTTAAAGATCCATGTAGTTGCAGTGATCCGTGTGATCATGTAGCTCCTTTCTTACATCTTTTCTTCACAAGATTCAATGAGATCCACGTGGGCCCGCTGTCGAATGAAAAATTACATTTCCACCCTTTCCCGGAACCATAACAGTGAATACCTTATATCAGCTTCCCCCACAAAAGCCTTGTGGTTGGAATTCTTTTCACATCTAATGGAACATCCCATTATTTTCCATTGACAATCCAATCATTGGGATGACAATATATCTGAATAAATATGATTTATTGGGGGATTATTTATGGGATATTCGAAGCTCAGCGTAACAATTCCAGATCAGACATACAGACAAATCAAGGAACTGGCGGCCGGTAAACGCATCAAATTAAGCCACCTGGTCGCGGAAGCCCTTTCGGAGAAGGTACTGAAATTGAAGGAAGAAATGCTGCTGGAACGTATTAATTCAGCTTTTGCTGATCCAAATATAATGAGGGAACAGATTCTTATGGCGGAAACCATTGCCGAAAACACCAATGTGGAAGAAATGCCATGGTAAGGGCTAGACAGGGGGATATCTATTGGGTCAGGTTCGGTCCATCAAAAGACTCCGGTCCATCCGGAAAGAGACCGGCGGTGGTTGTTCAAAATGATTTGTTAAACAAAAGCAAGATTCAAACGACCGTTGTGGCCCTGATCACCTCTAATCGAAAACTGGCCCAAGTACCGGGAAATATTCTTCTGAAAAAGGAAACCGTCAATCTTTCAAAAACCAGCGTCGTGGTGGTAAGCCAGATGGCCACAGTGGATAAAGGCAGGCTTCTTGAAAAAATCGGAACACTCGGGCACAAACCGCAAACAGAAGTGATTGAAGGATGCCGGTGGGTCATCAATGATGGCAGGTTCTGAAATCCTGCCCAGGCGACACTGTCTAACATGGGAGGAGGCCAGGGAATGAATGAACTTTCGCCTAAAAAATCCAGCGGAGAGTTTCTACTGTATCAGACCGAAAACGGGCAGGTGAAGCTTGAAGTTCGCCTTCAAAACGAGACCGTGTGGCTCACCCAACAGATGTTTGCCGAACTGTTCCAAACAACAGTCCCCAATATCAGTATGCACATTCGGAATATTTATGCGGAAGGGGAATTAACCCCGGAGGCAACTATTAAGAAATTCTTAACAGTTCGTCAGGAGGGGAGCAGGGCCGTCCGGCGTGAACTGGATTTTTACAATCTGGACATGATTATTTCGGTGGGCTACCGGGTAAAAAGCCTGATTGCCACCCGCTTTCGGATCTGGGCCACTCAGCGGTTGAAAGAATACATTGTCAAGGGCTTTGTCATGGACGATGAGCGGCTGAAGAATCCGCCAGTCAAGGGTTCCGCTGTTCCCGACTATTTTGATGAAATGCTGGCTGCATTCGCGACATCCGCGCCAGCGAACGGAGGATGTATTTACGGGTCAAAGAAATATTCGCCATGGCAGGCGATTATGATCCGTCATGGTCGGAAACGACAAAGTTTTTCAGCATCATGCAGAACAAACTTCATTTTTCCGCTACCGGCATGACCGCCGCCGAACTGATTCAATCACGTGCCAATCATTTGCTCCCCAATATGGGCCTCACCAGTTGGAAGGTTGGAGAAGTACGTAAAGCCGATGTCGCCACAGGCAAAAACTATCTCAATGAAGAGGAAATAGACGATCTGAACCGGATTGTGGTCATGTGGTTGGATTTTGCTGAAGATCAGGCCAAACGCCGCAAGCAGGTTTTTATAAAGGACTGGGAGCAAAAACTTGATGAATTTTTGCGCTTCAATGACCGAAAAGTGCTTCCCAATGCGGGCAAGGTGAGCAAACAGGCCGCCGAAGGGCATGCGAAAGCGGAGTACGAGCGATTTGAAATTCGGCGGCGCACATACAAAGAATCTGTCGGAGAAGCGGAGACCATCAAACAACTGGAAGAAGCTGCCAGGGAATCAAAACAATTGGAAGTATCACGAGATCCTTCAGATAAGGAGGGATTGAAATGAGTATTCACCACGTGTCGCGTTTTCTCCATACAGGACAGTTAGGTATGCCCCCGGAACGACGGGTCTGAAACCATCGACTCACACCGTATACAGCATCACCAGGCAACGGGTGGGTTCATTGGAGAGGCTTTTCAGTTTGTGGGGGATGTCTGAATTGAAGTGAATGCTTTCCCCTTTCTTGAGCACGTGGGGCTTTCCCCCCAGGACAAATTCCAGATCCCCTTCCAT
>JABGPV010000217.1 GCA_018644785.1 Deltaproteobacteria bacterium | reverse complement strand
AGCTCTCAGCCATCTTTAGCGCCGATGTCAAGGGTTACAGCCGCCTCATGAGGGACGATGAGGATGAGACCATCCGCACCATTACGGCGTATCGAACAGCTATCGCCAACCTTGTGGAACAATATCGCGGGAGAGTTGTGGACTCCCCGGGGGATAACATTCTGTCTGAGTTCGGGAGTGGTGTTGACGCTGTGAACTGTGCCGTGGAGGTTCAAAGAGAGCTTGCGGAGCGGAATGCTGAATTGCCTGAAAACCGTAGAATGGAATTTCGGATTGGTGTCAACCTCGGCGATGTAGTCCAGGAAGGCGAACGGATCTACGGAGATGGCGTCAATATCGCGTCGCGGATTGAGGGCCTGGCCGAGGGTGGGGGCATCTGTGTATCCGGGACCGTGTATGATAGCATTGAAGGCAAGCTGGGATTGGAATTTGAAAATTTGGGCGAGCACGAGGTCAAGAACATTGACAAACCCATTCGTGTTTATCGTGTTCTATCTTATCCGGGTGCTGCGGCCCACAGGGTTGTAAAAGCGAAAAAGGCTGTGGGGAGATCATGGCGTAGGGTTGTTTTGGCGATAGCTGCCGTCCTGATTCTGGGCGGTGGGGCCTTGGCAATCTGGCACTTTTATTTACGTCCGTCACCTGTTGAGGTGGCGGTTACCTCTAAAAAAACCCCTTCTCCTGAGTCACCCGACGAGACACCGCCACCGCTGTCTGATGAACCCTCCATTGCCGTCCTCCCCTTTACCAACATCAGCGGCGACCCAAAGGAGGACTACCTGAGTGACGGAATTACGGAACAGATTATCACTGCGCTGTCCAAAACACCCAAGATGTTGGTGATTGCCCGCAATTCGGTCTTTACCTACAAAGGGAAACCCGTGATGGTCCAGCAGGTAAGCGAAGAGTTGGGGGTGCGTTATGTGCTGGAAGGGAGTGTTCAGAAAGAAGGGGACAGGCTGCGGATCACGGCCCAGCTCATTGATGCCAAGACGGGGAATCACCTATGGTCGGAACGTTATGACCGGGAGCTGAAAGACCTGTTTGACCTCCAGGATGATATCACGAAGAACGTCACAATGGCCATGCAGGTTAAGCTGACAGTGGGCCAGATTGCTCATCTCCTCGGTAAAGACACAAAGAACCTGCAGGCATACCTGAAGGTAGTGAAGGGATTATCCCATGTACGTCGTTCAAATAAGGATGATAATGAGATAGCCCAGGGGTTATACCGTGAAGCCATTGCATTGGACCCCGATTATGCCAACGCATATGTACTTTTGGCTTGGACTTATTACCATGAAGCTTTTAATGGATGGGCTAAAACGCCGGTGAAATCATATAAGAAGGCTATGGAACTGGCAAAGAAGGCGATCTCCCTTGATGAGCAAAACGCCATCGCTTACATGGTGTTTGCCAATGTATATGTTCAAACAGGACAATTTAAGAAGGTTGCGGCCGCGCAAGAAAAAGCCCTATCTCTTGATCCTGCCGACTCTTTAATTAATTTCCTCTATGGCATGACCTTATATAATGTGGGCAAGTTCAAAGAGGCTATTTTGTTTTTAAAAAAGGCGGTACGTACAGACCCCAAGCACCCAGACATGTATACGTCTTTCTTGGGGCTGAGCTACTTCTGGACGGTCCGGAATGCGGAGGCTATTGCGGTATTTAAGAAACTGGTCAGTAGCGAGCCTAAGAATTCTTTTTTCCATGCCATTTTAGGGGCCTCTCTTATTGCAGCAGGCAAGTCGGAAGAAGCCATCGCTGTGCTTGAGAAAGCGTTGAGCCTTAACCCGGATGGTCCAGGTTGGTACGTAGGCAATCTATCCGTTGCCCGTGCCTTCATAGGAAAGTCTGAGGAAGCGATCACAACTTTGCATGGAGCGCTCAGTCTTGACCCTGATAATGCTCAGATTTGTCGCTTTTTGTCATTGGTTCTCTCCTATGAGGGGAAGTACGAGGAATCTCTTTCGATGGCAAGAAATGCATTAAGTCTTAAGAAAAAGACTCCCAGTTCTGCGTCTGATCCCGAATTCTATTTGACCTTAGGTCTTTCACGTCTCATGATGGGACAGTATGTGGAGGCCATCGCAGCATTTAAGAAAGCGATCAGTATTTCGACTGAATATGTGTATGCACTCATCGGTTTGACAGCATCTTATAGCATGGCAGGCCGTGTGGAAGAGGCCCGTGATCAAGCCTCAGAGGTTCTTAGAATAAACCCCAAAATCACCTTGAAGGATATCACTAAGAACGGCTATCTTAATTTCCAGAAAGCTGACAAAGAACGTTTTATCAACGCCCTGAGCAAGGCCGGTTTGAAGTAAAACGCGTATGAGTCAATGAGGAGGTCATCCATGAAACCCATCCTTTGCAAATTCTTCTTCTGGACTGCCGCCACATGGATGCTGAGCGGTTGCATGCTCTATGACCTTCACGAAGACCTCGAGAGGGAAGACCAATACGGTTCTGTCTCGGGTACCGTGCAAAGCGATTCCGCCCACCATAAACCGATACAAGTGCTCCTGGTCAAAGTAAACATGGAGGACGATCACGACAATACCATAGTCAATTCTAAGGTCATGTTCAAGCCGGGGCCATTCCACTTCTTTGTGCTTCCGGGAACCTATATGGTAGGGGCTTTCGAAGATCGAAATGAAGACATGAATTTTCAGCCCGACGAATATGTCGGCTGGCACGGGACTCCCGACCCCATCGTTGTAAAACCGGACAAGAAACACGAGGGTTTGTCCGTCATGCTACGTCCGCCCGAACAGGCGCGCCTGCAATTCCCCCTGCTGTATGAGCTGCCGCCATTCCCGATGTCAGAAGACCTGGTCAGAAAATTTCGCATGGGGGAAGTCGCCAAGCTTTCCGATCCGAGATTCGCGGCCAAAAATGGAGATATGGGCTTCTGGGAGCCACTCAAATTCCTGGAAGAGGTCGGGGGGGGACTTTTTTTTCTTCAGAAATATGATCCGGAAAAGATCCCCATATTGCTTGTTCACGGCGCCGGCGGAAATCCGGTGGAATTCAGGCATATCATCAAGGGTTTGAATCGAGATAAATTTCAGCCTTGGGTTCTGTTCTATCCATCCGGGATGCGACTTGGGATCATCAGCAAGTGGGTGAGTGCAACCATTTCCATTCTGCGGGTGCAACATAAATTTGAACGTCTCTATATCCTCGCCCACAGTATGGGCGGATTGGTCGCCCGCGACGTAATGAATCGAATGATCCGCGAAGGCGGAGGCCAGGTTCTGGAACTGTTTGTTTCTATGTCCACGCCCTGGGATGGGCACGTATTTGCGGCCAAAGGCGTGGAACAATGCCCCGTGGTGATTCCTGCGTGGTATGACATGGCGCCCGGAAGTCCTTTTATCAAGGGCCTTTTTGCAACGCCTCTTCCGTCTCACTTGGAATACAACTTGTTTTTCAGCTATCGTGGCGGATGGCGCTTGACCATCCCCGGCAGTAACGATGGGACGGTATCCCTCAGGAGTGAACTCTTCCTGCCGGCGGAACTCTCGGCAAAGAAGGTCCTCGGTTTCCATGTAACCCATGGCGGCATTCTCTCCAGCCCGGCTGTGATGGAAAGATTGAACATCCTGTTCGAGGAACGCAGCAAAAAAGAATAGACTGGCCTGAACAGATATGGCTACAATGACTGATCAATGAAATGAAATCATAGGAGGATGAAATGAGAATACTTGCGCTCAATTCCAGCCCCCGAAGTGGCGGCCAAAGCAAAACCGAACTGATGCTCAAGCACCTTGCGGATGGCATGGTTGATGCCGGTGCTGACGTGGAGGTCACAAATCTGCGCGAGAAAAACATCAAGAATTGCATCGGATGTTTTACTTGTTGGACCAAGACCCCCGGCCAATGTATTCATAAAGATGACATGAGCAAAGAACTGTTTGGAAAATGGTTGGGATCAGATATGGTCGTCTACGCAACACCCCTTTACAACTACGGCGTGAATGCGACCCTTAAGGCTTTTATGGAGCGTACGCTTCCTTCGATTGAACCGTTTTTTGAAATTCACGATGGCAGAATGTTCCACCCGTTGCGTGATAAAACCCCGGCAATTGTAATGCTCTCCGTTTCCGGGATGCCTGATGAAGATCATTTCAGTGCTCTTTCCGCCCATATTAATTATTTATCGGCATCGCCGGGCCGACAGCTCATAGCGGAAATCTATCGGCCCGCCGCGGAAATAATGACCAACCCCTTTTTCGGGGATAAATCAACTGACATTCTCGACGCAACAACTCAGGCAGGGCGAGAACTGGTGCAATCCATGAAAATCACCCCATCGACACTGAAGCGGATCACACAACCCATAGAGGCTGGTCAATCCTTTGCCGAAATGAGCAACCTTTTTTGGAAGACCTGCATCGCCGAGGGCGTGACACCCAAGGAATTTAAAAAGAAAAAGATCGTTCCGCGCCCTGACTCCCTTGAAAGCTTTATGCGCTTTTGCCCTTTCGGGCTCAAATCCGAAGCGGCCGGTGACAAAAAGGTGATATTGCAGTTCAAGTTCTCAGGTGATGTGGAGGATTCATGCTACTTTACCATAGAAAAAGGGAACATCACTGCAATAAAAGGAACCTGGGAGAACCCCGATCTCACCATCGAGGCGCCCTTTGATGTGTGGATGGACATCATGACCCGTAAAGCTGACGGGCAGCAGATGTTCATGGAACAGAAATACAAGGTAATCGGCGACATCTCATTAATGATTCAATTATTCCAAAGGGGAGGTGACCAGTGATGGTCTCGGTGCTGGGATGAAAATATATTTCTCTTTTCTGATGATACTCACCGTCCTTTTCTCCGGATGTGGATACATGGGGATGTGGGGGACAAAAATGACGGGAAAAGTCATGCATGAAGTCAGCCCGTCCCACGATCGGGTGAAAGATATCTCTCCTGAAAAATGCAGCTATGTGAGCGGATATATCAAAGGCGACGATCCCGAGAAACTTACAAAAATTCCCTGTATGATCGTGGCTTATTCGGATGATTACTCGGAGAACGAACTGGTCGATTGCCAGTTGCTGGCATGGTTCGACAATTCATATTACTTATATCTTCCTGAAGGCCGGTTCAGTATCCTGGTGTTTGCCGACCTTGATAATGATTCAGTCTTTGAACAGGACGAACTCGTAGGAAAATACGGCGGCGGCGGGGAAGGGTTAACGGTAAAATCTCCTGATAAATATCAAGGCGGAATCCTTGAAGGGATAGACATTCATGTCTCTTTCGAGAATCCGGGATTGTGGGAGTCCCCCGTCAGAATAAAGGCCCCTGGCAAGGAAAGCTATGTAAAGACCTTAGATGACCCGATTTTCTCCCATGAAATTGCGGAACTGGGTGTATATTCCACACCTGATTTCCTGAAAAAGGCGAACCAGATAATCTATTCTGATGAACCATGGGACAAAGACCGTATCCCGATAATCTTCGTTCACGGTGTAGGGGGAACCCCTAAGGAATGGAAATATTTTGCTGAAGGAATCGACAGGAAGATCTACCAGCCATGGTTTTTATATTATCCTTCGGGCCAGAGCCTGAAAAAAACATCGGAGGCTTTTTACAGATTTTTTCTTTGCTATGACCTTGACAAAGTAAAAAAACTTGTGATCACGGCGCACAGTATGGGAGGATTGGTGGTCAGGTCAGCCATCAACCGGTACAAACCTCATCCGAACAATGATATCCTTTACATAACCCTTGCAACACCTTTCGGGGGGAGTGAAGCAGCACAATCGGCGGTTGAAAACGCCCCGGTTGTAGTGCCCTGCTGGAAGGACGTTGCCAGCCGCAGTAAGTTCATAGAAGACCTCTTCCAGCAGAGACTCCCGCCGGATATTGAATTCCATCTCTTTTTCGCCCACCGCGACGATGCCATACTAAAAATCGGGAAAAACAGAGATGGGACAATATCCCTGATAAGCCAGTTGGACAAGAGGGCTCAGAGGGAAGCTGATCGAGTCTACGGCTACGACCAAAATCACGTGAGTATCCTATCGAGCAGCGAAGCCCTTGCAAAATACAATGAGATACTGGCCGTTTTTGCCGAAAGAAAAAAGGAAACACCGTAGGAATTGTAACTGCCGGCAAGAGCAATCGAGTACGTCAATCAGGCTGTTTACCAGGATTCATTTTCCAGTCTTGCGTAATTTTGGCCAATTTGAGACAGAACCACCATGCACGTTATGTGCACAACTGCTGAAGAGATTAGGGCTCGATCCCTCAGCGCGGGCTTCAAACCACCATAAGCTGCTGTACTAATCAAAAAATGGAGAATTCCAAGAAAGTTATTGCGATCAACGGTTCTTGCCGCCGGACGGGAACGACCACACAGTTGACAGAAGCCGCCCTGGAAGGTGCGGCCTCCGTGGGCATGGACACCGAAATGATACTTCTTCGCGATAAAGATGTTCGCTATTGTACCAATTGCCTTATGTGCTACAAGGACCTGGATTCGGAGATTGCGCCTTGCTCGATCAACGACGACATGGGAGAGATACTGCGCAAAACCGTCGATTCTGATGGTATCATTCTATCTTCGGCGGTGCATAACGGGTTCATCACTGGGCTCATGACAGTATTTTTCGAGCGTATGGCGTGGCGTCTATGCCGACCAACAGGCCGATTTTTGACCTTCAGAGGTGCCCCTAAGCCTCGTTCCAACAAATATCGAGCACTGGGCACCATTGTGAGCGCGGGATCGATGCCGACAAAGTTAGGAAAAAGGTTCTGCAACGATGGAACACCATTCATGAGGCAAAACGGTTGCCTCATTCTCAACGCTGATTGGGTTGGAGAGATGTATGCCGGGGGGGAATTCTCAAAAAAGCTGTGGGGTGAAGACTGGCAGAGAGCCTACCTGTATAAAGAACTCACCGACGTACAGCTCAGAGAGGCCAGGGATCTCGGTGTCAGGATGGCGAGATGATCAAGGCCGACAGGCTCAGGCCCCTTCATCCGTTTGGCCGGATCGGTCCACTCCTCGATATCGTCACAGGTTGGTTTATCCGGGAGCGGCGAACAATTGATGCGGCAGCCTTGAATGGATTTGGCCGATCTGCTATGCAAGACAAATGCACGGTTCGAACCTGGCGCTGGTTCGATGTTGTGAGGGAATAGAAGCCCTCGCGGGTAAGGTTTAGTCAACCGCCCGGAAGTATCCCTTCATGATCTATGGAGGTTTGCATGTTTAACGAGGTAAAGGGTGAATGCTCTGAATCTGCCCCTTAGCCCCGAGAAAGTCTAATTTTGGAGGGTGCCGATCCCCTCGTGCAGGGCGCAGGCAATATGAGAGGTGCGTTAAAGACGAGTGCCATTTCATCCTCCCGGGGTCACAGACAGTATCGAGTTAAACAACGACATTGAAGTAACCAGGCAAGCATCGGAAAATCTCAAAGGTTCTTGGTGAAGCATCCCTTATCAAGAGGATAGTAGCCAGGTATGTTTGGCTGACATAAAAGGAAGCCATTCAGACGACGCCGATGCGAGGGATGGGGACCGGTATGACCGCAATGGTTTAGCGATGAAACGGCTAACCCCCGTTGAGCGAAGGTCCCCACGGCTAATCGGCCGCAAAAGAGGAAACATCGACACTATGCAAGGAGTGGTTCTCGATGAGCACAAATCTAATGCGGATAGGAGAAAAGGCGCGCAAAGAGCCGAATCTTGTGTTCACGACCCTGTATCATCATGTGACGGATCTGGACAATTTGCGAGCCTGCTACGACGCCCTTCCAGGCGACAAGGCTCGGGGGGTGGATGGCGTAAGTAAAAAGGATTATGGCAAAGATCTTGCTAAAAATCTTGATGACCTGTCTGTCAGGCTAAAGGATATGAGATACCGGCCTGACCCAAAACGACGGAGTTATGTACCCAAACCGGGGAGTGCCAAAGGCCGGCCGCTTGGTATCAGCAGCTTTGAAGATAAGCTGGTGGAGTTATCGGTAAAGCGGGTTTTGGAACCGATCTATGAGCAAGCTTTTGAAGACAGCAGTTATGGGTATCGGCCCAAAAGAAGCCCTCACGATTGTTTAAACGATCTGGGGCAGACGATCCAGCAAAAACGCGTGAGTTATGTTGTTGAAGCGGACATAAGAAGCTTTTTCGACAAGGTCAATCACGAATGGATGCTCAAATTCCTTGAACACCGGATAGGCGATCAGCGCATTCTCAGGCTGATCAGTCGGATGTTAAAAGCGGGAATCATGGAAGACGGGCTGGTACGAGCCAGTGAGGAAGGCACTCCTCAAGGCTCAATTCTATCGCCGCTGTTGTCGAATATTTACCTGCACTATACGCTGGACCTGTGGTTTAGCCGTCGGTTCAAAAAGCGCTGTAAAGGTGAAGTGTACTATTTTCGCTTTGCCGATGATTTTCTGGCCTGCTTTCAATACGAATCCGATGCGGTGGCGTTCCGGGCACAACTGGAGGATCGACTGCAAGGGTTTAACCTGGAGTTGGCTTTGGAAAAGACACGCTGTGTTGAATTTGGCCGGTATGCACGGGACAATGCGCGGAAGAAGGGCCAAAAGCCCAAAGAGCTTGACTTTCTGGGTTTTACGCACTATTGCGGCAAGACTCGAAAGGGATATTTCAAACTTAAAAGGCGCACCAGTCGCAAGAAGTTCGGACTAAGCCTGAACAAGTTCACTGACTGGGCACAAAAGAGCAGGAGTCGACTGACCAAAGGGCAGATGTTGCGGAACGCTGCAACACGGGTGATTGGCCATCTGAACTATTACGCCATTACGGATAATTCGGAGAGATGTAAAAACTACGTCTACCATGCGACACAGACTCTATTTAAATGGATCAATCGCAAGAGTCAGCGACCAAGCTACACATGGGAAGGCTTCCTACAAGTACTCAACCACGTTGGATGGCCAAAACCGATTATCCGCAAAGACCTGAAT
>JABGPV010000216.1 GCA_018644785.1 Deltaproteobacteria bacterium | reverse complement strand
TTGGACAAATTGATCAGCAATTATTTTACGTTGGATGAGATCAATGATGTGGCGGATAAGATGTTAAAAAGGGAGATCCATGGCCGCTGGGTCTGCAAATGGGATTAGATCCATAGTAGCGCAAAATACTTCGGGACGTCTTTGTCCGAAGACGTTCCATGCTCTCGGTGGGGCGGTGGCGCGTGCGGCGTCTTCCGCCCCGACCGTTTTTTTCAAAAGGCTGCCTTTCCATGTGCGGGTCAGAGATGTCACTTACGGAGAAATACCCAATTTTTTCATTCGCGTATAGAGTGTTGTCCGTTTCATTCCTAATATTTCCGTTGCTCCTCCCATGCCGCTCATTTTCCCGTTGGTTTCTTTCAATACGCAATTGATGTAGCGACGTTGGAGTTCATCCATCGTGGGCATGTCGGCTAACAGGGTATCGCGCATGTGGGATCCCGCGTCGGAAGGCTTCCTGGGGGACTGAGGGATGACGAGTTCGAGATCGTCAATATCCGCCAGGATCATGGTTCGCTCGATGATGTTTTGCAGCTCCCGCACATTGCCGGGCCATTGGTATGTTTTCAGAAAAGCTTGGTTTTTCGATGTGAGTTTCGGAAAGGGTTGCTGATATTTCTTTGAATATCTGCCAAGAAAGTGCTCTGCCAATAATACCATGTCATTGCCGCGCTTACGCAATGGCGGAACGATCAGGGGCACAACGTTCAGACGATAATAGAGGTCTTCTCTGAAGTTTCCCTTTTCCACTTCTTTTACCAGATTGCGGTTTGTGGCGGCCACCAGTCGAAAATTCGAACTGATATTTTTGACCCCCCCCAACCTGAAAAATGCTTTTTCTTCCAGCACTCGTAAAAGCTTTACCTGCAAGGACGTGGGAATCTCCCCAATTTCATCAATGAAAAGCGTGCCCTTGTGGGATAATTCCATACGCCCCGGTTTCTGGTGGCTCGCGCCGGTGAAGGCGCCTTTTTCGTGGCCGAATAACTCGCTCTCAACAAGCGTTTCCGGCATGCTGGACAGGTTGACCGCCACAAAGGGTCCCATCTTGCGGGAACTCATTCGATGCACTCTTCTTGCCAACAGCTCTTTCCCAACGCCTGTTTCCCCGAGGATCAACACCGGCGCATCGGATTTGGCAACCTTGTCTGTTCGGTTGATCAGCTCTCTCATAACCCGGCTTCGTCCTATGATTTCCTTTTTGTTGAACTCTTCGGTGTTCGTGGTTTCCCGAAGGGCCACTAGATTCTTTTCTTCCATCTGCCTACAGTATGCTTGAATACGAATGACGTAAGTCCCCAAACTATGGCCGATCCGTTTGAGGGTATTGTTGGAGAACTCGAAGATGCCCTCACTGTAGGTGTTGTCATGATACAATACGCCCCGCACTTCTCCTTGTATTTCAACTGGAATGCAAAGCACGGCGGTAGCCCGATGTCCTGATTTTGCGTCGCCGGAAGAGAGTCGTTTAACACTATAAGACTGATTGTTTTTGTAGGCCTTGAGCACATATGCCATATTGGCCCTGAACCCTTCCTCTCCCACTTCATTTGAGGTTAGATTGTGGGCTGCACCCAGGGTCAGACGCGATTTGGGCCCATTGCCTCTTGCCAGGAATATGGCGCCCCGTTCGGCCTCGAAAAACCGGCTTGTCACCGCGACAAGACGGGAAAACAATTCATCCAGGTCTGCGCTCGGCACCAAGTCATCCAACATCTCCATACATCTCTTCAGTACGTCGTCGCCTATCTTTTGACCTTTGGCGATGCTGTTGCGGCCGTATATCAGAGATCTCAATTCTTTAGGAAAGGACTTTAATCCGTAAATGGACAAACCCTCCCAAGCCTGCAATGCCAGTTCGATGGCATCTTCTCGATAACCCTGGTGGAGCCTTAGTTTTGCCAGTTCCGCTCTGGTTTTTGCCAAATCCACGGGGACCTGCGCAGCTTCAAGGTCAGCTACGCTTTTTTCGAGCAGATTTTCGATTTTGTTAAGATTTCCATCGCAAGTTTCAGCCACGGTCTGTTTCGCCAGGATGCGGAATGCAGTCCCACGAAGATGCAGATTGATGCCGTTGAGGGCGGTTTGCATCTCTTTGTGGAAATCATAATCTGGGAGCGAGTCATATCCTCTCTGATAGTATTCAAACAGCAATTCAAGAACCCACGGAAGTGCATAGTGCGGCTTTTTCAGCCCCAAACGTGATGCTTCCGCTAAACATTTCCGAAGGGCTTCGTAGGAATCTTCGGGACGGCCTTCCAGGGCGTAATAGTAGGCCAGAGCTCTTTGGGCCCACACAAGCGCGTACACGTTGTTGCGGGTTAACGCCTCTTTCCGGGCCTCCTGAAGCTGAGTAAAAGCTTCCGCTTTTTTCCCCGCCATCAGTAAAACATTTCCCAGGTGCGCCCTGTAAAAGGGCGCCGACAGGTTGTCCGATTTGAGAATGGCGCGGCGCCAGCTGGAATCCATCACCCCGATAGCACGGCTAAACTGGGCTGTAAACGCAGCGCAACTTCCCAAAATGATGGGAATCATGCGGTTGAACAATCGGCCTTCGGGAAAGATGTCCGCGGAGGCCATGGCTTGCTCAAAATATTTCAGTGCCTCTTTGGGCCTTCCATGAATAAAATGAAAAATCCCGAAAAATTCCGCTGACTGTATTTTGATGTCATTATCCCCCAGCTTCTTTACAGCGGCCAGGCCGGAATTGAAAAAGCCCACTGCATCGTGTGGCTTATTAAGGATGTTATAGATGCGTCCCAGATGAAGATTCAACAAGGTCAAGTCTCGTTCATCTCCGAGCCGCCCGGCGGCCTCCTGTGTTTGATGTAGAATCAATAGGACCTCGTCTTGTCTTTTTCTGACATTTGCAAATAGATCGGACAAGCGCAATGAAATGGAAATGAGCAGCCGGTCCCATTCCGGGTCTCCCAATAATTCGGTAATATGTGACGCGGCTTTGAAATAGTGCTCCATAGCCGTTTCAAGATTCCCGTTTCGCATCAGTTTTCCAGCCGACTCAAATGTTTGAGAGGCCGCCTGCTTGACGGCGCCGGAACTGTCGAAAATATCAAGCGGTGATTGCAGGTTCATTTGAATTTATGGGTCTCCTTTTCACGATGGCTTTGGCCGCACGCATGTTGCCTATCCGATTTGATTGGCATGGCTTTTCAGGTATTGATGCGTTGGCCTTGTCCCCTTTCAGGCAGTCGGATCAATTTATAACACATCCAACAGGCGGTCGCAATGGCTTTGTCGCAATAACGACAGAAATAGACGTAATGCCGACATGCAGACGTTGAGTGAATTGTATAAAAATTATATTTCAACAACAGTCTCAACATGTTATAGAAATTGCAGCGATCGGCACACTTTGTGCTGAAAAAAATAGGAAGCAAAGCCTGTCATGGCTCCTCATCGGGTTGAGACGAAAATTTGATCCATTAATAAAGGAGCGCGTCATGAAAACAAAGGAAATCAAAAACGTTATTGTGGTGATGACCGACACACTGCAATACGATTACCTGGGCTGTTACGGCAACGACTGGATCCAAACGCCGAATTACGACAGGTTTGCTTTGCAGTCCACTTTATTTGAAAACTGCTATGCCGACGCCCTTCCAACCGTTCCCTGCCGACGTTCCATGTTTACGGGAAGATATACCCTGCCCTTCGTCGGTTGGGCCCCTCTCCGGCCGGAAGACACCACCATCTCGGACATTCTCTGGGGGACGGGCGTGCAGACGGCTTTGGTATTCGACACCGCGCCCATGCGGTTGCCCAAGTATGGATTCAACCGCGGTTTTGATTACGTGAAGTTTTCCCACGGACAAGAGTTGGATACCCAGTATTTTGAGCACGATCAACTCGTCGGCCTGCATCCCGGCGACTTCATTGAAGAGCGCAGTACGAAAGGGATCGATCCCGCCATCGTGGAATCGCTGAAAAGCGAGATGGGGTCTCTTCTGAAACACCGACAGCATTGGCGAAGCGACGAAGACAGTCAGGTTGCCACCGTCATGAAAGACAGCATGAAATATCTGGAGGAAGAGGTGGACAGAACCAAACCTTTTTTCCTCTGGGTGGATTCCTTTGATCCCCACGAACCGTGGGATCCCCCTTCCGTGTGGGAACACGACAGGGATTACCTCTACGATCCGGGCTACAAAGGGAAAGATCAAATCCATCCTATCCCCGGCCCTATTGAAGACAGGTTTACTGAAAAAGAACTCCATCACATCCGTATGTTATATGCGGAAAAAGTGACTCTTGTGGACAAATGGGTTGGAAAACTTCTTGACAAGATTCGAGACCTGGGCTTTTGGGACAATACTCTCATCATTCTTACATCGGATCACGGGCAACCCCTGGGCAACGATAAACATGGTCACGGCCTCCTGCGCAAGGCCAGACCGTGGCCTTATGAAGAGATGGCGCATGTCCCATGTCTTGTTCGGACGCCGGGTACCGGCGAGGGGAAGCGCATAAAATCCTTTATCCAATCCTGCGACGTGGGCCCAACAGTTCTGGATTGGCTCGGCTGTATGAAAAAAAGCGACGAAGCCCGCGAAGGTTTTAAATTGAAAAGCACCCTGTCCGCCCAAGATATGACCGGCAAAAGCATCCTGCCCCTTGTTGCCTCTGAGAGAGATAAACTTCGTGATTTTGCCATTACCGGCTACTACGGTTTTTCCTGGAGCATTATCACTGACCATTATAGTTACGTGCATTGGCTCCCGAACGAATGCGAAAGTAACGAAGATGCCCTTAACAAAATATACGATAATTTCGGTATGGCGGCCGGAGAAGCAACAAAAGACCTTCAAAGCGAAGATATGTGGACCTGTACGCCCCATGGCGAAACAGAAATCCCCCATAAGGACGAGCTATATGATCGGCGTCAGGATCCGTTTCAGTTGGAAAACATCATCGAAAAAAATCCGGAGGAAGCCAGGACGCTTTTGAGGAAGCTGAAGCTGTTCATCGGCGAATTGCGCACTTTATAGCATAGAACCTTTAATTAAATATAGGAAGTAAGGGCTATAATGGTCCAGGATCAAGGTCGATCCAAGCATTTAAATCCTTAATTGAGAAAGGAGAATCCTCATGAAAATCATGAAAGCGTTTTTAATCTTCAGCGTCCTTTTGGCTCTTGTCTTTTTTACGGTGCCCGCATCAACTTTGGCGGAAAAGGTGATCGAGATTAAGGCGGCCACTTTTCATCCCGTAGCCCATTATCTTACCGAGGATGCTTTCAGACGCTATGGAGAGGAGGTGGAAAAACGGACAAAGGGTAAGGTGAAATTTAAATGGTTTTTTGCCGGTTCGTTGGCCAAAGGCCCCCAACTTGTTTCCGCCGTTGAATCCGGACTTGCCGATATGGCTTTTGGCGGTACCTGGGCGATTATTCATAAAATGCCCATAACCTCATGGTTGGAATTGCCGTTTGTGGTCGATTCTTCCCGACACGCCGCTGACATTGCATGGGATATGTATCTGCAAATACCCGAAATGCAAAAAGAATATAAAAAGGTTAAATTCCTGGGCTTTTTCAATACGTCCATATGTCATATCTCTACGTTGTCCGAACCCGTGAAAAATCTGGAAGACCTCAAAGGGAAACGCATCGCCACCCCATCGCCTACCGGCGTAAAGACTATGAAACACCTTGGGATTTCCCCGCAACGGATGATACCGCCCGACCTCTATATGGCGATCCACAGAAATATGATTGATGGCGTTCTGTTCCCGATGGCCCCGTTAAGGTCTTACAAGTTGACGGATCTCTTGGCCAATCACACCGTTTGTTCGGTCTACAGCGGCGCGAATGCCATCATCATGAATAAGAATACGTGGAAAAAACTCCCACCCGATGTCCAAAAGGTCTTTAACGATCTCAGACAATCGGTCGGTTCTCTCTGCGGCGAAACACTGACCACTGAATCCGCATGGGTTCTTGAGGGTCTTAAAGCCCGGGGCGACAAAGTGTACGTCCTCACCGATGAGGAAAAAGCCCGTTGGAAGGTGAAGGTCAAGCCCATGTACAAAGAGTGGATTGCCAAGATGAACAAAAGGGGCATGAATGGGCAGGAAATTTTTAACAAAATAATGAAAATTGCAGAGGAGCGAAGAGCAAATCCTTACAAGGCCGATTCATGGTGGGGGGAACCGGGGAAAAAGCGCACAAAGTAACTAAAATTACTTTGCTTTCCAAGTCGATTTCCTTAACCCGGGGTTCAATTAACGGGTAAATTGAATTCTCACACAACGAGCAGGCAAGCGAGAAATCTTTCATGGAGGCAAAAATGATCGATAGCTCTGTCGCTGATGTTGGTCGGCATATTTACAGCCGAAAACTCATTGGTATCTCTGATGCAATGAACCGATATCTGGTCAGGGTCGCCCGGAGTTTAAGCATCTTTGGCTCGGTATTGGTCATGATCATGGCATTTCTGTTGGTTGCGGATGTCATCAGCCGTCACTTCTTCAATCACCCCTTGCCAGGCGCCATAGAGCTCGAGCAGTTTATGTTGGCAACCGTTGCTTTCCTGGGACTTTCATGGGCCATGGTAAACAACAGCCACGTTCGTGTGGACCTGTTGGCCGGGAGACTATCCGCCAAAACTAAGACATTTTTTGAATGCATCTTCAGCCTTTTGGGGCTCTGCTTTTTCGCCATCGTGACGTGGCAAAATTCGGTCAGGATGATGGAGGCTTTTGAGGAGCAGGAAATCGGAATGGTTACCGGCGTTCCACTATGGCCGATCTTGGCCGTTGTTGTAGTGGGAGGCTTGGCCCTCAGTGTTGTTCTTATCCGTAATTATCTGGAGTCTCAGGCCAAATTGATTGACAGCACTGAAGGGCCGTTGATCGCTACCCTCTCCGTATACCTGTTGACAATTCTGGTTTTTTTTCTTCCTGCCATCTTCAAGATGGCCTCGTTGGAGTTCGATCTCTTAACCAGCGGCATTGTTTTTATGATTGGGCTTCTGATCCTGATGTTCCTCGGATTTCCCATCGCTTTTGCCATGGGCCTTATCGGTTTTTTGGGCATGTGGTATCTCAGAACACCTGAAACCGCCATTGCAGTTGTCAAGATGGCCGCCTATGACAGCGTGGCGGACTACTTTCTTTGCGTGATCCCTTTTTTTGTTTTGATGGGCATGTTTTGCTTCAAATCAGGCATCAGCAAAGATGCCTACAACGGGGCATATAAATGGTTCGGGGCCATGCCGGGAGGATTGGCTATTTCCACCGTAGCCGGGTGCGGCGCATTCGCGGCCATTTGCGGGGACAGCATGGCCACGGCTGCGACCATGGGATCTGTTTCTTTGCCTGAAATGAAGAAGTACCGTTATCAGGATGCATTGGCCACCGGCGCACTGGCTGCCGGGGGAACCCTGGGCATCCTCATCCCCCCCAGTATCGGTTTCATTGTTTACTCGTTTATATCTGAAACAAGTGTGGCTAAGCTATTCATGGCGGGGATGATTCCCGGATTCATACTCGCGGCCTTGTTTGGTTGCATCATCTACGTACGGTGCCGAATGAATCCGGCATTGGGTCCTTCAGGCCCAAAGTTTTCAATGGGCGAGAAAATCAAAGCGCTGAAAGACCTGTGGATGATCGCCTTGCTTTTTGTGATTGTAATCGGCGGGATTTATACAGGGATTGCGACTCCGACCGAGGCGGGCGGCATGGGCGCTGTGGGCGCACTGTTGTGCGCCCTATTTTCCAGGGATGGTCTCTCATGGAAAGGGTTTTGGGAAGCCTTGGATGAAGGCATGCAGATGACGGCAATGATTTTTTGCATCATTATCGGCGTCTCCATTCTGGGCTATTTCGTTGTCGCCACCGAAATCCCCCTGAAAATGTCCGACATGATCGTTGGGATGAATGTGAACCGGTATGTGGTGTTCTTCGTGGTTCTCATTCTGTATCTTGCTTTGGGCATGGTCATGAACATTATCCCCATGATCATGCTCACCATGCCGATCATATTCCCCACCATCAAGGCATTGGGGTTTGATCCCATTTGGTTCGGTGTGGTCACCGTCATCATGATGGAAATGGGACAAATCACCCCTCCGGTCGGCATGAATGTTTTCGTCATATCCGGTGTCGCAAAGGATGTACCGATGATAACTATTTTCAAAGGCGTGACGCCTTTTCTTTTGGCCCAAATAGCGTTGATCATTCTATTAATCCTATTCCCGGATATTGCGCTTTTTCTGGCCAATACCATTAAGACCCTGGCGCCCATCGGATAAGTTCCACGCTCGGTTATAAAGAAGAGAGGATGCATTACTGACGGCGCATTCTAAAAAGTCCGCACTTATACCAGACTTCAAATAAAAAAAGGAGAGACATATGAATAAGAAAGAAATTAAGAATGTTATTGTGGTGATGGCCGACACGTTGCAGTACGATTACCTGGGCTGTTACGGCAACGACTGGATCCGAACGCCGAATTACGACAGATTTGCGTTGCAGTCCACTTTATTTGAAAACTGCTATGCAGACGCCCTTCCCACCGTTCCCTGCCGGCGCTCAATGCTTACGGGGAGATATACCCTGCCTTTCGTCGGTTGGGCGCCGCTGCTCCCCGAAGATACGACCATCTCGGACATTCTCTGGGGTACGGGCGTGCAGACGGCTCTGGTATTCGATACCGCGCCCATGCGGTTGCCCAAGTATGGATTCAATCGCGGATTTGATTATGTCAAATTTTCCCACGGACAAGAGTTGGATACCCAGTATTTTGAGAATGATCAACTCTTCGGCTTCCATCCCGACGATTTTATTGAAGAGCGCAGTACGAAAGGGATCGATCCCGCCATCGTGGAATCGCTGAAAAGCGAATTGGAGTCTCTCTTAAAACACCGACAGCATTGGCGAAGCGACGAAGACAGTCAGGTTGCCACCGTCATGAAAGACAGCATGAAATATCTGGA
>JABGPV010000215.1 GCA_018644785.1 Deltaproteobacteria bacterium | reverse complement strand
TGGGGTCGTTTCAATTTTTTGAAAAGACCTTTGGGCCGGCACATCCTTTCGCAGTTAAGGCCCGGAATGCTCTGGCGGATGAGCGGCTGTTTTCACGGTTTTTAAATGCGTTCATGACTGAGATGAAAAACGTTTACAGTCTTGAGGTGGATTACGAAGAGAAGATAGCGCTCAAAAAGGCGGTTTTTGCAGCATATCACAGCAAGTTTGAAGCGTTGACAAAGGATTTGAAAACCCGCCAATTTGTCCATTTCGGTCAAATGCCGCTAAATAATGCCTATTTGATGACCGTGGCACTGTATCACCGGTATTTTGAACTCTTTGAGGCGGCTTTGGCGGGAAACAACGGCTCCATCAGGGAGATGCTCCTCTTTCTGGATGGATTCTCTCAGAAAGAGGGGGATCTTATTGAACGGTTGCGGAACAATGGTGAATGATCCCAAATACTAAATAGCGCCCATTTTTTTAAGCTGGTTGACAATGTCCGCTTCCGCCATGAAGCCCATGTGGTGATGGACTTTCTTCCCTTCCTTGTCAAAAAACACCTGCACCGGCACGGCCTGCACATTAAATCGTTTTGCCAGCATCTGGTTTTCCCTAACGGGGATGGAGATGACATTGATGGTATCGGCGTATTTTTTCTTGAGCTTCTTAACAATGGGTTTCATCATTTGGCAAGGCGCACACCCGGCATCACTGAACTGGATCATGGTGGGTTTGCCTGAAAGCCGCGCACGGTCCAGAGGGTTATCCCTGGCTATTTCCACCTGCTTTTTGACCCAGTCTTCGTTGATGCGCATTTGCGCTTTTCCGGCAAGGCCCTGGATGTGGGCTTGCAGGGTTTCCTGCTTTTTTTGCTGGAGCAAAAGCCCCTGAATGGGCTCTTTTACCTGATCAAAGGGCACTCCGCCAACCATTTCCCGGTTCTCGTCGTAAAAGGTCTTGGCGGCCTTTTCCGAAACCGTCGCCCCTTTGGTGACGCGGTCGATATAGGCCTGGAACATTTGTTCATTTGGCGGCTCTGTTGCGATGCCCATGGATTTCGCGTCATCTTTGATCAATTGCTCCATTACTTCCTGATCCAGGAGAAAAAGCATGTTTTTCTCCAGCTCCTTTCGAATTTCAGGCGTAACTTGACCAAATATGCCTTCAACAAAGGAGTCCTTGATTTCAAACCCTTTGGCTTTTAAGAGCAGGCTTTTATCCATTTTTTCCAATTTGGCGGATTTTAAGATCCCTTCCGAAAAATCGGGATAAACCGTCCCCATGGTAGGTGCTTCAGCGGACAGGGCTGACGAGATAGGGGTTGAGATCCATAAAATGGCCCCAACCGCCATGATGGTGATAATCCATTGCAATCGTTTCTGTTTTATCATTTCGTTTTTTGACTCCTGTTTGTATGATACATTCACGTCTGGTAAGATAGCCCTTCAGGTTGGATTGTCAACCGTTTTAAACGAAGGAGGGTTCAGGTATTATTTGACAGTTTGGAGCAAATAGGGGTACAAGTCATTTTTGTCTTTCCTGGCCCCGGTTGCTGAAAGCCGGGAGATTGAAGGGTTATTTCCATGACGTTCAACGAGAAATGTGAGGGTTGATGTGAAAATTAAAATATGGATCGGTTGTGCGCTGCTGTTCGTCCTTCTGGCTTTTTCCCTGGTGTCCATTTATCCGGATTGGCTTTGGTTTGAAAACCTGGGATTTTCATCGGTTTTTCGGACCATGCTTTTCACCCGAATCGGGTTTGGTACGGTAGTCTGGCTTTTTCTGATCCTGATTATCGCCATTAATCTTCATGTGGCCAGACGTTTGAGTCCGGTCCCCGGTCCCGGAAGCCCTTTTAAGGAGGACGCCGGTATTGCGGCTCAGATCGGGCTTTCCGTCAAAACCCTGAACCTGCTCTTCCTGGCCCTGATCCTCATCGCCAGTTTTGTGCTGGCCTCAAAAGGCTCCCAGAAATGGGATCTGGTTCTACGCTACCTCTACCAGGAGCCCTTTGGCGGCATTGACCCCATCTTTGGGCGGGATATTGGGTTTTATATCTTTGTCCTTCCATTCTACGCATTTATCCGGAATGGATCGATGGTGCTGTTTCTCTTTGCGGCCGGTTTGACCGTCATCTGGTATTTGAAAAACGGGGCGTTGCAAATTATAGGTGAGATAACCCAGGTGGAAGGGCAACCGCCAACACTTCCAAAAATCTCCGTGGCTCCCGGGGTGGGCAGACACCTGGCTTTTCTGGCCGGCATCATGGTGCTGCTCCTGGCCTGGGGCTACCAACTGAAAATCTATAGCCTGATGTATTCAACCCAAGGTCCCGCATTCGGCGCCAGTTATACGGATGTGCATGTGAATGTGTGGGCGTACAGGGTTTTGATTGTGATATCCATCGCCTTTGCCGGCCTCCTTTTTATCAATGCCTTCAAACCCGGGATGAAACGGCTCTTGATCGGGGGAGGGGTCTGGGTGGGATCCATATTGGTGTTTACCATCGTTCTGCCCATGGCGATTCAGAAGGTAGTGGTGAAACCCAATGAGTTCACAAAAGAATCCCAATATATCTCCCACAATATTGCTTCCACCCGAGAGGCCTACAACCTGAACAAGATCAGGGAGGTCAGTTTTGAGGTCAATGACAACCTGAGCCTGGAAGAAGTAAAACAGCAGCGGGTCACCATGCAGAATATCCGGATCTGGGATGAACGGCCGTTGCTCAAAACCTACCAGCAGATTCAAGCCATACGGCTCTACTACAGCTTTAACAATGTGGATGTGGATCGTTATATGATTGAGGGACAGTACCGGCAACTCATGCTGGCCGCAAGGGAACTGGTGGTGAAACAGCTTCCGGCCCAGGCCAATACCTGGGTCAACCGTCATCTGACCTATACCCATGGTTACGGCCTGGCCGCAAGCCCGGTCAATGAAGTCACCCGGGAAGGGTTGCCAAGGCTTTTTATCAAGGACCTGCCCCCCATCTGTGAAGCGGGCTTAGAAAAAATAGACCGGCCCGAGATCTATTACGGGGAGATGACCGACCAGTATGTGCTGGTCAAGACCACCAGCAAGGAATTCGATTTTCCAAAAGGGGACAAAAACGTTTATTCCGTTTACCAGGGCAGGGGAGGGGTGCCCATCAACTCGTTTATCCGGCGGCTTCTCTATGCCGTTAGTTTTCAGGACCCCCAGATATTTTTCACCAACTACCTGACGCCTGAGAGCCGCATCATGTACAACCGCCGGATCAAGGGGCGGGCCAAGGCCATCGCGCCGTTTCTCTCCTACGATCAAGATCCCTACATGGTCCTTTCCGAGGGGAAACTTTACTGGATCCTTGATGCCTATACCACATCGGATATGTACCCCTACTCCACCCGAAGTCACAGCCCCTTTGACCGGGGTATTCTGAATTATATCCGGAACGCCGTCAAGGTGACCATTGACGCTTATAATGGGGATGTCAACTTTTACCGTATGGACGAACAGGATCCCATCGCCCGTGTCTACAATCGAATTTTCCCCGGCCTTTTCAAGTCTTTCAGCGATATGTCCGAGGATCTGAAACGGCATATTCGCTACCCCAAAGATTTTTTTCATATCCAGGCGGCCACTTACACGCGATATCACATGGAGGATGTGCAGGTTTTTTACAACCAGGAAGATTTGTGGCAGCTCCCCGATGAAATGTACGGGGACAGCCGGCAGAAAATGGAACCCTATTACATCATCATCAAATTGCCTGAAGGGGAGAAAGAAGAATTTCTCCTGATGCTCCCCTTTACCCCTTCCAAAAAGGACAATATGATCGGATGGCTGGCAGCCAGAAGCGATCTGCCCGAATACGGGCGCCTGATTGTTTATAAACTGCCCAAGGAAAAGCTGGTCTACGGACCCATGCAGATTGAGGCCAGGATAGACCAGCAGACCGATATCTCCCGGGAGTTGAGCCTGTGGGATCAAAAGGGCTCCCGGGTCATTCGCGGGAATCTCCTGGCCATTCCCGTATTGGACGCTTTTGTTTATGTGGAACCCATCTATCTGGAGGCCAAACAGGAGGACATCCCCGCGCCCTCTACCGGTGGACGGCCCGCAGGGGTGGGGCAGAAACTGAAATCAAAACTGGGGCCGGCTTCATCGGGCGGCGATCCGACCCGGGCCGCATCCTTGCCCGAGTTAAAGCGTGTGATTGTGGCCGTGGGGAACCGGGTGGCCATGGAACGGACCCTTGACCTGGCCTTGAGCCGTGTGCTGGGTAAAGGGACGGGGCGCGGGGAAACCGATGTGCCGGCCGCTACGAAGTTCCTTGAAACCTCGGATCTGGGCGTTCTGGCCCTTGAGTATTACAACCAGGCCAAAGCCAGTCTGCAACAGGGTGATTGGGCCGGTTACGGAGAAAAATTGGAAAAACTTGAGGCTGTCCTGGAAAAAATCGCCGGGAAAAGCGATGAAAAAAAATGATGGAATCCGATGAATTTGGCAGGGATCCGGCCGTTCAAAAGATGCGGCGGGTGTTTAAGCAGATGGAGGAAGCGAAGGGTCCATTGATTGAGAGGTCAGGGCTTTCTCCCTCGCCCACCCTGCGTCTTTTCGGACGTTGCAGAATATATCACGATCCCGTGAGCCCCGTGCTGAAATCGCCGGCCCAGATCGGTTGGGATGCCCTGTTCAGAAACATCGACCTGGTTACCCCCCGTCGCTTGAAGGGGAGAGAGTTGCTCATGCGGACCCGCGGCTGGTGGACCCGGGAACCCTCCGAAATTGCCGAAATCGTGGAGCGGCACGGGAAGCTGGTGGTGGGTCCCAAGGGGGAGCTGATGGTGGAACTGGCTGATGAAGCAACTGCCAAAGCACTATCGGAAGCATTGCTTGAGGCTTTTGAGGATCAGGTATTTCTGAGTTCTTAGGACTCTTACATGTTATTTTTTATCGATGAACGTCCAACATCGAACATCCAACGTTGAACATCGAATGAAAAGGGTAAATATTAAATGACTAATTCTTTCTTTCTCTCTCTCCCCATTCACCATTCGATGTTGGGCGTTCGATGTTGGACGTTCATATGTTTCGGTTATTCGTCCGCCACACTCGCCTTGATGATGGTGATGGTTTCAACGGGTACATCAGCGTGAGGGCCTTTGTTGCCGGTGGCAACGCCTTTCATTTTATTGACCACGCCGTGACCCTTGGTGACCTTTCCAAACACCGCGTATCCCCACCCCTGGGCTGATTTGGCGGTATGATTCAGAAAATCATTATTTTTCACATTGATGAAGAACTGGTTTGTGGCGCTGTTGGGATCCGTTGTACGGGCCATGGCAACGGTATATGCGTCGTTTTTCAGCGCGTTGTCCGCTTCATTGACAATGGGGTTTTTCGTCGGTTTCTGTGTCATATCCTCAGTGAACCCGCCCCCCTGGATCATAAAGCCGTCGATGACCCGGTGAAAGATGGTGCCGTCATAATGACCGTCATTGACGTAGGCCAGAAAGTTCTCTGCGGACTTGGGGGCTTTTTCTTCATCAAGCTCCAGAAAAATATCGCCCATGCTGGTTTCTAATTTTACCATTTTGTTTGAATCCTTTCCTGGCGGGTAGCAACCCGCACGTTGAAATTCGAAAAATGATTTTTGATGCCCGCAACAGCATCAATGCCAATTTGGCAAAACTAATCATGATCTCTCAAAATGCAAATCCATCATCAAGGTCTGTACAGTACAACTATTTCGAAAAATCCGTACAGAAACGATCACGACCTTCCTGTTTGGCCTGGTAGAGTTGTTTATCAGCGGCTTCAATCAGATTGGCCGGAGTGTATGCAGGGCACATCTGTGCGATGCCCATGGATATGGTGATGGAGGGAAGATCTTTGCCGTCGGACATGACAATTCTGGCCTGTTTTACCGCGTTGCAAAGCCTTGCTGCTACGATCTCGGCATTTTCCACACGGGTGTCGGGCAGGATAATTGCGAATTCCTCGCCGCCGTAGCGGGCTGCAAAATCAGTGGGCCGGATGTTTTCGCTCAAGACCTTTGACAGGGTAGAGAGGGCAACATCTCCGGCCTGGTGCCCGTAATTGTCATTGTAATGTTTAAAATGATCCACATCAGCCATACACAGGGTAAACGTTTCCCGGCACCGTTTATATCGACTCAGGTGGCGGTTCATGGCTTTGTCAAACCAGCGCCGGTTGTAAATACCCGTCAGACCGTCAACCATTGCAAACTGCTCCAGCTGCCTGCTCTGGGTTTGTTCCTGAAGTATCAGTTGGGTGTTGTGCAACAGCCGTTTAGAAATGATGGACAGGAGGTTCTTCGCGATACGGCCGTCGTCAAACACCATTTCCCACAAGGTTTTGTTGGATAGTTTCAACAGACGTGACGGTTCTCTGGCCAAAACATAAGCGGAAGGATTGATGTCTTCTATCAGGGATAATTCGCCGACGCAATCGCCCGGCTCAATGGTTCTGAGCATCCGGGAATCGGGGCTTTCCAGGTGAACGCCCAATTGTCCCGACAGCAGAAAATAGATGCTCCTGTTTTCATTTTCAGGAGAAAGGATGATGCTTCCGGGCAAGAATTCTTTTATCTGTGCCCCTTCAAGTTCCGTCGGTACTTTCTTGAGCTCGATATTTCGAAACAGATCAATCCCTTTTAAACCATCTATAGAAATCTCCATTTTTTCATCCTCCGAAAAGCCCCTAAATGCTAAAAAACGTGTATAAATATAACACAAGGGTTAAAATCATTCAAATTTGAAACTGAAAAATTTTCAGATCATGCTTCAGGATTTTTTAGTTGACCCAGAGAAGAAAAATAAGCAGAATAAACCTGTGCATAACTGGTAGGCCTTTCTGGCCTTTTCTTAGAAAAAGCCAAACCCATTGTGAGGTGGGGGCGGAAAGCCACGGATCTCCCTAATTAAGAGATGGCCGGGTTGCCTTGGAAATGAGAGAACGATTTTATAATTTACCCTCCATTAGTGCCTTTTCACGCCCTGGCTTGATCCTGGTTTATCTCATTCTTGCATTCTTTCATATAGGAGTTCTCCAAAAACCACTTTCCCATGGCTTTCAGGGATCCAATATCCCTGAAAGCCATATTAATTTCAGGTATATCTCTTTATTTTCAAAAAGGAGGGAAAGATGAAAAATTATTCTGTGGCAGTTTTGGGATGCATTTTGATGTTGTTGAGCCTGTTCGGTTGCAGTGGACAAGAAATCCCCCCCGAACTCGAGGCCGTAACTATGGAGGGAACGCTGGCGGTTGCTGAAGATTTCTACATCAGAAACAAACCTGAACCAGTTGTTGTCGACTACAGTGTCAAGTTGATCGACGAAAGCGGGACAACGGGTGCAATGTCCATTGGTGTCAAGGTCAACCTTTTTCGCTTTGATGCGGTAACACAGGAGCTTGTATTCGAGCAAACTCTGGAGGATTATTCTGAAACAGTGGTATGTAATAAGGTGTATGACGGATCCACAACCTGGGTTTATGACCGTCAGGCAGATGCAACCACGTACAAAATCATCCTTGAAGCCACAATGGATGAGTATGCCGAAACATTTTCATTGGACAGTGATCTATTCGTGATCTGGAAGTCTCTGGGAGCTCCCAAGGGGCATGCCAAAAGGGATCTCAAAAAAATGGATCAGGTGGAAAAACTGATTACCAGGCTAGATGGGTATTATATGGTCTACGAAGTGGCCAAGCAGAATGGATACATTGTCGGGGATGAACTGGTGGTAATTCACAAGGAGGAGATGACCGTGGACGAGGCTGTGGCCATGGCTGATGAGTTAAAATTGACCGCCACTGAAAACAGCGATCAGGCCTTGGCATACTTTAATGCTCAGGACTATGAAACCTGTTTCACTTTGGCAAAAACAGCGGCCCGCGAGGTCCATTCAGCTTTGACCATCTACCATGCACTGCTTGCTCAAGCGATCGATGCTGTGGAATAGACGAGGATGGCAGAATGGGCAGTTCTAAATCCTTTAACGTCAACCGAAGAAGGGGGTTGGCACTTTTCAGTGCCAACCCCTCCTCATGCATGTGTCCAGGTAACCCTCAGAACTTCTTCAAGGGTGGTTTTGCCTTCCAGGAGTTTTTTGACAGCATTTTGCCGGAGGGTGTAAACGCCTTCTTTTATGGCCTGGGCGCGCAGCGTTTCCGTATCCGTCTCTGCCTTGATCAATTTTCTGATGGACTCGTTGACCGGAACGAGCTCATAAATACCGATCCTGCCCAGATACCCTGTCCCACGGCACTTTAAACATCCTTTGCCTTGAAAAAGCGTTATGGGTCCTTCCTGGTTAAACTCCAGCCCGTGAGCCCTCAGTTCACGGATATCCATTTGGTAGCTTTCCTTGCAGTAAACGCATATCTTGCGAACCAGCCGTTGTGCCAACACCCCGATCATGGTTGCCTGGATTAAAAATGCCGGAATCCCCAGGTCAAGGAGCCGAATGATTGCGGAAACAGCATCATTGGTGTGAAGTGTGGAGAGGACCAGATGACCTGTCAGGGCAGCTTGAACGGCATTCTCCGCTGTTTCCAGGTCTCTCATTTCACCGACCATGATAATATCAGGGTCCTGCCGCAGAATATTGCGAAGGATCGAGGCAAAGGTTACGCCCGCAGCGGGTTGGACCCCGATCTGGTTAAACCCTTCATGGACCATTTCTACCGGGTCTTCCACCGTGGTGATATTAATGCCCGGCGAAGAAAGCGTCCGGAGCGTCGAGTACAGGGTCGTGGACTTTCCACTCCCCGTTGGACCGCAAACCACGACCATGCCGTGGGGCATGCGAATCACATGCTCATAAGCGGCCAGGTCCTGCGGCGAAAATCCGAGTTTTTCAAGGTCCTGGAAAAGGATTTCCGGATCCATGATTCTCATGACCACCTTTTCGCCAAAGGCTACAGGTATGGTGGAAACCCTTATTTCGGTTTCCACTCCCCCTTTATCCGTCTTGATCCTGCCGTCCTGGGGTTTTCGTTTTTCGGAAATATCCATTC
>JABGPV010000214.1 GCA_018644785.1 Deltaproteobacteria bacterium | reverse complement strand
TCAGGCAGGGTGAGAGTGACGTCACACACTTTTATTTGATTCAGAAGGGTGGCGTTAGGACTTACCGTCTGGATGGTCTGGAAAATATCACCTTGAAGGATTTCCGGGGCGAAGGGGAACATTTTGGGGCCCTTCCCATTATTCAGAATACCATGGCAAATCTCAATGTTGAGACTCTGGATGATACCTTCTGTTTCCTTTTTGACAGACAGGATTTCCTGAATCTGATTGAAACCAACCAGAAAGTAAAGCGGCATTACCTGAGTACCATGTCGGAGAAGATGGCCAAGCCGGTTTATTCCGAACTTCGGCAGCAGAAAATCACACCCCGTGCCGAAGGGGCCCTGTTTCTTTTTAATGCCAGGGCCGGTGAGATCTCCAAAGGAACGCTTTTTACCGCGTCGTTAGACACCTCGGTCCAGAAAATATCGCAACTGATGTCGGAAAAAAGGATCGGTTCGATCCTGTTGACGGACGTGCGGGACGAAATTGTCGGCATTGTTACCGACAAGGATATTCGAGGCAAGGTTGTTGCCCGGGGGCTCGATTATCACACAAAGGCATCGGAAATCATGGCGGCGCCGGTTCAGACCATTTCCGGTCATGCCATCTGTTTTGACGCGTTGCTTGCCATGATAAAAAATCGGATTCACCATCTTGCCATTGAAGAAGATGGGAAGATTTCAAAGATGCTCACAACCCATGACATCATGGTGGCCCAGGGCAGTTCTCCCTACTTTCTTTTCAGAGAAATTCAGGCACAGCGACGGATCAGCGGATTGTACGAACTAAGCCGGAAGATTCCCATGATCGTGCGCCCGCTCATTGAAGAAGGGGCAAAAGCCTGTAATGTGAGTCGGATGATCTCGGTGTTAAACGGACATTTGCTGGAACGGTTGCTCATGCTTCTTCAAGAGGAGCTAGGGAAGGCGCCCCTGCCGTTTTCCTGGTTGTTAATAGGTCGTGAGGGGCGACATGAGCAGGTTTTTAAAATCAGCCAGACCAATGCCGTCGTTTATGGCGACAGCCCCGATGAAAGGACAGATAGGGAAGCCAAAGAATATTTCAGAACCTTATCTGAACAAGCCGTCAAACATCTGATTGCATGCGGGTATCCATCGGACCCAGGCGATAGTACCGCCTTCAATGCCAAATGGCGACAGCCTCAATCCGTGTGGAATGGATACTTTCAGGATTGGTGTAGATTTCCGGACCGGGACAGGAATTATGACCCATCCATTTTTTTCGACGTCAGGTCCGGGGCTGGAAATGTTTCGCTTGCCGAAAAGCTGAAGGAGAAAATCCATACTTTAACCCGGGGAAATGAGCAATTCCTGCGCTATCTGGCTCAAAATTTCATCTCATTGGAACCGCCGCTCTCCTTTTACGGAAATTCAGTGGTGGAAAAGGACGGTCAGTATGGAGAAGCCTTTGATTTAGATGGCAAAGGCGCGGTTTTTTTTGTTGATTTTGCACGGGCCATGTCCTTGAAATACGGGATCTGTAAAACCAGCACATTGGAAAGGCTGCAATCTCTGCAGGAGAAGCAGCACATCCCCAGCGACCTGGGATCTGAACTTGTTGAGGCATATGAGTTGCTGATGCATATAGGGCTGGTTCATCAGCTCCACTTGATGGAAGACGGGCGGGAACCTAATAATAAGGTCAGCCCCGGTGACCTCTCTGATCTGGAAAAACAATCGCTGAAAGAGGTTTTCGAGGTTATCAGGCGTTTGCAGGGCTTTGCGCGATATGAGTTTGGAATTCCGAAAAAAGGGTAAAGCATTGAGCTGAAATTCCTTCGGATCTGAATGCCTTGTCTGTGGTTATTGACAATTCATGCCGATTACAAGATTTATAAAGCGTCTTTTTTCATCTAACCAACCAACGCATCCCGCTATCGTTGCAAACAACCTGATCAGCGCTGCCTCCAACAAGGATTTACCGGTCCGGGATTGTGAATTTGTGGTGTTTGACACCGAGCTGACCGGTCTGAACCAGCGCAAGGATGAAATTATCGCCATCGGCGCCGTGCGCATAAAAAATGTACGGATTTGTTGTGAGGACACATTTTATGCACTGATCAAACCGCGGGGAATGCTTCATACGCCCAGCACCCTCATCCATCGCATAACACCCGGTGAACTGCTGGGGGCCGAGCCCATAGATGATGTTCTGCCCCGTTTTATTGACTTTTGCGGCGGTGCTCTTCTGGTGGGGCATCACGTGTCTATGGATCTGAGCTTCGTCAATCGCGCATGTGACAATTACCTGGGCGGCGTCATCCAGAGTTCAAGTCTGGATACCATGCGACTTGCCATGGCTTACAAGGCGTCAATGAATGGCCCCTATTTCGATCATCGCGAAAAGCAGGATTCCTACAGACTTTCATCCTTAAGTGAAGAATTTCATCTGCCGAAGTTTGAGGAACACAATGCCCTTCAAGATGCACTGCAGACCGCTTACCTCTTCATATACCTGATCCACAAAATGAGATATGGCGATACCGGAACCGTGAACGATTACTTGAAGATCGGGGGAAAGTAACGTAGCAGAAAACATTTGGAGTTTGAACCGTGGCAAAAACAAATGGCCCCTATCAAAAATATATCTACTGGTTAACCAGAGATGAGGCGTTACAACTGCAAAACACCCTTGACAGTCGGGGCATCAAATTGAAACACGCCAAAGGAATTGTCTGCACCCCCCTGGATAGGATCAACAAGATCACAAGTGTTGCACCCGAAATCTGGGATGATACCTGCGGCAGGCAGGGCAGTTGGTATCGAACATCAGATAAAAACGGCCTTTATCTGATCGTCAGCGCTTTTGAACTGGAGGGCTTTGAAGCCCGGAGGGCAGCTGTGATCACCGAGTCCGATTTTGTCCTCCCCCAGCCGGCATCTCTGACGGAAAAGCAAGTTCTCATTGAGGATCCCCGCATTCAGGAGAGAATGCCCGCCCGATGGCGACAGGTGGACGACATAGAAAAAAGGATATATTTGAGATGGGCGAAAAGGCTGGGCTCTTCGGTACAGGACTATGATCAACTATATATGACCCATACCGCCAACCACGCCAACTTCATAACGCCAAGGTTTTTCATTGAAACGTCTGAGAGCATCGTTCCCTATTCCATCGACAAAAGTGCCCATTTATGTTCCTGCTGCGTGGAACTGTTTCAGGTTCTGGGGAGCGAATTCAAAAAAATGCTGGTGGCCCCCTGTCCCGGCGCCACCCTATTTGCACGTTTGAAGCCGAATCGATACCTTCTGGTGGAAAAGCCTTGAGACCACTTCCTCCATAATCTTATATCTTGACACATGTCTCCATATCCCTTAGATTTTCGCTCGTGTTTTGTGGGAATGGGCCGGTGAGCCTACCCAACCCAAAAAAGTGCCGTTTAAGGATGACCATACTATATGCCGACGCCGAAAAACAATAAACTGAGTAAAACCCGGAACCTGGGCATTATCGCCCATATCGACGCGGGGAAAACCACCGTAACGGAACGGGTCCTTTTCTATTCCGGCCGTGTTCATAAAATGGGCGAAGTGCACGATGGTGAAGCCACCATGGACTGGATGGTAGAAGAAAAAGAACGGGGTATTACCATTACCTCGGCGGTTACATCCTGCGATTGGCGCGGGCATGCCATCAACATTATTGACACGCCGGGACATGTGGACTTCACCATCGAAGTCGAGCGCTCTTTGCGTGTTCTCGACGGGGCTATCGGTGTCTTCTGTGCCGTGGGCGGCGTAGAGCCGCAGTCCGAAACGGTCTGGCGTCAGGCAGATCGCTACCGGGTGCCAAAAATTGCCTTTATTAACAAGCTGGATCGCGTGGGTGCTGACTTTTTCAGAGCCGTGGACATGATAGAGACGCGTCTTGATGCCGCCCCCCTGATCCTTCAGATCCCCTGGGGAGCAGAAGATCAGTTTAACGGTGTCATCGACCTCATCGGGATGGAGGCCATTTTGTGGGAAGACGACACCCTTGGCGCGCAATACAACACCACGCCCATTCCTGAAGAAATGGCCGAAGAAGCTTCCAAATACCGGGAATTGCTCCTTGAAACCATGGCAGATCATGATGACCGGATAATGGAAAAATACCTTTCCGAGGAAGAAATCCCTGCTCGGGAACTGAAAGAAGCCATTCGAAATGCCACCATAAAAATGGCCCTGGTTCCCATTTTCTGCGGCACGGCACTGCGAAATAAGGGCATTCAACCCCTTTTGGACGGTATTGTGGATTACCTTCCCTCACCCCTGGATGTTCCTCCCATTGCGGGAATCCATCCCGGCACCGGCGAGACGGAAACGCGCTCGGCGAAGCCCGGCGGCCCCCTCTCGGCCTTGGCATTTAAAGTGATGATGGACCAGGGCAGAAAGATGACGTACCTCCGGATCTACTCGGGGACCTTGAAAGCGGGGGGAACGGTCTTTAACCCTCGGAAAAACGTTATAGAAAAACCGGCACGGCTATTGAAAATGCATTCCAACAAACGGGAACGCATCAATGAAGTGTCAGCCGGGGATATTGTGGCGGCAATGGGTATGAAAATCACGACCACCGGCGATACGCTCTGTACGGAAAATGATCCAATCCTGCTTGAACCCATCCAGTTCAACGAGCCGGTCATCAGCGTGGCGGTAGAACCCAAAAAAGTCCAAGACCATGACAAGCTTTTAGAAGCGCTTAAGAAACTGTCCGACGAAGACCCCACATTCAAAACCAAAATAGACGAAGAAACAGGCCAAACCATCATTTCAGGCATGGGCGAATTGCATCTGGAAATCCTGACGGGAAGGCTTAAGCGGGAATTTTCTGTTGAAATCAACCAGGGGAAACCCCAGGTGGTTTACCGGGAAACAATCACCGCACCATCAATCCGGGAGGAAATATTCCAGAGAGAACTGAGCGGTCAACAGCACTTTGCAGGGGTTCAAGTCGAAATATCGCCGCTTAAAAGAGGATCCGGGAATAAATTTGTAAACCAATGCAAAGCAGAGGGGCTTACCGAAGAATTTCTTGAGGCGATCCGTCAAGGCATCAACGAAGCTGAAGGGGGCGGTTCCCTGATGGGTTATCCGGTTATTGACGTCAAGACAACCCTTTTAAACGTTCAGATGAAAGAGACCTCCGATGCCATGGCGTTCAGGGTTGCCGCCAACATGGCCCTCAAACAGGCCTTTTTGAAAGCGGAACCCATTCTTCTTGAACCGATCATGAAAACGGAAGTGCTGGTGCCCGAAGCGTTTACCGGGGATGTGATCGGCGACCTGAATGCCCGCAAGGGAAAAATTTCCCAGATTGTCAGCAAAGGATCAACCCAGGTACTGACCGCCAATGTTCCCCTGTCAAAAATGTTTGGTTACTCCACGGCCCTGCGCTCCGCTTCCCAGGGCAGGGGAACCTTTTCCATGCAGTTCAGTCACTACGACCAGTCGTAGTAGAGACAAGGCATGCCTTGTCTCTACTTTCTCTTGACCTCAAGCAGCGCTTTCCCTTTCCCGTAATCGATGACAACCCCATAGGACGTGATTTCCACCAGTCGAAACCCGCTTTCCCCAATGGTATCCCCTTCTCTGTAGCCCTGCATATTAATGAAAACCCGACGCTCCGGAGGGTTGGGGGAATACATGTGGACATTGATTTCCAATGGACCCGAAACGGATTGTATCTCTTCGGGGAGGTCGTCAAACAAGGTTAGGGTCTCTTTTGGCTGCGCTTTGGGAACAACTTTCGCGGCAGCCGTTGGACGCTTTTCTGCGCTCTTTAAGGCCATGGGTTTTTTGACCGGTTCCGGAATCGGTTTTGGGGCCACAATATCTCTCTTGGGTGGCGGAACAGCGGCAACGGGTAATTCGGGCGGTTTTTCACGGGGTAGGTCAATGTAACTGACCGCCTGTTTGGCCTTTTTTGGCATTTCCAGCCGCTTTTTCTCAGTAGAGGGCGCAGACGGGGTTGTATCCTTGACGGTTTTGCCGGCCACCGATAAGGGTTTTTCCGGGCCTTCGGGCAGCGACCGCTTTGCCTGCGTCGATGCGGTTCCGGCCGTCGTAGCATTGGCTACTTTGGCGGAGTCGGCCAGGGCGGGCTTCGGCGCTTTGTCTTTGAGATTGCTTTCGGAGGGCGCTTTCGGCCAGGATATGATGGCCACGGCCACGAAAGTGACCAGAAAAGCACCCCCCGCCCAGAACCACGAATGGGCCTTGCGGCGATTCAGACGTCCTTCCTGATAAATGGCACTCAAATCAGGGGCTTTTTCCAGTTTTCGCTCCCGTTCAGCGCGTTTCAGGGCGTCTAGAATCAATGACATGTGGATGCCTTCCTAGGGGGTCTCACGTTCCGCTTTCGTCAGCTGAATCAGGGTCTGCTCTCCCACAATGCCGTCCGCTTCCACAGCATAGGACCTTTGAAAATTCATGACCCGCATCTCCAGGATATCGTCAAAAACAGCCTCTTCCGTTCCATCCGACACATTGCTCACGCCCTCTATGCGGTTCAGCTGCGCTTTCAGCCAGCGCACATCGGGACCCGAATCCCC
Organism: Deltaproteobacteria bacterium; assembly: GCA_018644785.1. Next base: position 2,496 of record JABGPV010000214.1, on the reverse strand, counting down.
TTTCTTGAGAATGGCACCTTTAATAGGCGGCGGTTTCCAGATCAAGGTGAAGTCCCCGAACCAGAAAGGGTCCAGGTCGTTTCTGGACAGGGAGAGCTGACTGTCCCCGAAATCCAGAAGCACCTCCTGGTCCTTGAGCTGCATGGCAGCGACATAATGCCTGCGCCCCCGGCCATCGATCAGTTCCAGAACCGCCGGGCGGTTCAGGTGTTTGAGGGTGGTCCAGTTACCCCTGTCGTTGTAGCAACGATAACCGACGCTGGGCGCCCATTCACAAACACTCATGCCCGACATGGCCGGTCCATCTGTTTTTGGAATGGCCAATCCCCGGTGCTTCAACAGGGATTGAAAGGCGTTTTGCATATGGGTATCGGTCTTTCCCCCATAAAACACGTCGTCAAGAGGTCCGGGGGCTTCTCCAGCCTTCTCATTGGCGGCGCTCACCGCCGGCTTTGTGGCGGTTTTGCTCGAATCCTCCTGCCATTGCGCCCACCATTGGCCAGGGTTCGGATTCTGAAAGAAAAGCCATCCCGCCCCCAGGAGAACCAGAAACAGCAGCGCCAACAGCCACCCCGTGACGCCCGGGCTCCGAACAAGGGCCTTTTTCCCCATGACTTCAGCGGCGGCCCTGCGGGCCAGGCGCCTGTTAACAACCGAACGCTTCCTGCCGTAGGCGCCGAGTAGTGCCCGATCACTGATGGTATTGATCAGCCGGGGAACGCCACCGGACAACCGGTGAATGAGATGGAGCGTACTTCGCGTAAAGAGTGGGCGTTTACACCCTGCCACCTCAAGACGATGTTCAATGTAGGCGGCGGTTTCTTCAATTGACAGGGGCGTCAGATGGTAGCGGGCCGTAATCCGCTGCCCCAACTGGCGTAATTCCGGCCGGGCCATCATGCCCTGGAGTTCCGGCTGGCCAATGAGAAGAATCTGCAGCAGTTTTTGGGTGGTGGTTTCCAGGTTGGTCAGCAATCGAATCTGTTCCAATACATCGGTGCTGAGGTTCTGAGCTTCATCAATAATCACTACTGTCCTTTCCCTTTGGCATGGATATCCAGCAGGTGACGATTCAAGTGGTCGATGAGTACTTTGAGGCTTTTTTCGGGTGTCGGATAGGAAACTTTCAATTCATCGCAGAGAGACGCCACCAGTTCCAGGGACGTCTGTTTGGGATTCAAGACCAGCGCAACTTCAACCCCTTCGGGAACCTGTTCCAGCAGGCTGCGGCACAGGGTGGTCTTTCCCGTTCCCACTTCGCCGGTCAGCAGCACAAACCCCCCCTTTTCGCCCATTCCAAACAGCAGATGGGCCAGGGCCTCTCGATGGCGCTGGCTCATGAAGAGGAACCGGGGATCAGGTGTCAGGTCGAAGGGATTCTCCGTAAGCCCGAAATATGAAATATACATGGCTTTCCAATCAAAATAAAATATTAACCGATGACATTGCGCGCTATTTTCCGGAAGGCGCCTCAAACACCGGCGGTCGTTTCTCCAGAAAAGCCGTCACGCCTTCCACGCCATTTGGCTGCCCTGCCACAAAAGACAATAGATTCCGCTCATTTTCCAAATGGGTTTCAAAACTGGTGTTAAACGAATCGGTTATCAGTTTTTTGGATGCGGCAAAGGAATCAAGAGACCTTTTCTTCAGTTTGCAAACGAGTTCAAACGCCGTTTCAACCGTTTGGCCATCATCCACCATTTCGGTTACAAGACCCCATTTTAAGGCTTTTTCCGCACTGATCGGCCGGTCAAATGCTGCGATTTCAAGCGCCCTTGCCGCCCCCACCAGCCGTGGCAAAATAAATGAACCTCCACCGTCTATACTGAGCCCGTTGGAGGTATAACCCTGTTTTAGAATGGCGGATGTTGCCATGACCCTGAAATCACACGAAAGGACCAATGAAAAACCGCCCCCTGCGGCCAGGCCGTTAACAGCCGCCACCACCGGTTTGGGCATTCGCCGGATTTCAATGATGGCCTGATGAAACCGTGCCGCCAGTTCATGAAAGGCTTCTGAAAGACTATCCTTCCCGGCCGCCCGGCCGTCGTAGCCACTTTGGCGGAGTCGGCTCGTAGCATTTGCTACTTTGGCGGAGTCGGCATGGTTGTTTACCCATCGTAAATCGCCACCGGCGCAAAACGCATGACCCTTCCCCGAGATGACCACGCCGGCAATGTTCCGGTCCAGGGCCAGAGTGATAAGCGTCTCTGAAAGCCGTTGCACCATATCCAAGTCAAAGGCATTATACGCTTCAGGGCGATTCAGGTAGACCATTGCAACGCCTTTTTTTTCTTCAAGATGGATCATATTTGCCATTGGGGACCTCCCTGAACCTGTCCGCCATTCGTAGTATTCGCTATTTTGGCGGAGTCGGCTTGAATTCGAGTATTCAATAACCTCTCTACTTTCGCGTAAGCGCTTTGACATTTATCAATGTGGGTATTACAGTTGACTCAGCGCCGCTATTCCGATATGGATAACAGCGTTTGAATG
>JABGPV010000213.1 GCA_018644785.1 Deltaproteobacteria bacterium | reverse complement strand
CATCGGGGTGCATGTGTTCAAGTACCGGCTCATGAGTTTTGCGGTGTCCTCTTTTTTTGCGGGTATTGCCGGCGCCCTGATGGCCCAGTACCTGCAGGTGATTACCCATGAGTCATTTACCATCCACCAGTCCATCGATTACCTGGCCATGTGCATTATCGGTGGCCTGGGGCATATCCTGGGGGGCATATACGGGGTCGGGTTCTGGTTCATCCTGGAAAGGTTTCTCGAAGTGGCGACGACCTCCCTGAATACGGCTTTCCCGGATCATGTGACCTGGTTTGTGTCCATTCGTGAGATCGTTTTCGGCTGCGTCATTGTTCTGTTTCTTATTTTTGAACCGGACGGTCTGGCGGCCCGTTGGCGTACCATTCGCGCCTACTGGAAGCTGTGGCCTTTTTCATATTGAATATGTTGTATAAGGTCTCAAGATGTGTAGCCGTTCAGAGGGTGCAGGGGGCAGTGCAAAGGGGGCAGGGCGCAGTTATCAGGGTGCAGGATGAAATTCGAAGCTGCTTTTCCTGTACCCCGCACCCTGACAACTGCACCCTATTTCTGGACCCTGTGAACGATTACCAAAATGTTAACCCTAGAGATTGAAGGAGAAAAGTCATGAAGAAAAGGACGATTGTATTTGCAGTGCTGGCCATGTTTTTCTGTATGGGTGTTCTGGCAACGAACGCCGTCTCCGCCGACAAAATCAAATGGGGGGTGTTGATCGACCTTTCAGGCCCCACTTCGGACTGGGGAAAAAACCAGGTTAAAGGTCAGTTGGATGCGGCGCGGTGGGTCAATGAAAATGGCGGTATCAACGGAAAGAAACTGGAGCTGATCGTTATTGACGACGGGTATAAGGTTCCCCGGGGGGTAGCGGGCTACAACCGTCTGGTGGATTCCGAAAATGTGTTGGGTCTCTATATCCAGTCCACGGGCACCACCATGACCCTTATTAAGAAGATTGTGAAAGACGGCGTGGTGACCATTGCCGCTTCTTTCACATCCAAATTTCAAAACCCGGCCAAAACACCGTTCAGCTTTTTTGTATCCCCTTCTTACGGCACCATGGGCCGGATTGCCATCAAATGGATTAAGGATTCCTGGAAAGACACCAGTCGGAATCCGAAACTGTGTTTCCTTTATCCGGACAACAAATACGGCCGGGACATTCTCAATGTGTGTAAAGACTATGCCAAGAAAATCGGTGTGGATGTGGGCCCGGACCAGGTTATTAACTGGCCCACCAAAGACGCTACGCCCCAGCTCATGAACATGAAACGATACAACCCGGACTATGCGTATATCACGTCCACGGCCATGAACGGCGCTGTAATTCTCAAAAATGCCAAGGCATTGGGAATCAAAACCAAGTTTATCTCCAATATTCGAAATTTCGAAGAAACCCTCATCAAATTGAGCGGCGGCGCCGCCAACGGTACCTATGGGGTTCATCCCATCGCTCCCTACGGCGCGCAGGTTCCGGGTATGAAAAAAGTGGTTGAGTCCAATGAGAAGTGGCATAAAGGGGAGATGGGCACCAACGTGTACGTGGAAGGCTGGGTTAATATCCTGGCTGTAACCAATGCGCTTCGCATGGCCGATAAGGCCGGTAAATTGACGCCTGTGGGCATACGGGAGGCCTTTGAACAGTTCAAGGGGTTTGATACCGGCGGTTTGGCGCCGCCCTTGACGTTTACCAAGACCGATCACCGGGCAAGTATGGCCGCCAAAATCTATGAAGTGAAGAACGACAAGATTGAGGCCATTACCAGCTGGATCGAACTGCCCAGGGACAAGACCTATTTTGGAAAATAAGCTGTGAAAAGCTTTTTTTAAATGGTCCGCCCACAACCGTTCGTGTGGGGCGGGCCGTGGTTATGTATGCAAGGTAAGAATATGCTGAACTTGAATCTGCCCATTGATTTCAACGCAGCCCACTACCTGGTGGACCGACATGTGGCGGCGGGCCGGGGGGATCGGCCGGCCATCCTTTTTGAGGATGAAATTCATACCTATGAACAGTTGCGGCACCAGGTGAACCGGGCAGGGCACATGCTCAAAGGTCTGGGCATTGAGATGGAAACCCGGGTAATGCTGCTGATGGGGGATTCGCCCCGAATGGTATTTTCGTTCCTGGGCGCCATCAAAATTGGGGCCGTACCCATCCCTACCAATATCCTCATGAAATCCCAGGACTTTCTCCATATGCTCAATGACAGCCGGGCCAAGGTGTTGATTGTCGATTCGGTTTTTCTGCCGGAGATCGAAAAGATACTGGACCAGGCCCTTTTCTGTCAGCATGTGGTGGTGACAGGCGGTGGGGACCATGACCATCTCCGGTTTGAAGCGCTCACAGACAACGCGCCTACGGAATTGGAACCCGCAAATACCACCCCCGATGACGCGGCCTTCTGGCTATACAGCGGCCGGAATCCGGAGCGTCTCATGGGGACTGTCCATCATCACAGCCACATGATGTTCTGCGCCGAGGCTTATGCCAAAGGAATTTTGAATATGACGCCGGATGATCGGGTGATGGGGTCTTTTCTCTTTTTCGCCTATGGCCTGGGAAACAGTGTCTATCACCCTTTTTATGTGGGTGGGACAACTGTTCTGGCCGATCACCGGCCCACGCCTGACCTGGTTTATGCGGACCTGATCAGGTACAAACCCACCCTTTTTTTTACCGTGCCCACCCTCCTGGGGGCGCTGGTTGATTACCGGAAAAAAAGCCGGGAAGAAGGAAAGGAACTTCCCCCTGTTAAAGGGTTGAGAGCCTGCATTTCGTCGGCTGAGATCCTTTCGCCTGATGTTTACCACCGGTTCAGAGACGAATTCGATGTGGAAATACTGGATGGAACCGGCTCCACGGAAATCTGCCATATTTTCCTGTCCAATCGGTTTAAAGACGTTTTGCCCGGCAGTACGGGCAAGGTGGTCCCCGGTTATGAAACACGCCTTGTGGACGAGGACGGTAACTCGGTGAAAGCAGACGAAACCGGACATCTGCTGGTGAAAGGGGGTTCCATTGCATCCGCTTACTGGAACCTGCGTGAAGAGACCAAGAAAAACATGCTGGGTGAGTGGTTTGTGACCGGAGACCGGTACCGGGTGGATGAAGGGGGGTACTATTATTTTAAGGGCCGAAGTGATGACATGCTCCGGGTGGGGGGTAAATGGTTGTCCCCCATGGAGGTTGAGGGGGCCATCAACGGACATCCCGCGGTTCTGGAAAGCGCCGTGGTTGGTTACCAGGACGAAGATGCGCTGATCAAACCGTACGCCTTTGTGGTACTGGAACCCTCTCAATCGGCAGGCAGTGCCTTGAAAGAAGAAATCAAAGGATTCGTAAAGGAGAAAATTGCCCTTTACAAATATCCACGCTGGATAGATTTCGTATCAAAACTCCCCAAAACATCCGGCGGAAAGATCCAACGCTTCATCTTACAGGAAGAATTGAACGGTTGAAACAGGGGCGCTCAAATGGGTCAGGTCATGCTCAACGTCAATAATATTGAGGTCATTTATGATGACGTAATTCTGGTATTGAAAGGGCTTTCCATGGAAGTCAAGGAGGGCCAGGTGGTGGCCCTTCTGGGTGCTAACGGGGCCGGTAAGACCACCACGCTCAAGGCGATCTCGGGCCTGTTGAAAGTGGAAGACGGTGAGGTGACCGATGGCACCATAGAATTCATGGGCGAGCGCATTGATAAAAAAGAAGCCGAAGAGATTGTTCGGCTGGGTATCTTCCAGGTGATGGAAGGACGCTGTGTGTTTGAGAACCTCACGGCCTATGAAAACCTCATTGCGGCAACCAGGACCCGCAGGAGCCGCAAAGAGATTCGGGAACGGTTTGACACGGTTCTGGAGTATTTTCCCATTCTGAAATCCCGACGAAATTCCCTGGCCGGATATCTTTCCGGCGGGGAACAGCAGATGCTGGTCATCGGAAGAGCCCTCATGGCACGGACCCGCCTCATGATGCTGGATGAACCTTCCCTGGGGTTGAGCCCCATCCTGGTGGCCGAGATTTTCAAGATTATCAAGAAGGTGAACCAGGAGCAGAAGATTACGGTATTCCTGGTGGAGCAAAACGCGCACCTGGCCCTTTCCATTGCCGAGCACGGTTATGTCATGGAAAACGGAAAGGTGGTCTTGGATGACAGCGTGGACCGGCTCAGGGAAAACGAAGACATCAAAATGTTTTACCTGGGGTTAACGGAGATGGGCGCTAAACGGAGTTACCGGGACGTGAAATTTTATAAGAGAAGGAAACGCTGGCTAACTTGAGATGAATGCGGACCCGGCCGTCGTAGCTTCGCTACTTTGGCGGAGTCGGCATTAAGGAGAGAGAATATATGGCAAAGATAGGGATACTCGGATGTGAAAGTGTGACCCGAGAGATGGATTGCGTAATGATAGGGTGCTTGGGGAATGCGCGGAGCCGGGCCGGAAAATTTGCGGATTATCCGAAAGACGAACCCCTGGACCTGGTGGGCATTATTGGTTGCGGCGGCTGCCCCACGGCGGTGGGATCGGATCGTGTCTGGCAAAAGGTGAAAGCCCTGGTGGATTATGGGATTGATTCGGTGCATTTAACCTCATGCCTGGTGCAGTTGTGCCCGTTTAAAGAGGCTTTTGTGGAAACCATCAAGCGGGATTACCCGGATCTGAAGGTGGTGGAGGGGACGCACCCCTTTCATGACCAGGAAGCCTTCAAGACAGGCGTCAAAGAATTATTGAGCCAGCGGATGGTAACCCCCCAGAACATGAATGACCTGGTGTTTAAAAAGATCAAACTCCCTCCTGAAAAATCTGAGACATAGGACCGGCAAGGGTCCAGCCGTCGTAGCCACTTTGGCGGAGTCGGCCCGGGAAGCCGGCAGTTTATTTTGCCCCCCGGTCTTTACGGGTTGACAACGGTGCACCCACACTTCTAGAATCAGTTCTCGATAGGGACTTTATCAAACAAATGCCTCCATTGGCGTGTTTTCACCATCGGGGGATATCTTTTAGGGAGGAATCCATAAACCATGGCGGAAAAAACTGAAAAGAAGAATCGTGGACTCCTGGTTGGTCTTTTGATCCTGATTCTGGTGATTTTTTGTATTGTGGTGATGAGCATTAACTCAAGAAAGCCGGAACCTCTGGCGACAATCAAGTATGATGCCAAAGTGAAGGGCGCTGCATTTGTCAGGACCAACCAGATGCTCATCAAACAGATGCAGGAGAACTGGTTGCCCAATGATATCTACTGGCCCACGGTTTTTCTGGATAACATGCCCAAGTTTCAGCTCGGTGAACTGGAGGTGGTTCGATACAATATCCATGTACTCAGGGATAACCTTTCCCGAATGCGAACCACGGACAAGATTGATCGAAAAGTCGAGGATGCCTTTACGTCACTCTCCAACGATCCCCATAAATGGTGGTTCCCATCGGCGGAGAGCAAATGGGAGGATGCCTATGATGATCTGGAAGTGTACTACCAGAACCTGGTCGCGGGCGTCTCTCACTTTTATCCCCGGGGCGACAACCTCATTGAGCTTGTGGATGACTATGCCTCGCTCATGGGGGGTGTGAATACCCGATTGATCAATGCCCCCCAGCGCAGCGGAACTGTCCTTCCGGTGGATGCCGGTGACAAGGAAAATAGAGGCAAGAATTCGCAGTTGGTGTCTATCAATATTTCGTGGCGTCACATTGATGACAATTTTTATTATGCCCAGGGCGTGGCCTACGGCCTTTACGAATCCTTTAAAGCCATTAAAATTGATTTCAAACGGGTCCTGGAAGAAAAAGGCGCCATGGCACTGGTGGACAAAATCCTTGAGAACCTGGAGCGGAGCTATTTTGAGCCCTGGATTGTGTTTAACGGATCGCCGCAGAGCATTTTCGCCAACCATTCCCTGAACCTGTCGGGTGTTTTTAACGATGCCAGGCAGAAAATCGATTCCCTGGCCATGGCATTAAGGCAGGGTTGATGAGGACCGATTCAAGGAAAAGACCCCATGCATGAAATGTCCATTGCGCAGTCCCTTCTGGATGTGATTAAAGAGGAGATGCGGAAAAACAATGCAACGGTGTTGAAATCCGCTCTCATCCATATCGGACAGCTCTCCGCCATTGTACCCGAATCCCTCTCGTTCTGCTTTGAAGTGATGACGTCGGGCACTGAACTGGAAGGTGCAAAACTCAATATGGAAATTATTCCATTGACCGGGAATTGCCGTAAATGCGGGCAGACATTTGAAATCAAAAACTATGCATTTGAATGCCCCATCTGTGACAGCAAAGATATCGAGACCCTCTCAGGTCAGGAGTTGTCCATTGTTGAAATTGAGGTGGATTGAGGGATAAAAACAATAAACTGACGGAGGTCGGTATGCAAAAGGTAGCATTAAAAGACGCTGAGACACGACTCGTCGAGCTTATCGGGATGGTAGCCGAGGGGGAAGAAATTATTATAACAAAAGATGACGGTTCAGGCTTTAAAATCATACCTTTTCCTCATAAAAGACCGTATCCGAAATTCGGGAGTGCAGCAGGGCTGATTGAAATGTCGGACGATTTTGACGAGCCTCTAGAAGATTTTGGGGAATATATGCCGTGAGACTTCTGTTTGACACACATACATTCCTTAGAATGTTTTCATGAGTAATTTTGTAATTTGCATCAACAGTATCAAGCGCATAAAAGAATGAAACGAGGGGAAAAATGAAAGTATCGGTTGTGAAAAATATTCTGGCGGCCAACGATCGCATCGCCCAGGAAAACAGGGCTATCTTTGACGAAAAAAACCTGTTGGTCTTTAATCTCATGAGTTCTCCCGGGGCGGGTAAAACGAGCCTTTTGGAAAAGACCATTGTCGCCTTGAAAGACCAGCTGAACGTAGGCGTCATCGAGGGGGATATCCAGTCTTCTCAGGACGCGGAACGGATTGCCGCAACGGGGGCGCCGGCGGTGCAGATCAACACGGGCGGGGCCTGTCACCTGGATGGCAACATGATTCGCGATACATTCCATGAGTTTGATTTTGACGCCCTGGACCTGCTGGTGGTTGAAAATGTGGGCAATCTGGTTTGCCCGGCGGAATTCAAGGTGGGTGAAGATTTCAAGGTGATGATCTTGAGTGTCACGGAAGGGGAAGACAAACCGGCCAAATATCCCCTCATGTTTCACGAGTCAAAAGCGTTACTCATCAACAAGATTGATCTGCTGCCCTATGTGGACTGCTCGGTTGAGCGCATCAGGGAAGAATCACTGAAGGTGAACCCTGACCTGGTGATTTTTGAGGTTTCCTGCAAAACAGAGGAAGGGCTGGATGCCTGGTACGACTGGCTTAAAGGCGAACTGAAAGCAAAGTCCTGATGGCGTCGGAAAAAGTCCCATCTACTGCGTTGCAGTGATTTTTCAGAATCTCAACATACTGCATGTATGCCTACGATCCTGAAAAATCACTACGCCTTGTATATGGAACCTTTTACAACGCCATCTGTAGATAAATTCGTGACTTTTTACGAGGCCATCAAGTCCTGAAGGGACTGGAAACCATGAAAAGGCGGGCTCGCGGCGCCATTGAAGGGATTGTTCAGGGAGTTGGATTTCGGCCCTTCATTTATCAGCAGGCAGGTCAATACGGACTGTCGGGTCATGTGGGCAATACGGATTTCGGCGTGGACCTGGAAGTGGAAGGGTCGGACGAGAGTGTCACCGCATTTATAGCGTCTGTCGTCGCGGCGCCCCCGCCCCTGGCGGTTATCGCATCGGTACGCTGGACCGATATCCCTGTCAAGCATCAACACACCTTTGAAATCAGGCAGAGCGAAAGCCACCGGGAGCGATCGGCGCTCATTTCTCCCGATGTGGGCATCTGTGAAGATTGTCATGGGGAACTCCTGGACCCATCGGACCGGAGATATGGCTACCCGTTTATCAACTGCACCAACTGCGGCCCCCGTTATACCATCATCAAAGACATCCCCTATGACCGCATGGCCACCACCATGGCGCCCTTTCAAATGTGTTCCGAATGCCGCAAGGAATACGAAGATCCTTCAAACCGCCGCTTCCACGCGCAACCCAATGCCTGCTGGGCATGTGGCCCCGTGCCGTCCCTTCATGACCCGAACGGCACGAAAATGCCATGTGATGATCCGATCCGAGAGACCATTTCTTTGCTGCAACAGGGAGCGATTCTGGCCGTCAAAGGGCTTGGGGGTTTTCATCTTTGCGTAGACGCTTCAAACCATGGGGCCGTGGTCCGGCTCAGGCGACGAAAACATCGGGAAGAAAAGCCCCTTGCCGTGATGGTGAAGGACCTGGAGATGGCCCGGGAAATTGTTCATGTGAATCAGACCGAGGCCGAATTGTTGACGTCCCGCCAGAAACCCATTGTGCTTCTGGAAAAAAAGCCATCGCATGCTCTTTCCGAACAGGTGGCCCCGCAAAACCGGTATCTGGGTGTCATGTTTCCCTATACGCCATTGCATGTTCTTCTGATGGAGGGGCCTATTGGGCCCATGGTAATGACCAGCGGCAATGTGAGCGAGGAACCCATTTCGCGGGACAATCATAAGGCTTTTCTAAAACTTCATGGCATTGCCGATTATTTTCTGGTCCACAACCGGGACATCCATCTGCGGGGAGACGACTCGGTGGTCCGCGTGGTGGACGGGGTTCCGAGGCAAATCAGGCGTTCCCGCGGATATGTGCCGGTTCCCGTTTTTCTTCCTCCGTCCATGGCAACCATGCCTTCGGTGCTGGCTCTGGGGGCGGAACTCAAAAACACCATCTGCCTGACCAAGAAGAACCGGGCTTTTTTGAGTCAGCATGTGGGAGATCTGGAGAACCTGGAAACCTATGATTTTTTCAATTTGACCGTTTCGCACCTGCGGCGGATTCTGGAGATTGGTCCCGAGGTGATGGTCCATGACCTTCATCCGGACTACCTGAGTTCCAGATTCGCCAGAGAACAAAATGAATATACACCCCTGGCTGTGCAGCATCACCACGCCCACATTGTGAGTTGCCTCGCGGAACACGGCTTTGAGGGGCCTGTTATC
>JABGPV010000212.1 GCA_018644785.1 Deltaproteobacteria bacterium | reverse complement strand
GATCGGTGTGCCCTTTGAGGATAACTGGCTCCCGAAATTTGCAAAAACCAACCCGGATATGACGATTGTCACAACCCAGTCCGGGATCACAAAAATACCCATGAAAGCAGGCGGACACCGGCATCATGAAACAGAACATGGTGATGAAACCATCGCCGCAGGCGCAAAAGACCCCCACATCTGGCTTTCCCCCCCCCTTGTCATGGTGCAGGCCAAAAACATTCTGGATGGTCTTGTAAAGGCTGATCCGGAAAGCCGTATGGCCTACCAGGCCAATTACAAGGCATTTCTCGACGAACTGAAGTCCCTGGACATGGAGATCAGAAGGATTTTCCAGGCAACGGGCCAAAACGCCAGGTTTATGGTCTACCACCCCTCCTGGGGCTATTTCGCCCAAAGCTATGGACTGGAACAGATCCCCATTGAACTGGAAGGAAAAAAGCCATCCCCCCGAAAACTCCTCCAATTAATTAAAGAAGCTCGGAAAGACGGCATCAAGGTGATTTTTGTACAACCCCAGTTTTCAGAAAAAAGCGCCGAAACCATTGCCGGAGCCATTGGCGGGAAGATCATCTTCGCAGACCCCCTGGCGGAGGAATGGAAAAATAATCTTCTTCAGGTTGCGGAAAAGTTTAAATCAGCATTCGAAACCGGTCCGTAAGAATCTTCGGCAGGGCCATATTGAGAGGAGAAACCGAATTCCGCCGAATTCCGGAATTCGCGTTTAGAACAGTTGGTTAGAAAATGCGGATGAGGTCGTTTGAGTACCGCTAAACATGCTCAATGTCGGTGTAGCCAGACACCTCGGAATTGGTAGTACACAAATCCCTTATTGAAAACCCATGGACGTCACCATTACCGGTAAGACGTGCGAAGTCCTGAAGTTCTTGGGTCGATACCCGCAGGAAGTTCTCTATTCCTTTTGCCGAGGATACAATATCGAACCGGGAACGTAGAACCGGGTCCTGAGTCGCTATGCCGACCGGGCATCTGCCGGTATTGCATACACGGTACTGCTGACATCCAATGGCAATCAACGCCGCTGTGGAAACGGCGACGGCATCTGCACCCATCGCCAGGGCTTTAGCAAAATCGGAAGATACTCTGAGGCCCCCGGTGATTATGAGAGAAATATCCCGGCTGCTTCCCAGAAACTTTCTTGCCCGCTGAAGGGCAAAAACAGTTGGAATGGACGCCGAGGCTTTTACAAACTTCGGCGCTGACCCAGTTGCACCGGTGCGGCCGTCGACCGTAATGAAATCAGGTTCAGCATAGACTGCAATTTCCAGATCCTTCTCAAGGTTCCCGGCGGCTATCTTAATGCCAATGGGCCTTCCACCGGAAATATCTCGGAGCCAGGCAACCTTCTGCTTGAGTTCTTCCCTGCCGGCAATATCAGCGAAGCGGGACGGGCTTTTGATATCCTTTCCCGACTCAAAACCCCGAATGCGCGCGATATCCTCTGTAACTTTATTACCGGGCAGGTGACCGCCCATGCCAGGTTTGGCCGACTGACCGATTTTGATTTCAATGGCGTCCGCGCGACGCAGGTTTTCTTCCGTTACGCTGTACTGGTTTGGGACAAATTCAAATATGTATCTATGGGCACGATCGATCTCTTCCGGCAGGATACCGCCTTCCCCGGAGCAAATAGCTGTTTTGATAGCGGCGCTGCCTTTGGCAAGAGCGATCTTGGCTTCTTTTGACAGCGCCCCAAAGGACATGTGCGAAATATAGATGGGTGTTGCAATGACCAGGGGCCTTTTAGCCCGCGGCCCGATGACGGTCTCAGTTACGACACCTTCATCGCTGTTCAGGGGCAATCGGGCAAGCTGAGCCCCCTTAATCAGTATCTCATCCCATGAGATGGTTGCCTGCTTGGTTCTCATGGGTTCATAAACCGACCTGCCGGTTTCAGCCATTTCCTGAATATCCCTGAAATAACTCTCGGTTTCGGAGGTTGTCCTGTTGAGATCGACTGGTAATACACTGGGGGCTGCCAGGGCGGATTCGACCTGTGTGGTTTGTGGCTTTTCGGTCGGGGAGACATCTTTTGAGGGCTCAAAAAATTTCTTAGGAGACTGACAAACCGGACATACCCAGTCCTCCGGCAACTCTTCCCAGGGGATCCCTTCCTGGTCTTCATCATATACGTACTCGCAGACTTCGCAAACATACCTTGCCATTGTTTATCCCCTTGCTCAGATTTCTTTCACTTCAATGGATTTTCTTTAAACATCCAAATTGGCCGGTTCGTAATACTCTTTTTTGTGCTTGCAGTATGGACAGCGGTTGGGCGGTTCATAACCCTCATGGGTGTACCCGCAGATGCTGCACTTCCACTTGATCGGTCGTTCCCGTTTGAAAACCGTACCGGCTTCGATCATGGCCAGAAGTTTTTGGAAGCGCTTCTTGTGCTCCTTTTCAATCTTTGAGATCTGAGAAAATAGAACCTCGGCCTGTGTGTGGCCCTCCACCTCCGCTTCTCGAGCGAAACGCGGATACATCTCCTCCGACTCATAACGTTCGTTCTCGATGCCTTCCCTCAGGTTTTCAGCGGTTGTGCGCTTGGCCAGCAGCAACTTCATCTCCTCCAGGGCATGATATTTTTCGTTTTCCGCTGTTTCCTCCAGGATTTTCGCAATATAGCGGTAGCCCTCCCGCCTTGCGATATCAGCATAAAAGGCATACCGGTTGCGGGCCTTGGACTCACCGGCAAATGCTGTCATAAGGTTTTCTTCTGTTTTACTCATTCTGTTATACCCCCTGTATTGGAAAGTACATATTATCTATTTCCATAAAAACTGGCTCTTGACTTTACTTATCATAGATGTCCCAGGAATTCCAAATATCATGAATCCATGGTCAAGGGAGTATTTTCAAAAGATTTCTTTTTGTCCCAAAATAAGAAAAACGTTTCTTTTAAAAAAAAGATCATTTTCTTTATAATGAAAGTAATTTTTGATGATATCGTCTTTTAGCCCTGCTTCTATTAACTGCCCGATACGAACAGTCTCTTTATTACTGCGAACCGCATGGTTAAGATAGTCGTTCAAATTCAAGTCAATCGCAAGGTCCATTGTGGATAGAATTTCGACATTACATTGTTGATACAGATCAAGAATAAAGGATCTGGAGCACGTGACCTTGTGACTGGCATCCACCAGCTGTTCAAAAGATTCAAAAAAATCATTAACATACTTATCATCATAGGCAACGATATCCTGGATCGAGATCCTTCCCTGTTGACTGCAACACCGCTTCATCTCCTGGAAAATTGAATCGTGCTCCGAGTAATGATGCAACGCGGATTTTGATACCACAACCGTAAATATACCCGATTCATTGGGCAGACATACGGCGTCGCCACATCGAAAAGTGGTGTTGGTGATCCCAAATGCCTGAGACTGCCGCTTTGCCAAGGCAATCATGTTGTCAGACAAATCAACACCGGTTGCATGGGTGATATTTTGTGCACAAAAAAGACAGAATTCCCCACTGCCACATGAGACATCCAAGAGCCTGTCTTCATGTGTCATTTGGCAGAAATCATAATAGTAAGCCGCATATTCCTCATTTTTTGTTACTGACCAACTGCTGAATTTTTCAGCCTGCCGGTCAAACTGGAGACGAACGACCTCTTTAGAATTATTCTGTTTCATTAGAAGAGTCCTTTTCATAGGCCTTAATCAAGTCATTTGACCATTTTATCATGGTGTTGAACAACCGGTCGTATTGTTCCATTATGGCCTTTCCTCCAATGGGGGGATCTTTGATCGCTTCCTGATCTTTTTTCAGATTGGCATAACTGTTTTGGAAGTATTGCCTCAGGTTTTCCAGCATGGCCATACCCCTCTCTTTGTCAACCAAATCCAGGTTGATCAAAAACGCATTAAAATCAAAATGAATCGGGCTTGGGGTTTTGGAAAACCGGGTCATCAGTTCATCAAAGTACGCATTGCCGGAATCCGCCATGGTGTATATCACCTTTTCTGGCATATTGCCGGTTTTAGCTTTTCCGGTAGAAAGATAGCCTTTTTCGGCCAGTTTCTTCAAATTTTGATAGACAGTCGGAGTCCCGATTTTCATCCAGTTTCTTAGCCGGATATACTCAATGTGCTTATTCATTTCATATGCGTTCATGCTTTGCTTTTTCAATATCCCGAGGATGACCAGATTGACCGCAGACATACAAGCTCCTTTTGATCATAGGTTTAATTATGCACCACGGCTGCACTTTTGAGACGATAATTCGAGGCGCTTAATAAATTCATCCGGGCGGTTCATAAATGTTTTATAGATTTTGTAATACTCAGTATCTTCATAATCTATGGGTTCAATTACCGGACTATCAAAACTGTAGATACGAGAACTCGGACACGCCAGTAACAAAGGAGAATGGGTCACAATAACGAACTGAGCATGGCCCTGATGGCTTGTTGTAATTAATAGATTCAAAAGCTCAATCAAAGATGATGGGGACAAAGCAGTTTCCGGTTCATCCAAAAAGTAGATTCCTTTAATGCTGTATCGAGATTGAAAATAAGACATAAGGGATTGGCCATGAGATTGAGTAACAAGTGATTTTCCTCCAAAATAATTTAGCATTTTGACATCTTCAACAGCCCATTCTTCAAGGATTTTCGAAAAATGTGAAAAAATTTGAGATCCAAAAAATGAACCCGGTACTGGGTCGCCTGCCCACCGAATGGTAATCGCTTTATATAAATCCTCTTCATAAGGGTTGGGTTCGTGTCTCATTCCGGAATTGTCTTGCCAGATATGGATACCGCATCTAATAGCAATAGCTTTGAGTAAAGTGGATTTTCCTGTTCCATTCTCGCCGCAGAAAAGTGTGATGGGCGTGTCAAACAGA
Organism: Deltaproteobacteria bacterium; assembly: GCA_018644785.1. The sequence continues at coordinate 4,270 of JABGPV010000212.1, read as the reverse complement.
ACCTTATCCGTATTCTGAAATATTCCCAGGTCAAACGGATAGTAGTCAAACACAGGAAATTTTTCTTCATGGATATTCACCTGTTTCAAATAAATCAATTTTATTCTCCTTTACTTTTCTAGTTTCCGACTAAATCAAATCAGCCCTATGGGTGCAATAGCCAATCTATAACAAAAATACTATGGTCCATACTACTATGTCAATAAATACTTTTTAGACTTCCAATATGTTTGACCTTTGTCAAGGTTTCTCAGGGTTTGACAAGAACCATTTTTGATGTTAAGTGAAAACCATGGTGACTTGACATAAACTGATTTTTCGATAATATGGAATTCTTTTTACCCAACATGATCCAATCAAGAATTTAGGGATAATGATGGTTGCAAAAGCGCATACCCTGTGTCAAAGACGCTATATGTATGGGCTTTTTCTTTTTAAGGGTATCTGGTGGGAGCGCTTTCGATGACCACAAAGCCAAGCTATGAAGAATTGGAACAAAAGATCAAAGAATTAGAAGATCTAAGACTAGACGGGTTTAGATTAGATTTGACGGCCCTTTTTCAAGGTCTTGAGACTTCCTTTCCATTGGGAATTACAAACAATAATGGCGTCCTTCTTTATGTGAATAATGCTCTTTCAGAATTGTGGGGTTATTCAAGCCCGGAAGAAATGATTGGCCGACCATTAGTTGAATTTTGGGAAGGTCCAGGTATTTCCAAGACAATGGAAGACTTGGCAACCAAGGGTTGGTCAAGTGGGGAGGATATTGGCAAAAGAAAAGACAATTCTTTGTTTCCTGTCGAATACAAGGCAACATTGTGTAATGATATTGACGGAAACCCTCTGTATATGATGGGTCATTTTTTTGACATTGGTGGGAAAAAAGCAGCAGAGGAGGCGCTGAAGGAATCGGAGTCCAAACTCAGATCCATAATGGCCAACAGCGGTATTGGCATATTGGTGATTCAGGATGGCAAAAAGGTTTATTTCAACCCTAGAATTTATGAAATGCTAGGATATTCAAAGGAAGAATTTGACAGACTTGACTATCAGTCTCTTGTACATCCGGAAGATAGAAACCCTGCTATTGAACGGATCCAAAAACGGCTGACAGATGAAAGCCCGGATTTGCTTCCAACTCAAATGCGGATTCTAACCAAATCCGGTCATATAAAATGGATCGAGGCCAACTCCGTTAAAATGCCTTGGGATGGTCGGCCTGCCATACAGGCCTACATAAATGACATCACTGAACGGAAATTATCTGAGGACGCCCTTAGGGAGAGTGAGAAACGATACAGAGAAATATTAGAGAATGTATTGGTTGGCGTTTATCAGGTTACGTTTGACGGCAAATTCATATTCGCCAATCAAAAAATGACGGAAATGTTTGGTTATTCATCTTTTGAGGAATTGGAAGCTATCGGCAGTATTGCCAAGCTTTATGTCCGACCGGAGGATAGGCCTAAAATTGTAGATGAAATTATGAACAAAGGCTTCATTAATGATGCGCTTGAATTTCAGCACAAAGATGGGCGGAGTATCTGGGTCAGATTACACACTCGAAAAACCAGAAATAAAGAAGGGACTATCATTTTAGAAGGTTTAATGGAGGATGTCACAGAAATTAAGGAAATGGAAGCCAGGATGAGACAGACCCAAAAAATGGAATCCATTGGGAATTTGGCCGGAGGGATTGCTCACGATTTCAACAACATCCTTTCAGCAATTATAGGATTTACGGAACTATCACTGGAGGATGTTGAGAAAGGCACCGACATCGAAAACAACCTGCAGGAGGTCTATATTGCTGGAAAACGGGCGAAAGACCTTGTAAAGCAGATACTTGCATTCGCTAGACAATCCGAGCAAGAGATAAAGCCAATCAGAATCGATACCATAACAAAAGAAGCAGTGAAGTTCATTAGGTCTTCATTCCAACTTCCATCAAAATCAATCAACAGATTGATAGTCAATCTCTCATACTGGGGAACGCCACACAGGTTCATCAGATTTTGATGAATTTATGTACGAATGCGGCCCATGCCATGGAGGACGAAGGCGGCATCCTTGCGGTCGAACTTGAAGATGTTCGTATCAATGACAGTTCTTTTATGCAAGATCAGCACTTGAAAGCTGGAGATTATTTGAAATTAACGGTATCTGATACCGGAATGGGAATTTCCCCGGAGAATATTGTCTCGATCTTTGAGCCCTATTTTACCACCAAAGGGCCTGGAGAGGGAACTGGGATGGGTCTTGCCGTGGTCCACGGTATCATTCATATCTATGGTGGCAATATTTCCGTCAAGAGTGACTTGGGAAAAGGGACTGTTTTTAAAATTTATTTGCCAATCACCGGAAAACCCGGAACGCACATAGAATATATATCAGAGGAATTGCCTACTGGAACGGAACGAATCTTGTTTGTTGATGATGAAGCACCCATCGCCGACATGGGCAGTCAGGTCCTTAAACGCCTAGGGTACTCCGTTACGACGAGAACCAGCAGCATTGAAGCGCTGGAACTATTTCGGTCGAAACCGAATGATTTTGATCTTGTCATCACCGATATGACCATGCCGAATATGACGGGTGACCGGCTAGCTACGGAGTTGATGGCAATAAAACCAAATATTCCCATCATTCTTTGTACAGGCTTCAGTAAAAAGATATCCCATGAAAACGCTGCTGCCATAGGCTTAAAGGCATTTGTAAACAAACCTTTCGCCAAGGCGGACTTGTCGGAAACAGTTCGCAAAATTCTGGATAAAGCCAAAATATCCGGATGAATGATGCTCATATCATAGTTGCGTCAAGTAATTTTCATCCCACAGAACAATACATCACAAACTCAATATCGCAGCAGTCCCAAATCATGGAAAACTATTAGGGAACTGGAAGAAAACAATATACGCATATCGTGCAGAGCTTTTGTTCGTCATCAAGGCGTGATGGCAGGTGCATAGTGAGCTATGTGCCTGTTATCACAACGTAGAAGACGGGCAAAAGGGCAAACAGGATGCGTAGATTCTTTTTTGGAAGTTCCCTTAGAATTTAAAACTCACCAGCAAGCCGGCGGGCATTTTTCCAGAACTTAACAGGCGGAGATCCACATTGTCGAACAGCCCTTTTCTAAAATCGTCTCGAACCTTACGGTTCCATTTGTGGGTCGCATTCACGGCGCTGTAAATATTTCCGGAATACCAACCCACTTCAAAAAAGGCAAGGATCCCCCCCAGAACGTTCTGATCATGGTTAAATGCTTCCACGGTGGCCCAAATAAATAAGCCGTTAAGTAAAAATGATATCAAAGCATCCTTGTAACGGGACACGTACACATGACCGAGCCCGGGCAGAATCGCCATGACCCCTGCCGTCGTCGGGTCTTTGTAAGGAAGATCTTCACCTTTGAGACTTTCCACTGAAAGTCTTCGGGCCTTTTCAAACAGGGGGCTTTCCACTTCCACCCGTTTGAAATCTTCGGATGCCTCCCGCCAGCGGTTTTCCTGCATTCTCGTCCAGCCCAGGCGGTAAAGGGCTTTGTTTCTCAATGAAGGTGAAGGGTATCGTTTCAGCACCTCACCATAAAAGCTTTCCGCCTTATCAAATACGCCCTCTTTGTAATAGGATTCCCCGGTCAGAAAAAGGGCCTTTTTTGCCATGGGGCTGTCTGGATCAGCCCGATAGGTTTTGGCAAAAACATTTCTGGCATCAATGAACTTGCCATCGTCAAGATAACAGAGCCCGATGAGTTCACGGGCCAGAGAGACCCGCCTCTCCTCGGGGAAAAAATAGATAAACCGTTCATATTCACTGATGGCGCGACCGTAATCGCCCCTCTCCATAAAACTCCGGGCGAATTCAAACTGTCCATCAGCATCAATGACAATCTGTCCAGCAAATACCGGACGGGGCGTCCAAAGGATAACAAGCGCCAGCAGTGATAGGAAACAAACGTTTCTAGCGATTTTGAGATTGCGATTTATTCCCATACCACCAGAAATCATTATTCTCGATTGGATCAATGATCTTCCCCTTCCCGTTCCGATTTTTCACCGGAGACACGGTCCATTCATCCCCCTCATGGATCAACCGGTCAACGGTCATCAACCACCCCATCACCAGGCCATGCTTTTTGAACGCCTGAACGCTGTAACTGGAGCAGGTAGGCTCACTGGGGCACCGATCCCCATCCACCGCCGAAATATGCTTGGAAAAAAAAGATGCCAGCCAGACCCCGATATTGGTTTCGGAATGACCTTGATGG
>JABGPV010000211.1 GCA_018644785.1 Deltaproteobacteria bacterium | reverse complement strand
AACGAGCGCAACGGCTTTTGCCGCACCGGTTGTCGTGGGGATCATGGAAAGCCCGGCAGCCCTGGCTCGCCTCAGATCCTTATGGGGAAAATCGAGCAATCTTTGATCACCGGTATAAGCGTGAGTGGTTGTCATCAGGCCTTTCTCGATGCCGAAATGGTCCAGCAAAACCTTGCACACAGGGGCCAGACAATTGGTCGTACAAGAGGCGTTGGACACGATATGATGGGTCTTGGCATCATATTCCTGCTCATTCACCCCCATCACCACAGTGATGTCAGGGGATTTGGCAGGCGCTGAGATAATCACCTTTTCAGCCCCGGCATCCAAATGCCCGGAAGCACTTTCCCGATCCCGGAAAAGCCCCGTACATTCGAAGACCGTTTCAACCCCCAGTTCGCCCCACGGCAGTCTGGATGGATCCTTCTCGGAATAGATCTCAATCTCTTTTCCATTGATGATCAGCGAACGCTCCCCACTTGATACGTCTTCCCCAAAAGCGCCGTGAACCGAATCGTATTTCAACAAGTGCGCCAGGGTCGCAATATCCGTTAAATCATTAATGGCAACCAGTTCAATATCCGGATTACTAAAGCCGGCCCTGAAAACCATCCTGCCAATGCGGCCGAAACCGTTAATCGCCACCTTTAAAGCCATTCTCAACCTCCTTGTTCAATGTTTGAATGTTAATGATGAGCCAATTTCAAAACGTCCCCTTTTGCCCAATATCTGCGTCAGACTCAAATTTTAATCCTCGAAATACTCAATGTATTCCTGTGGTTAAAATTTTCGCCTTCCTTGATCTTGAACAAAATCGAACATTTTGAAACTGCCTCGGATGCGTAAACGAAAAAGTGAAAGGCCTACTAGAGCCTCGGCAAAAAACATTAGTCCGACTTCAACAGTTTTCCGGCCAGGGCGATGCTTCGCTTTCCAGCCTGCTCCGCCCTCTCCCCCAGTTCACTCAGGGTCAACCGGTCACGATCTCTGGCGACGGCCATCACCATGGGCAGATTAACCCCGGTCAAGACCTCTAGCATCTCATCCTCGAGAAATGAAAGGCTGAGGTTTGACGGCGTACCCCCAAACATATCCGTCAAAACAAGAACGCCCTGGCCCTTATCAAGTGATTTTATCTTATTTGATATGTCCTGCAGAATTTCCTTGCTTTCAGTGGTCTGGGTAACAGCAATGGCATCGGCAGCTTCCAGTTTTCCAACAATAAGCTCCGCGGCATTGAGAAATTCCCGCCCCAGATTACAATGTGAAATAATGAGTAATCCTACCATGGTTATATCAAACCCTCATCCCTTAAAGGATTTCAGGCATCTCCATCCGTTTGAATAATTGTTTGGTAAATCTCTTCTCGAGATTCGACCTGCATTAACGCTTTTCTAAAAGTGCTGCTTTTCAAAATCCTCGCAATTTTTGTCAAAACCTGCAGGTGAACACCCGAAGAATTTTCAGGGGCCAGAAGAAGAAAGAAGAGGAAAGCCGGCTGGCCATCCATTGAATCAAAATCAAGTCCCTTTTTACTCCTGCCAAAGGACACAATGGGCTGTTTCACTGAACTCAGTTTTCCATGTGGGATGGCGACGCCGTCGCCGATTCCCGTACTGCCGAGGTGTTCCCGCTCAATCAGCACTTTTACAAGCAACCCTTTATCAATACTCGCATCATAATTTGCTATCACCTCAGCGAGCTCTCCCAAAACGCCTTTCTTGTCTTTGGCCTTGAGCTCCGGGATTATGTTGTCTATGGCTAAAATTTCAGAAAGTCTCATCACATAAACCAATAAAAATGAACCATTCACCCAAAAAATTGATCAGCCTGAAGGCTCAATCAAACGAAAGTTTCCATCACCCTTCCAGTAAATAACGTTAATCTCTCTCGATTTGGCGTTTCGAAATACCAGGAAATCCTGCCGCATCAGCTTGAGCTGCATGGCAGCTTCTTCAGGGTCCATGGGTTTTGCGACCATTTTTTCCACCTCGATGGAAAAATCGTCCGGAGACATCTCGGCAAATTCTTCAAGCTCTTCGTCTAGCGCTTCATCCAGGGCATTCTCTTCGGCTTTTGCGCTATCGCCGCGGTGTCTTCTTATTTTACCAATGTGTTTCTTAACCTGGTTTTCAACCTTATCCATGACCTGATCAATGGCCGAATACATGTCACTGGTCTCTTCAACTGCTTTGATTCGAGTCCCGTTCAGGCTGAGCGTCACATCGGCAATGTGCCTGAATTTCTCCACGCTTAAAACGATGTGTGCCTCCAGGGGCACATCAAGATACTTTTTGATTTTTGAAATCTTTTCTTCCGCGTAGCCCTTTAAACTCTCAATGGGGTCCGTATGCCTGAATGTTACCGTTATGTCCATGAAATTCCCTCCGTAGGTGTGAACAATAAAATCAACCCCTCCGGCAAACCAATAAACGCCACATGGCGCCGCCACAACTCAATTGATTCGAACCTCTTTTCTCTTTCTCGATGGTAGAATTCCCATTGCCTCCCGGTATTTGGCCACCGTTCGACGGGCAACCTTTATGTTAAGGCCCAGCATTATATTTTCAATCCCTTTGTCACTGAGGGGTTTGGTTTTGTCTTCTGCTTTTATGATCTTACGGATCTGTTCCTTGACACTTTCCGATGCCAGCGCATCCCCGTCTACCCTGTTGATAGCGCTATTAAAAAAAAACTTTAACTCATAGAGCCCCTGAGGTGTATGAACATACTTACTGGTGGTCACCCGACTGACCGTCGACTCGTGCATTTCAATGTCTTCAGCCACATCCCTTAACACCAGTGGTTTAAGATAAGCAATACCTTTGTCAAGGAATTCCTTTTGAAATTGTACGATACTCTCTGTGACCCTGAACAAGGTCCTTTGGCGCTGGTGAATACTCTTGATCAGCCATGCCGCAGATCGCATTTTGTCCTGGATATATACTTTTGTTTCATCCGATACCCGACCTCTGTTCTTCAACATCCGTTTGTAATAGGCATTAATCCTTAACTTCGGCAAGCCATCTTCATTTTGAATGATTTCGTAGCCGCCCCTCACTTTGGCCACATAAATGTCAGGGGTAACATAGATGGTTTCCTCGGCCGCATAAATTCTCCCGGGTTTAGGATCAAGCGCTTGAATAGCAGCAACCGCCGTCAAAATATCCTGAACACTGACGCCAAGCTGATCGGCAACCTGACGGTACCGTTTTTCCTCCAAATCCTTGAGGTGATCCCTGATGATCTTCTCCACCAGGGTCCCGGCGAGGTTCTGAAATAAGGCCTGTATCAACAGACATTCCCTTGTATCCCTTGCCGCCACACCCACAGGATCAAAATTCTGAATTAGCGCCAGGACCTCCCCGGCATCATCAAACAAGCTCCCGGTTGCCTGGGATATTTCGTCCAGGGTAACATCTAAATAACCGTCATCATTCAAATTACCGATAATATAGGCGCCAATTTCTTTTTTTTCATCTTTCACATTGCTCATATTCAACTGCCAGAGCAAGTGTGAAGACAAGTCCGTTTTGGTGGCAGTAAAATTTTCAAAGGACGGCGCATCTTTCTGTTCATAGTGCCTTTCCGAAAAATTTTCGGAATAACCGCTGTTATATTCTGAAAGATAGTTTTCCCAATCCACATCATCCCTTGCCCGTTCCTCTACGGTCACTTCGGGAAGTGAAGGAGAGTCCGGATCCGGACCGGAATCATCGACCGAGGGATTTTCAGATTTTTTTTCCTGGGATTCCTGTAATGCCTGTTTCGATTCCTCCTTTTTCCCTCCCGCACCGTCATCCCCGTCAACCTCATCTTGACTCATCTCTTCAAGGATAGGGTTTTCCTCCATTTCCTGAGAAACGGTCTCAAGGAGTTCAAGCCTTGACAACTGCAGAAGCTTGATGGCCTGTTGCAGCTGCGGGGTCATTACAAGCTGCTGGGTAAGGGCCAAAGATTGTCTGAGTTCTAACGCCATAACAAATCCAAAAATGCCAAAAAAACTTCCTAGAGATTGAAATTCTCGCCCAAATACACACTCCGGGCCAACTCGCTTTTTACAATATCGTCCGGAGAACCCTGTTCAATGATTCGTCCCTGATTGATAATATAGGCCCTATCGCAGACATTCAATGTCTCTCGTACATTATGGTCCGATATGATAACGCCCAGGCCCTTACTTTTCAATTGACGTATGATCTGCTGAATATCGTTGATGGCCAATGGATCAATACCTGCAAAGGGTTCATCTAAAAGCATAAACCTGGGTTCTGTCACCAGGGCCCTGGAGATTTCCAGCCTCCGCCTCTCCCCACCCGAAAGTGACAACGCCTTCTGTTTGGCCAGGTGATCAATGCTCAGCTCTTTGAGGCCTCTTTCCAGACGATCTCTTCGTTCCTGTACGGGGACACGCAGCATCTCAAGTATGGCGAGAAGATTCTGCTCAACGGTCAATTTACGGAATACCGAAGGCTCCTGGGCCAGATAGCTGATCCCTTTCCTGGCCCTTTGAAACATAGGGTCCTGCGTAATGTCCTTGCCGTCTAAAAAGACCCGCCCTTCACTGGGCCGCGTGAGCCCCACTACCATGTAGAAAGTAGTTGTTTTCCCCGCGCCGTTGGGTCCCAGAAGGCCGACAATCTCCTGTCTGTTGACCACCACATTTACACGATCAACGACCCGTTTACCGCCGTAAGCCTTGACAAGACCGTTGGCCTCCAGCATTTCGGATGCCGCATTCACGGCCCCTTTCCCTTCTCCTGTTTCGGGAAAATAACCGCCCGGACTTTCTTGTCCCCGGCACTTTCCACAATACTCCGGTTCTCTTTAAGAAAAAGCGTAATCACATCGCCTTCAACAAAATCCTCTCCCTGCTTCACAACGGGCTTCCCCGTAAGAACCAGTTTTTCGTCATTTTGATAAAAAACGGCTTTTTCCCCGGTAGCCACTCCGCCCTCGGCACGAATGATTTTGACAGCCCCGGTGGCAACAATCTTGTCGATACGGGCTGAAACCTTTTCAGTCTCTTTCTGATCTGGAGATTTTTCATAAAGTACCACCAATTTCTGGCATAATACGGTAAAATCATCCCGCTTGGCTTCCACATCCCCTGCAAAGGTCACCCTTTTTTTATTATCATCCGCTTCCAGGGTCTTGCTTTTGATCACCATCGGACCCGGGCTCTTTTTTTGAGCCTTCTCACGGGGAGCAGCCGATAGTGCCGGACCAAAGAAACCCCCTAGCAGAAACAGGCCCGTCAACATGAAAACCAGATAAAATCCAAACCGTTTCATTGCGTTGCCGATACCTCCGCCTCCTGGTTAATGGTTGTCACCACATTTGACAATATCTTGATCCTGTTCTCTGAAAGATCGACAAAAATGCCTCTTCCCTTCACCGTAAAGAATGAACCGAATATTTCCACCGGATCTTCATTATTCACAGTGCCTTTTTTTTCGTTAATCACCACATACTCCGTAAGAAAACGATACTCGGTTCCGTAAGAACCGTCCAATTTTCCCCGAAGTTCAATCTTTCCAATATCCTTAAAGTAAGTCCCTTTTTCGCCCCTCAGGGAAAACCCAGGCCTTCCCTCGGCGTCCACCTCCAGATAAAAATCAAAGAATCGAATGGTTTTTTTATCTTCTGAGAAACGAACCTCCTTTGCGTCCAGAACCCATTTTATTTTTTCATCCGGATCATCCTGGCGATAATGAATATCTTTGAGCTCTACACCTTTTCCTGAAATAACGTCCTTTAGAAAAGCGGTGGTTTTGATGAAATCTTTACCGGCTTTGGCAAAATAGAAACCCACCACCAGAAGCAAAATGAGGACTCCCACAAGGGGCCAATGTCTTTTCACAAAACTTTTCATGGGACCGGTTGCAGTATATCAACCCCTGCTTTGTTCTGTAAAGGCAATTCTAGGCCAGCACCCACGGCATTTCAGTATCCATTCACAAATCTCCCTGACAGCGCCGTGACCCCCTCTTTTGCTTGTTATGAAATCCGCCTCTTCCCTGACTTCTCTGGCAGCATCCGCCACGGTAATACACAAACCGGATTCCCGGAACATGGCCAAATCGGGCAAATCATCCCCAACAGAGCCCACCTGTGATTTCATAAGGCCTCTTTTTTCAATCAAGCGTCTGCAAAGGAGGCGCTTGTCCGATATCCCTTGATATACCTCACCAATTCCCAGTTCCCTGGCGCGATGGGCAACCACCCGGGAACTTCGACCGGTGACGATAACCACTTCAATCCCGTCGCGCATGAGCAGTTTCAAACCGAAACCGTCCTTTACATCAAAGGATTTAACCTCTTCCCCCTTTTCATTCAACGTAATTCGGCCGTCCGTTAAAACCCCATCAACATCCAGGAAAAGCAATTTTATTCCGGAAGCCTTATCTTCCATTGTGTTCCACTCCATCATTCGCGGGTGAGAGCGCCTAAGACCGGACCAGCGCGTGGATACCCTTGAGCATCTTAACCAGTGGCTTCATCGTTTTGAGGGGCAGTGAATTGGGTCCATCGCACAGGGCACAATCCGGGTCAGGGTGTACTTCCATAAAAACCCCGTTTGCGCCTGCCGCCACGGCCGCTTTTGCAAGACAGCCCACAAACTCCCGCTCTCCACCGGAACTGTCCCCGGCGCCACCCGGCAGTTGTACGCTGTGTGTGGCGTCAAACACGATGGGAAAGCCGAGTTTTGCCATTATGGCCATGGATCTCATGTCAACCACCAGGTTGTTGTAGCCAAAAGAAAACCCTCTCTCCGTAACCAGAATATTCCGGTTCCCGGCGGCGATCACCTTCTCTGTGATCGGCCCCATTTCAAGAGGCGAAATGAACTGACCTTTCTTGATATTGATGGGAATTCCGAATTTAGCCGCATGCACGAGGAGATCGGTCTGGCGGCATAAGAATGCCGGGATCTGGATCACATCGAGTACCTGGGCCGCTTTCTCCACGTCACTGATGCGATGCACATCTGACAAAACAGGTAATCCGAACTGTTCCTTGACCTTTTGAAGAATATGAAGCCCCTTGTCGAGACCGGGGCCTCGGTAGGAGGTCAGAGAGGTCCGGTTCGCCTTATCGTAAGAGGCTTTAAAAATAATCGGCATTTGGAGATCATCACACATCTCCTTCAAATAACGTGCGATTTCCAGCGTGCTGGATTCACTTTCAATGACGCAGGGTCCTGCAATCAAAAAAAACGGCCCCGCTGCTTCTATGGACAAACTGCCTGTTTCGAAATTTTTTACCATGTTCCTGATTCCAAAAAACCCGAAAAGTGGTTGAGGACGATTTCATGCGGTTTGTTTTGAGGCCGCGGCTGATTTCTCTTAAAGACTGTATGGGCACATTGTTATCGCATGGCCCAGGGAAAGTCAAGATTACCAAACGAAGAACAACTTTTTCTTGTCATGTAAGGCAAGAAGCATTATTATGTATTTTCTCGCTTTTCTAGAGTTTTCAAAGGTGAGAAAACTTGCATGATTGTTCATTTTCGGGGGTCGGGGGAGGTTAATTACCAATGGTGAAAAAAAAGGTTTCCAAAACCATCGATGACATCAACAAAAAGATTAAAGAGGGAAACGTTGTTGTGGTCACAGCCGATGAAATGGTCGGCATTGTCAAGAAAAGTGGCGCTGAAAAAGCTGCCCGGGAAGTGGATGTGGTCACTACCGGGACTTTCTCTCCCATGTGTTCCTCCGGGGCTTTCATTAATTTCGGACACACCAAGCCCGGTATCAAAGCCGGCCGAACGTGGTTGAATAACGTACCCGCTTATGGGGGCCTGGCAGCAGTAGACTGTTTCATAGGGGCCACGGAACCGAGAGAGGATGATCCTTTGAACGGGGTTCACCCGGGGCAGTTCAAATACGGGGGCGGACACGTACTCCACGACTTGGTGGCGGGTAAAAAAGTCGAACTGCGTGCCACGGCCTATGGCACCGACTGCTACCCCAAGACCCAGGTAAAGAAAAAGATTACCCTTTCGGACCTTCCCTATGCCATGATGCTCAACCCCAGGAATGCTTATCAAAACTACAATTGTGCCATCAATATGACCAAAAAAACCATCTATACCTACATGGGGGTGTTGAAGCCCAACGGCGGAAACGCCAATTATGCAACGGCCGGGGAGCTCAGTCCGCTTTTTAACGACCCTTACTACCGAACTATCGGTCTGGGAACCAGAATTTTTCTGGGCGGTGCCCAGGGATATGTCATTGCACCGGGCACACAGCACAATCCAAATGCTGACAGGCATGAAAACGGGATCCCTTTAACCCCTGCCGGCACCATCATGGTGAGTGGCGATATGAAAGAAATGGATCCGCGATGGGTTATGGGGGTCAGCATGCTGGGCTACGGCTGCTCCCTTGCGGTGGGACTGGGAATCCCCATCCCCATTCTGGATGCGGAAATGGCACAATATACGGGTGTCTCAGATGAAAATCTTTACACTCAGGTCATTGATTATGGGAACGATTATCCCAAGGGAGAAGGAAAAAGCCTGGCCCGGATCAACTATGCGGATCTCAAAAACGGCATGATTCACGTTGACGGGCAGGACGTACCCGCAGTTCCCATTTCTTCCCACAAAAGATCCCTGGAGATTGCAAACATCCTCAGGGAATGGATAGAAAAGGGGGATTTTCTGTTGACCCAACCCCAGGAGACGTTACCCGCTTAGGAATTGACGGCGATATGCCCGTCATGCTTATCCAAATTATAAACGAGACCCCCCATGACTCCCGTGAAGACAGCCATTGTGCATATCAACGTATCCCTGCCCAGGGAGATCGACGAAAGCACATTTATCGCCTGCATCACGGGCGCATGCACGGACGAGAAATGGAAAGGGCATGTCCTGAGCTTTTTTCTGGAAACCCCGGTATGGTTGATTCATGACATTGTCATTTCGGGTGCTTTCACTTTCGAAGAACTTATGAACGCTCAGATCAAATGGAAAACCAAGGATTATGCCGATGACCACACCACCCGATGGATACAGGAAATGGGCTATCTCTCAATGGGAAAAGCTGCTGATCTTGGCATTTCCCGTTTTATCTGACCTTGAAACGCCCTGGACACTGGGCGGCGGAACCGGCCTGTTCCTGACTCTGAATCACAGG
>JABGPV010000210.1 GCA_018644785.1 Deltaproteobacteria bacterium | reverse complement strand
CGGCGATTTTCGGACCCTATTACGGCTTTGTCTACGTGTGGATCGGGGCGATGCTGGGGGCGAGCGCTGCCTTTTTTATCGGCCGAACCCTGGGCCGAGAATTTGCAGCATCACTGATCGGGAATCGCCTTCAAAAATATGATGATACCATTGAGCGAAATGGCTTCGCAACGGTCCTGTACCTGAGGCTTGTCTATTTTCCGTTTACTCCCATGAACTTCGGGATGGGGCTCACCCGGGTAAAATTCCGGGACTATTTTATGGGAACCGGACTGGGAATTATTGTAGGAACCTTCATCTTTACCTTCTTCATCGGAACGCTCAAAGAGGTCTGGGTTTCCGGAAACTGGGGAGAACTGGTTTCTTTCAAGGTCTTTTTCTCTGTGGGTCTGTTCATCTTTTCATTCTTCATCCCAAAAATCATCAAGAAATTCAAAAGCGAAGGCACCTCGATCTAATACCAAAGCAAATACGTTCTGGAGAAAAATATGGATTTTGAACTATCATCAGAACAAAAAGATATTCGGCAGGCAGCCAGGGAGTTTGCGCTGGGAGAATTTGAAGATATTGCAGGGGATTGTGATCAGCATGAAAAATTCCCCCCTGAACTCATCAAAAAAGCGGGCGAACTGGGATTTCTGGGCACATTCATTGATGAAGCCTACGGCGGTGCCGGGCTCGGTTTTCTGGAACATGCCATTATATTGGAAGAATTCTGGCGGGTGGATCCCGGTTTGGGCCAACAGTTGTGTTCCGTGTCATTCGGTGCCGAGGAGTTCCTGCTTTTCGGCACTGAAGACCAGAAACAGAAATTCCTGCCCCCCATAGCGGAAGGAAAATCCATCATGGGATTTGCCATCACGGAACCGGATGCGGGCAGCGATACCCTCTCTGCCACCACCACTGCCATCCTTGACGGGGATGAATACCGGATTAACGGGAGCAAGGTCATGATTGGAAACGGCTCCGCCGGGGATTTCATCCTGGTCTTCTGCCTGACGGATCCTGACGAAAAACGGAGATCCGGGCGGCACAGCATCATCGTTGTTGAAACGGACCGGCCCGGGTATGAATCAGATCCATTACACGGAAAAATGGGCCTTCGTGCATCCAACACGGCCAATATCTTCCTTTCTGATGTCCGGGTACCGAAGGAAAACCTGGTGGGAAAACAGGGTAACGGGTTTGTCCAGCTCATGGCTTTTTTTGACCGTTCCCGCGCATATGTGGCGGCCCACGGGGTAGGCCTGTCCCAGGGCGCCCTGGATCAGGCCATCACCCACATTCGAAGTCGTGAACAATTCGGGCGGAAAATAGGTTCGTTTCAATCCACCCAGTTCAAAATCGCCGATATGGCCACCAAGATAGAGCTGGCCAGGACCCTGTCCCACAAAGCCTGCACCCTTCTGGACCAGGGAAAAGGCGATACGAATATCACTGCCATGGCCAAAATGTACGCGGCCAGAACCGCCGTGGAAGTGGTGGATGAGGCCCTGCAGCTTCACGGCGGCTATGGCTACTTCAACGACCAGGACATCGAACGCTTCTATCGGGCCGCCAAGGTCCTTGAAATTTACGAAGGGGCCAAAGAGGTGGAAAAGATGATCATCGGCAGAAATGCGATCGGGAAACTCTAGATCGCTGCAATTTCCTGAACACTGGGATTAATCGCAGGAAAAGATAAAATGCCAAATCCGATTCGGATAAGAGCCATCCAAGGACTTAAAGAGGGCGACTCATTCACTTATACGCGTGAATTCACAAAAGAAGAGACCCTATCTTTTGGAGATATGACAAGAGACTATAATCCTGTTCATTACGATTTACGGTGGGCCGATTTGAAGGGCTTTAAAGGTCTTATTTGCCATGGACTTCTCGTCGGTTCGATGATTTGCGAGTTTGGTGGACAAGTAGGCTGGCTCGCTACTGGCATGAGCTTCAAATACATGAAACCGGTTTATTTCGGCGATACCATACATTGCGCCATTACGATAACCAAAATAGAGGAAAGCGGTCGCGCTGAGGCTGAGGCTTTTTTTACAAACCAGGATGACGAACAGGTATGTTATACCCATTTGACAGGACGTATACCGCTGGCTCAAGAACGGGCGCTTCTAAAACAGATGATAAACGAAGACGACCCGACCAACAAACTGTCTAACAAAAAATACACTTGGTAGTAAGTTGGTCTTGACATGTTTGATATGTTTCGTTTCTATTGGAAAAAGAAGGTAACGCTTCACATAATAAAAGGTTTCGCCAGACCGTAAATAGCCGCAGCTGTTGAACGGTACCGTCAAGCAGGATTCGAATAGGAGATAAAACATGAACGAAAATGAAATCACAGTACTCTTCGATGAGTGGAACAGTGCCCTCCAGACCGGGGATCCCAAGAAAGTCGTAGTTCTCTATGAAACGAACGGCATTCTGCTTCCCACCGTGTCCAATAAGGTTCGCCACAACCACGAAGAAATCGAGGACTATTTTGTCCATTTTATGGCTAAAGGGCCGGTGGGCAAAATCAATGAGGCAAACGTCCGCACTTTCGGTCAGCTCGCCATCAACTCCGGCATCTATACCTTCACCTTCAAAGACAAATCCGCCGTACAGGCCCGGTTCACTTTCGTTTACCGCTGGAATGGCGAGCGGTGGATGATAGTGGAGCATCATTCTTCACAAATGCCGGAATAACTTAAATTTTCAAACATCGGGTTAACAGAACTCGAAATCCAATCAGCAAGATACAATATGAAGGATTTCACCCTTACCACCACCTTGTTTTTGGCGGCCCACTGGCTCATCGTTATCGGGCTTTCCATCCGTGTCATCATGCGACGGCGGCCGGTTGGTGTGTCCCTGGCATGGCTCACCGTCATATTCAGTGTCCCTCTTGCGGGCGCCATCTTCTATTTTTTTATCGGTGAAAGCCGCATCGGTGAAAAATATCTGGCCCGTGCGGCCAGAATCCATGATTTATACCGAAACTGGCAGATAACGCTTAAGAAGCGTGCCTCCCGCGAAAAACCGCCTGCGGGCCCCATTGCAATGAGATCCATTCAGCTTCACGCTGAAAAACTCGCCGGTTTCCCCACCATGAGGGGCAACAAAGTACAGCTCATGGACCATTTTGAAACAGTCTTTACATCCATCATTGAAGATGTGGAGCGCGCCAAGAGTACCTGCCACCTGGAGTTTTACATCTGGACCGTGGGTGGAAGAGCCGACGAGGTGGCAGAAGCGTTGATTCGGGCTGTAAAACGCGGTGTAATCTGCCGTGTGCTGGTGGATGCCGTCGGGAGCAAGGACTTTGTCAGGAGTGAACTGGCCCGGCAACTTAAGGATTCCGGCATTCATGTTGTGGCATCCCTGCCGGTGGGTCCCCTGCGCATGCTGGTGACCAGGGCTGATCTTCGTAATCACCGAAAGATTATTGTGATTGACGGAGAGATCGCTTACACGGGAAGCCAGAACCTGGTGGATCCCCGTTTTTTCAAACAGGACGAAGGTGTGGGCCAATGGATCGACGCCATGATCCGCATGGAAGGCCCCAGCGTGGAAGCGCTTGCCGGCACTTTTATCGAAGATTGGGAACTGAATACGGGAGAAGGCCTTAAGGCACTCGAAGAAACGAGCGACATTCGTTCTATCCCCGAAAAAGGGCGCACACCGGTTCAGGTAGTGCCTTCCGGACCGGCCATCAGACCGGAAGTTATCCATCAACTGCTACTGACGACAATCTACGGCGCACAAAAAAAACTGGTGCTCACCACGCCCTATTTCGTACCCGATGAATCGCTCATAACAGCGCTTATTTCCGCCGCTCACCGCAAGGTGGACGTCATCATCGTGGTACCGGCTGAGGTAGACTCCCGGTTGGTCCATTACGCCAGTCGTTCTCTTTTTGACAATCTCATGAGTGCCGGCGTTACCATTGCAGCCTTTAAGGGTGGACTGCTGCATACCAAATCCATTACCGTGGACGATGGAATCTGCGTGTTCGGAACGGTCAATCTTGACATGCGAAGCCTCTGGCTAAACTTTGAAGTCTCTCTTTTCATATATGATCTGGAACTGACGAAACAGGTGCGGGAGATGCAGATGAAGTACATCCATAACGCCGATACACTCGACCTGACAGAGTGGCGAAAACGTTCTGTGTTTCAGCGGTTTACGGAAAATGCAGCTCAACTGGTGGGACCGCTCCTCTAAAGCTGAAAAGGACAACCGCGTGGGGAAAAAGTCGAACCGGGTCATCGTACACCAAAACTTCAGGCGGGTACTCGTTTGCCTGTTTTTTCTCCTGCTCACGTCCGGGGCGGCTCAGTGGTTAAACCTTGCGCCTCATTCGGCAACAGCAGGCGGCATCACCTATTATGTGGACGTGAACGGAAATGATGCAAACAACGGTTCACAGGCGAACCCATGGAAAACCATTGGTCATGCCATAGATGCGGTCGTGGCGGGAGATACGGTACTGATCAATCCGGGAACCTATCTGGTGCCTCAACAAATCAGCATCACCACTTCCGGCACCGCTTCAGACCCCATAACTTTTGAGGGGAATGGCGCCGGCGTGGTGGTTGATCTGAGAGCATACGACGGCAGAAACGGTCTTGAAATATATTTTGCCGATTACATCGTTATTGACAACCTGACGGTCTATGCCTCACTGGATCCCAACAGCCGCGGGATTCGGTTAACCCACGCCGAAGGGTGCATCATTTCAAATAATATCGTGTCAGGCGCAAACCATGCCAATCTTTTCTGTTCTCTCAGCGACCGTGTCACTTTTTTAAACAATGAGGCGTTCAACGGGGCGATCGGCATTTATGTGGCGGACAGCTCCGATTATCCCACCATCAAAGGCAATCGGCTTCATAATAATACAGCCATCGGACTTCATATGAACGGGGACATCAATTCCGGGGGTGACGGCACCATCTCCTATGCCATGGTGGACAGCAACCGGGTTTACAATAATGGTGCCACCGGGATCAACCTGGACGGTGTCACCTGGTCCACCTTTCAAAACAACCTGGTTTACGGGAACAAATTCAGGGGAATTGCCTTTTTCAAAGGGGACGGCGCCGTCCCTTCAAACGACAACGAGGCCTACCAGAATACCATTATTACACCCGCCGGGGCCTACTACGGCATTGGCCTCAACTACGGCGCCAATCGTAACAGTTTCTGGAACAATATTATCCTGACGGAAGGATCCGTGCCCAGCTTTTCTTCCACCAGCAGCACCAGCGAGCTGGAAATCACATCCAATTACAACCTGTTGCCCGACCAGGGGCCGGTGGCCGAAACAAGCAACGGCGGATTTGTATTCAGTGAATGGCAATCCCTGGGGTATGATACCCAATCGGTCACGGGAACCCTCAGCCAGACCTTCCAGGACCCTGCGGGGAATAATTATAAATTATTAGCGGGAAGTCCGGCCATTGACGCGGGTACGCCTACCCATTCCTGCACACCGGACATCGTAGGAAACATAAGACCATCCGGCACGGCGCCGGACCTGGGCGCCTATGAGTATGACTCCGCAACCGTTATCTACATTTCACCCGATGGTCTGTGCGGAAGCCACACGCCCTGCTATTCTCGAATTCAGGATGGCTTTGATTGGGAAGGCGGGGCCACTTATACCATAAAAGTACAGCAAGGGACCTATAATGAGAACCTGGCCCTGAGCAGTGACAAACGCATTGACCTGGATGCGGGGTGGGATGAGACGTTTACAACCCGAACATCCACTTCCAGCATCAAATCCCTGCAAATCTTAGAGGGGGCCGTTACCGGCCGGAATCTTGTGATTCAAGCCGACTCCGCCAAAGTGGCTACGACGGCCGAGTAGGTCTGTTCTTACCGACCCAGGTTATACTGCTTTATTTTTTTGTGAAGGTTACTTCGTTCAATGCCGATGGCTTCTGCGGTTTGAGAAATATTGCCATTGCACTCATTGAGTTTTTCCTCAATAAAAGCCTTTTCAAACTCGCCTTTTGCTTCCTTGAGGGAATCCGTACCAAAACCCGACGTCATACCCGCCCGCATGGTTTTTGCGCTTTGATTAAAGGGCGCCGGTATATCTTTTTTGGTAATCACATCACCCGGCGTCATGATCATAAGCCTTTCAATCAGGTTTTTCAATTCCCGCACATTGCCGGGCCAGTCGTATTTTTCAAGAAAATCAAGGGTTTCGGAAGGAAACTCCTTAGGCGCCACTTTGGCGCTCAAAGCAAATTCTTTCACGAATTCATTCACAAGGCTGGGAATGTCTTCCACGCGTTCCATGAGAGACGGCACCCGCACGGGAATCACATTTAGCCTGAAATAGAGATCCTCTCTGAAAGCCCCTTTTTCGATCTCTTTCTCCAGGTCTTTATTGGTGGCGGCAATCACTCTGACATCCACTTCAATGGTTTTTGTACCGCCCACCCGTTCAAATTTCTGTTCTTGCAAAATCCTGAGGGTCTTGGACTGCGCTTTAAGACTCATATCACCGATTTCGTCCAGAAAAATAGTCCCCTCATGGGCCGAATCGAATTTCCCCTTTTTCATGGTGGAGGCCCCGGTGAAGGCCCCTTTTTCGTGCCCGAAGAGCTCGCTTTCGATGAGATCTTCTGGGATCGCCGCACAGTTCACTTCGACCATGGGATTTCGACTTCGGCGGCTCAATCGATGAATGGTATGGGCAACAAGTTCTTTGCCGGTTCCGTTCTCTCCAGAGATGAGCACCCAGGCATTTGTGGGGGCAACAATTCGAATCTGTTCTTTCAGTTCTGCCATGGCCCCGCTGTTTCCCACGATATTGTGTTTCTTCATTTCCTTTTCTTTCAGGAAATGGACCTCTTCCACCAGCCGGGAATGGGCCAGGGCGTTATTGATGGACAGCAGCAGTTTTTCCAGAGACAGGGGTTTTTCAATATAATCGTAAGCCCCCACTTTGGTGGCTTTAACAGCCGTTTCGATATTCCCATGGCCCGACATCATAATGACCTGGAGTGTCGGGTAAAGGGCCTTGATTTTTTCGAGGGTCTCTATCCCATCCAGCCCCGGCATCCAGATGTCCAGCAGGACCAGATCGGGCATCTCTTCCTGGACCTTTTCCAGCGCCCCAAGGCCGCTCTCCGCGATGGAGACCTCGAACCCCTCATCGTTGAGGATACCCTCCAGCGATTGCAGAATGCTGGTTTCATCATCGACCACAAGGATTGTTTTGGCCATTGTAACGTCCCCCAGTGCTATCCGGAACAACCCATCATTTCAACAGCGATTCGGGCGGTCCTCTCCGATGCCCCTCCCCTGCCGAGATTCTCTTTCACCCTTCTGAGTTTATCAATTGTCTGCCGCCGCAACGCATTGTCCGCCAGAAAGTTTTTCCCTGCCGTGGCCAGTTTTTCAGGCGTCACGTCATCCTGAATCAGCTCGGGTGCCACACGCTCTCCCGCCACAAGGTTCACCAGGCCGAGATAGGGTACTTTGATGACCCGTTTTCCGACCTCGTACGTCAACCGCTTCGCCTTATAAATCACCACCATGGGAACATTCATAATGGCCGCATCCAGCGTGGCGGTACCCGACGTCACAAACGCCAGGTGGCACTGATTTAATGCCCCATAGATGCCTTGGTGATAGATTTCAATATCGAGTGTGGTATTTTGAAGGAAACACGAAAGCCATTTTAAAGAAATGGTCCCCGCAAGGGGCAGGATAAACCGGATCCGAGGATATTGGGCTTTAAGGATTTCCCCGGCCTTCATCATGACCGGCAAGAGGTTCAAAATTTCTTCCCTTCGACTGCCGGGAACCAGTCCAACAACGGGACGGTCCATTGCGGATTGCGGATTGCGGATTGCGGAATTCAACGCCATCGCATTTTTTTCAAAAGCGTCTATCAATGGGTGCCCCACATAATCCACATGGATGCCGCTTTTCTGAAAAAAAGGCTTCTCAAAAGGGAGAATGACCGCCATTCTATCCACCCGTTTGGCGATCTTTTTGACCCTGCTCCGCCGCCACGCCCATACCTGAGGACTGATGTAGTAAAGAACAGGGATATTCATTTTTTTGGCAATTCCAGCCATGTGGAGGTTAAAACCAGGATAATCAATCAGGATCAGAAGATCGGGGCGGTGATGTTTAAAAATGGACTTGAGTATATTGGCAGCCTTTATGTGGATGCGAAACTTTCCAAAGATCTCCGTCAAACCCACCACGGCCATATCCGCGGACGCGATAAAACGCTTCACGCCGGCACGTCCCATGTTGTCCCCCCCGATTCCGCAAAATACGACTTCGGGGCATAACCGTTCCATGGCATGAACCAGGTTGGCGCCGTGCAGGTCGGCAGAGGCTTCCGCCGCCACCAGAAGGACCCGTTTCCGGTCCCCCCTATTTGCAGATGGGCTCGAAATTCTGACAGCCTCGCTCGATCTGATGAATGATGCTCAAGGCGACGCTCAATGCATTCCGCCCATCCTCTCCTGTCACGATGGGATCGGCCCCACTCTGGACAGCATTTACAAAGGAAGAGATTTCATCGGCCAGCGGATCACTCGCATCATATATCTCTTTACTGGTGGCAACTTCAGGGAAATCATTGGCATCCTTGGACGTGGAATCCAGCTTAATGGCGGTGAGTTGACGTTTTCCGCAATCCGCTGAAAAGTAGGCATCCGGCTGAAACACACGGATTTTTCGCAACATTTTCCCCGAAACACGGCTGGCGGTCAAATTTGCCACGGTTCCGTCCTCGAAAATAAGACGAACATTGGCGATGTCCGTCTTTTCCGTGATGACGGGCATCCCCACAGCATGGATCTCTTTTACGGTGCTCTGGACCAGGTGGAGGATAATGTCCAGATCATGAATCATCAAATCAAGCACCACGTCCACATCGAGCCCCCGGGTTGTAAACAGGTTCATTCGGTGCGATTCCAGGAAAACAGGGTTTTTGAGAAGGGGTTCCAGTTTTTTGATGGCCGGATTAAATCGCTCAATGAGACCCACCTGTAGAACCCGGTTCCGATCACGGGCCATCTGGATCAGCTTGTCCGCTTCTTTCAGGTCGTAGGTTATGGGTTTTTCAATGAGCATGTGAACATTGTTCGCCAGCACGTCTTTTGCCACTTCAAAGTGCATCTCCGTGGTAACGGCCAAACTCACAGCATCCACTTGGGAA
>JABGPV010000021.1 GCA_018644785.1 Deltaproteobacteria bacterium | reverse complement strand
CTATCTGAACCGAGAAGATTCCGAAGCCCATGACGTCCTGCTCTGCATTCAGACGGGAAAAAGTGTCGACGAGGAAAAACGCCTTAGATTTTCTTCAGACGAATTTTATTTTAAAACCAGGGCTGAGATGGAAGAGGCGCTTCCGGACTACACAGAAGCCCTGAACAATACGGCCCATGTGGCGGCTCTCTGCAAATATGAAATGCGGTTTGGCGAGTACAAATTTCCGGTGTTCCAGGTACCGGGAAATCAAAGCCTGGACGACATGTTGATCGAAGTGGCCCGGAAAGGACTAAAAAAGCGGCTGACCCGGAAAGAAGATGAAGAAGGTCAAATGACGTCTGAATTGCGCCGGGAGTACGAGGAACGGCTGCAATATGAACTCAAAGTTATTATGAAAATGGGCTTTGCCGGGTATTTTCTCATTGTGGCGGATTTTATCGACTATGCCCTGAATCACGACATCGCCGTCGGTCCCGGGCGGGGGTCGGCCGCCGGTTCACTGGTGGCATACTGCCTCAACATTACCAATATCGAGCCCATTAAATACGGGCTTCTTTTCGAACGCTTTCTCAACCCGGCACGAATCAGCATGCCCGATATCGATATTGATTTCTGCATTCATGGCAGGGATCAGGTGATTCAATATGTGGCGGACAAATACGGGCGAAACAATGTGAGCCAGATCATCACTTTCGGCACCATGAAGGCCAGGGGCGTCATACGGGATGTGGGCCGAACCCTCAATGTGCCTTTAAGCGAGGTGGACCGGATTGCCAAACTGGTGCCTGAGGGGCCCGGGGTTAAACTGGACAGGGCGATCCGGGAAGAGCCGGAACTGAATATCCTTGAAAAGAGCCCGGGAACCCCCAAGAAACTGTTGAGCATCTCCCGTTCTCTCGAGGGGCTGGCCCGGCACGCATCCACCCACGCGTGCGGGGTGGTCATTTCCGATCGGCCGCTCACGGAATATCTGCCCCTCTATAAAGGGAGCAAGGGTGAGATCATGGCTCAGTTTACCATGGACAAGGTGGAGCAGCTGGGATTGATCAAGTTTGATTTCCTGGGTCTTAAAACCTTGACCGTACTCAAAGAAGCGCTAAAGCTCATCGAAGCGTCTACCGGTATGAAAATCGACCTGGACCGGATATCTCTGGAAGACAAAGGCACCTATCAGTTGTGTGCGGATGGCAAAACAACCGGCGTATTCCAGTTGGAAAGCTCAGGGATAAAGGAGATTTTGCGGAAGCTCAGCCCCGAAACTTTCGAGGATATCATCGCCCTGGTGGCCCTTTACCGGCCGGGTCCTCTCGGCAGCAACATGGTGGACGATTTCATCAACGGAAAGCATGGTAAGATCAAAGTCTCCTATTTCCTGCCGCAGCTTGAGCCCATTCTGAAAGAGACCTACGGGGTTATTTTATACCAGGAACAGGTGATGAAAATTGCCCAGGTGCTGGCCAAATACACCATGGCCGAAGCCGATGAACTCAGAAAG
Source organism: Deltaproteobacteria bacterium (assembly GCA_018644785.1). The sequence continues at coordinate 30,541 of JABGPV010000021.1, read as the reverse complement.
GCGGTGGGAAAGAAAAAGCCCGAGGTTTTGGCCAGGCATCGGGCCCGGTTTATCGATGGCGCCAAGGAAAACGGCGTTAAGGCGCAAATGGCGGAAAAATTGTTCGGGTTGATCGAAAAGTTCGGCGGGTACGGATTCAACAAGTCCCATTCCGCTGCTTACGCCATGATTGCTTACCAGACCGCCTATCTCAAGGCCCACTACCCGGTACAGTTCATGTGTGCCCTCCTGACCCAGGATATGGGAAACCAGGATAAAACCATCAAGAATATCGCTGAGTGCCGCACCATGGGCATTCAGATTCTGCCGCCGGATGTGAACGAGAGCCAGGCGGATTTTTCGGTTGTGGAAGACCAGATCCGGTTTGGATTGGCTGCGGTGAAGAACGTAGGGTTAAAAGCCGTGGAACTGGTGATTGCGGAACGAGACGCCCATGGGCATTTCAGTGGTTTGTTGGATTTCTGTCGTCGCATGGAAGGGAGCAAGGTCAACCGCAGGGTCCTGGAGGGCCTGATTCAATGCGGGGCGTTCGATTTCACCAAGGCCTTTCGTTCCAGGCTTTTTGAGGCGCTGGATGACGCTCTCAGGCTTTGCGGCGGGCGACATGACCCCAACCAGCTCAATATGTTCGGGTCCCTTGACCTGGGAGAAGGGGAGGCCGGCGGGCTGCTTGAATTGCCGGATCTGTCGGAATGGGGCGAAAAAGAAAAACTCAAGCGGGAGAAGGAGGCCCTGGGGTTTTACATTACGGGGCATCCCCTGGACAGTCTTCACCAGGCCATTAAACGCTTCTCCACCTGTTTGGTGAACGACCTTCCCACACAGAAGGATAAAGATCACGTAAAACTGGCAGGCGTGGTGGAGAGCCTCAAGCTCAAGCGTACCAAACGGGGAGATAAAATGGCCATCATGCATCTGGAAGACCTAACCGGTTCCACGGAGGTGATCGTATTTCCCGATGTATTTGCTGAGGCAGCGCCGCTTTTGAAGGGTGACGAGCCGCTCTTGGTCACCGGAACTGTTGAAATCGGTGATAAATCCGCAAAGGTAATTGCCAAGGAAATTAAATCGCTCCATGGGTTGGAGTTGAAAGCTGCCAGGGCGGTTATCATTTCGCTCGAAAAGGAGAGATCTTCAAAAACGGCTCTGGAGGGTTTAAAGGATGCGGTTTTCAAGTATCCCGGAAATTGCAAGCTTATGTTCAGGGTGGGGTCACAGGCGGATAACCCGGTCATGATTTCCGCCCATTTCCGGTACAGTATCCTGCCGTGCCCTCAGTTTTTTGAGGAAGTGGAAAGCCTTCTTGGGGGAAGTGTCTGTGAGGTGGTTTCCTGAAACGCTGTTGCAAGGGTGCAGGGGGCAGTTGTCAGGGGGCAGGAGATGGTTACTAATAAGCAAGGAGTTGCGTTTTGAAACAGTCGGCTTATCGGTGCATGAAAGGTGCGGCCACAAAACCCATGCTGCTGTTTGTTTTTGGTGTGGTGATGCTTATGGCTGCGCCAAATTATTTTGTTTGGGAGGGACTGAAAATGGCAAACGCTTCTGAAATCGTTACCCGTCAGGCCCATGGTTCCGGACGGTGGTTCCCTGGAAACAGACAGGAATTGAAACAAATTATTGAATCTTATATGGAAAACGCACAGCCTGAGGCCGTTGAGGGCCGGATTGTGGCGGCCATTGCTCCCCATGCCGGATACATTTATTCCGGGAAAGTGGCCGGCTATACCTTTCGGGCCATCAAGGATAACGCCCGGAAAGCGGGCCAGCCGGAAACGGTGCTGGTGCTGGGATTCAGCCATTCCCGCGGTTTCCCAGGCGTGGCCCTTATGGATGGCGATTTTATTGAAACGCCTTTGGGGAAAGGGGCGCTGGATACGGAAGCGGCGGAAATACTGGCGGGGGCCAGCCCCCGAATATTTTTTAATTATGGACCTCACCGGGGTGAACATTCGGCTGAAAACGAAATCCCCTTCGTCCAGGCCGCATTGCCGGAAGCCAAAATGGTGGTGGCACTCATGGGGGATCACGACCCCGAAACCCTGGATGCTCTTGTGGAGGCGCTGGAGGCCCTTTCGAGAAAAAAGCGCCTGCTGGTGGTAGCCAGCACGGACATGTTGCACGACCCCAGCTACGATCTCGTTACGAAGACAGATGAGAAAACCCTTTTAAAGCTGCAGGCAATGGATTGCGAGGGCTTGGAAAAAACATGGGGGTACGACAACCAGATTCTTTGCGGCATCGGACCGGTTCTGGCCGTCATGAAGTTTGCCTTGGCGCAGGGGTGTAAGAAAGGGTCGGTGCTTTATTACCGCAACAGCGGGGACGATTTTCCGGAAGGCCGTGGTCAATGGGTGGTGGGCTATGGATCTGCGGTTCTTGCGGTGGAATAACGGCGTCAGGAAACGAAGTGATCCAGGATCCCGGCTGCCCCGTACATTTTGTTTTCAGCCTGTTGCCAGACAATGGAACGGGGCCCCTCTATGACCTCCTCCGTGATTTCCAGGCCCCTGTGGGCGGGAAGGCAGTGCATCACATGGGCATTTTCTGCTGCCATTTTTAGAAGATCCGCATTTATCTGGTACCCCTTAAAAATCTCCAGCTTTGTTTTTTCTTCCTCTTCCTCTCCCATACTGACCCACACGTCCGTATAAAGAACATGGGCGCCCACGGACGCTTCCTTGGGGCTTTCAAGGACAGAGAGCTGCGCCCCGGTTTGCGCGGCAATGCTTTCGGCTTTGTGGAGGATGGCCGGGTTGGGGCAATATCCTTTGGGGCATGCAACCGTCATATGCATCCCCGCCAGAGCGCAGACCATCAGCAATGAGTGGCATACGTTGTTGCCGTCGCCGATATAGGCCAGCTTCAGCCCTTTCACCTGCCCCTTCACTTCGAGAACCGTGAAAATGTCGCAGACGGCCTGGGTCGGATGGGCCAGATCGCTCAGGCCGTTGATGATCGGTATTCCGGAATATCGGGAAAGATCTTCAACGGTTTGATGTTCAAAGACCCTTGCTACCAGTGCATCCAGATAGCTGCCGAACATGCGGCTCGTATCCTTGATGGGTTCCCCCCGGTTGATTTGAAGATCCGCCACCGGCAGATAAATGGCGGAACCTCCCAGCCTGAGAATGGCCGATTCAAAACTGGTGCGGGTGCGGGTGGATGGTTTCTCAAAAAGGATGCCGATCACTTTGTTCTGAAGCACATCAAGGGTTTTTCCCTGCTTCATGTCATGCTTTAAAACCTTGATCCGATCAAAGATTTCAAGGAGTTGTTCTGATGAAAGCCCCTGTGCCGTGAGGAATGACCCTGCCATTTGAATGCTCCCTTTGGATGTCAAAAAAGACTCAGCTACTACCAAAACGGGGGAAGCAAGTCAAGAAATTTATCGTTTTTAGAGGGTTTTAGACATACAAGGCTTTTTTGAGGAAGGCAAACCCCAGGGTCAGAAGCGCTGCGTCATCGGTCTTGACGCGCTGGGCGATATCATCATCAATTTCGAATCGTTTTAAAAACGGGGTTTCAAAGACAAATTCTCGGAACATGTCCAGATTGTAGCAGGCCACCATTACTTTCTGTTGCTGGGATTCTACTATGGGTGTAGAAGGATCTCTTCGGGGATCAAACAGGATATCGAGCATCTTGTCGTTCATGTCAATATAGGGTAAAAGGCCCTGGTCCTTCACCCATTGGGAAACCGTCCAGCCTTTGTCTTCTTTGAGGCCGTCGCAGCGGGTGATATGAAGCAACGAGTAAAATTCCTCCGGTTTGCTTCTCTCCGGATCAATGCCCGAAGATCGCCCCAGAGGGTATAAGCGGCATGCCGTGGGTCGGTCATGGTATATGGCGCACCCTTCGGGGGTTACAAACGGGCAGACTGCATTTTCTCCAAGCATCTTTATGGATAAAATGGGAAAACCGGACTCCGGGTCCGGCCGATAGACCACATATCGGGCCAGAAAATCATCGGAATGAATGTCGAGATTGCTTTTGATCCTCAGAATGTCATAGGGGGTCAGGGGCAGGTGTTTGTTGCGGCAACAGGCGTTAAAACAGGAAAGTTCACTGTGACACGAGAAATGGAACGTATCATCAGGTTTCAACCGGTCATTTTCAGGCGGTGGAGACTCTAAAAACATTGCTGTCGCTTTTTATTCGACGTTTACTTCCACATAATCCAGCCAGGTGGCGTCAGTTTCTCCGTCCATATTGCCGTCAACGGCAAAGTAGAAAATATAACTGCCCGCTGGAAGGACCGTATTCAGCACGTTGAATGAGGGGGTGAGCTCATAAAGGGGCGTCTGTGCACAGATATGGAACCCGTAGCGCCAACCGTCGGGATACACGTATGTATACCAGTCCAGGGGGTAATCAAATGGGGTGTGAAGGGCCACCCACCAGTCGGCGTACCGACCGCTCCACGCTCCGGGATCAAGACTCACGGAAACAGATATCGAACCCCCGGAGGATACTGAAACCGGCCCGTCCTGCCCGTTGGCTTTGATATCCGGGATGGGCGCTTCACCCGGGGGCGGCGGAGGTGCTTCGTCGTCCTCATTTGTATTTGTTTGGTTCGGGGGTATATCAACGGGGGCGCTTTGGGCTTGGTTATCGGCGTGGGGTATGATCAGCCTTATTGTTCCTGCGAGAACCTTGAAAAAATAACCCTTATTGTTCTGGAGACGAAAGCCGACAGCGCTCCGCTTTATATAACCATTGTCCGGTCCGCTCCCGGTGTAATCCCACATAAACCTCTGGGTGAGATCGTTGTTCACGCTGCTGATGGCATAGGTGTGTACCCCGTCTGTGACCTCGATGCTGCTTAGAGTGATCTGAGTGCTGAGCCAGGGCAGGCCGATCAGGTGCCAGCCCGGTTCCAGATCCATCACATAGTCTACCCCGTCCGGGGCGGGTTTCGCTTCAAAAGGGATTTTATCGGTATAGGTGGTGATGATCCAGAAACCCATTCCCGGAACGATGGTATGCGATGCGAATTGACTCGAGTTAAATTCCCTGTAACTGGTCCCCGTATACAGAAATCCACGCCAGTGTGTGGGATCATAGGTTCCCAGAACATTTTCCATGGCTGTCAGCATGTCGGTGCCGGTTCCCAGATTCAAGGGGACGGTAAAAATACGATAATCCGTGGACACTCCTGTGCCGCCGGGCAATGTGTAATGGTTGGTTACATCTGCCACATACTCGTAGGCCCCCATGTCTTTTGTTGTTTTCCCGGGGCGGGGACGTTTGTAACCGGAGTAATCGAGAGTTACGGGATCCCCAGACAGAATGGTGTTGATGCAGGGAGAAGCTGATTGGAGTGAATAGCTACCGGTAACATAAAGAGGATTCATCGGAGGATCAAGATCGTTTGTGCCCGCTGTACAACCTTCATAATTGCTTGCGGTATTATTCCACACATCATTGTAGTCAATGGCCGGGCCAGCGCCGCTGTTATTGATGCCGTATTGACCAAACTCGGTGATGATGTTGTATTTGATAATGGGGGCGGAGGAACTGCTGCCATCTTTTTCCATTTTGATGCCGTCAAGTTTTCCGCCGTCGATGGTGTTGTGATATATTTTCGGATTGACCACGGATGCGTTGTTGGATCGCATGAAGATGCCGTAGGACATGGCGTTCGATACGACTTCATAAATCACATTGTTTTTGATGACCGGGGATACGGTGCTCGCGGTTGTAGCATCCAAAAAGACGCCGAATTGATTATCGTAGAGCGCGTTTCTGCTGATTTCCGGGCTGGATTCAACACGGATTCCGTACTGGGGGTTGTCATGGATTTTATTGTCAACCACAGACGTTCCGGTACTCTGAACGATATCAACACCATGGGTGGTGTTGCTGTAAATATCGCAGTTTTTGATGGTGGTGTTGGTGGCCTCGTTTACCCTGATGCCCCAGCTGTTCCCATAAACGTTGCAGTAACGGATTTCGTTTCCGGTGCCCACCGAGATCCTGATGCCTTCTTCATTCGTATCGGAAAATCCGGTGACGTACAGATTTACCAGGGTCACATCTGACCCGGTGACTTCAAGGCCCCTGGTCCAGGTCTGGGCGTTTGTTCCGTCAATGATGGGTGCGCTGCCGCTTTCTCCTTTAATTGTTACATTGCTCTGGCTGAGAAGCATCTGGCTGTCGGCTTCGCCGTTGGCAACGTTGTAAGTCGTCCCCAAAGCCACACGCAGGACATAGGTCCCGGCGCCGCCTCCGTTTATCTGGGACATGGCATGGTGAAGGGTTTTCCAGGGGTGGTCCGCGCTCCCATCATTAGAGTCGTTCCCGGTTGCAATGTTCACGTAATAGGTCCCCGCTGCGATGGTAGTGTAGGTAAAATCACCGGTGCTGGTAGCCGTCCCACCCGATGTGGTGGCGGTGACCTTACCGGTTGATCCGCTGCCGACAATGGCGGATATCTGGGTGGCCGAATTCACTGTAAAACTGGATGCGGCGGTTACGCCGAATTTGACGGCAGTGGCGTCGGTGAAGTTGGTTCCGGTGATGGTGACGGATGTTCCCGTACCACCGGAGGTGGGAGAAAATGAGCTTAGGGTGGGGGCGGTTACGGCAGAAGTGGTGAAAGTTTTGTCGCTTCCGTAGCCGGTCACGTTTTCGCCGTTGGTTGCGTATGCCCTCACATGATAGGTGGTGTTGAGAGTGAGCCCTGTGATGCTGCTGGTAAAGGCCTCAAGTCCGGTACCGTCAGTTGTCTTGGTAGTCAAGGCAATAGTAGGATTGGCGGAGGCACTCCAGCACACGCCTTTTGCCGTCACCGAAGTCTCTGATCCTGAGGAGGTCACAGTTCCACCGCTTGAGGCCGAGTTTGCGGTAATGGATGATGCAGCAGTGGTTGTCACAGCGGGCAGATTGTCGTTTTCATAGCAACCCATGTCAAATCCGGAGCCGTAAGGTCGTATCTCAGTGCTATCCAAATCGTCGATTACCGGATCGTTGGGAGGATTGCCAATGGGAATGGCGTTGATGCAGGGGGACGTGACAGCAAGGGTGTGACTGGCGTACTGTGGGTCCTGGGAGATGTCATGAGCGCCGGCGGTGCAGCCGTCGTAGTTTCTATCGTAGGGGTCAGGACCGTTGTGCCAGACATCGTTGTAGTCAATGGTGGGGTTGCCGCTGTTCTGAATACCGGACTGCCGGCAATTGGTGACAATATTGTATTTGATAATGGGAGTGTTGCCGGTTTCCGCTATATGAATCCCCTGATACAAACTGCCGTCTATGGTATTATGGTATACCTGCGGGCTTACAGTGCCAGTGCTACCGCCCATAATAATGCCATAATGCACTTCGTCTAATGTCAATTCATAGATCAGGTTGTTTTTGATAGTCGGTGAAGTGGGAGCCGTTTCAGACCCCTGGAGCGAGATATTGAACCGGTTGTCGTAGATGGTATTTCGGCTGATTTCCGGGCTGCAGGCTTCAACAATAATCCCGTCACTGTTATCTGTTTCAAAATTATCATGGATGGTGTTTTGGGTGATGATGCTGCCGGCGCTTTCACTGATACTGATCCCGTCAAAATTATTGTTGTCAATCTCGCAGCCCTGAATTGTACAATTGGCAGACTGCCAGACAGAGATGCCGTCATGGTTGCCATACACCCAGCAGTTCTCAATGGTGTTGTTTGACCCTGAAACAATTTCGATGCCCGTTCCCGAAGGGTCTGTACCGGTGAAGCCCGTGACATAGAGGTTTCTAAGAGTGACGTTAGAAGCGTCGATTTTTATCCCGTAGTGCCAACTGGTGGCGCCGGTTCCATTGATAATCGGTCCGCTCCCTGTTTCACCGATGATCGTGACATAGTCCTGAGAAATGGTGAGTTCACTATTCGCCTCTCCGTTCTCGGTGTTGTAGATGGCGCCCAATAAAACATTCAGCGTATAGCCGCTTCCAACACTCCCGGCGCTTCCCCCGTTTATCTGGTCGATGGCATAATGCAGGGTTTCCCAGGCATGGGCGCTGCTTAACCCGTCCAGGGAATTGTCTCCGTTTTGGATATTCACGTAGTATGTGTTAGGTGTTATGATATTGAAGGTCCAGTTGGTATTGTTGCCGGAAGAGACACTGTTGGTGCCGGCAGCATTGATGGCTGTTTCATTTACATTTTTGGAGTCCTTGACATCGAGGTAGTTGATGGTGCGGGTTCCCCCCGGGTCGATTTCCCATTGGCTGCCGGCGGATGAACTGCGCAGGGACAGAATCGCCCCGGACCCTCCCTCAAGTTGCAGGGTGTTGGCCACGATGGTTTTGTTGGCCGTTCCGTTCTGGAATGTGAGGGTGGCGGCGGTTTCGGTGTTTTTTTCCAGATTGTAGAATGTTGTCGGTCCGGAGATAGACTGGCTTCCCCCGTCAAGGGTCACCGTGCCGTTTTTATGGTTGAATGTTCCGGCGTTGTCCCAATTGCCGCTGACATTAAAACCACCGGTTGTGGCGTTCATTGCGGCGCCGGATGCGATTGTAACGTTACCCACATCCCAGTTTCCTGTTGGGGATGCCGCCTGTCCGAATGTCCCGCCATCCACCGCTATTGTTCCTGCCGTAATATCGCTCGCGCCCGCAGAAACGGTTCCGGCGGTGAGTGTGAGGGTATCGATGGCCGTTGCTCCGCCAACGTGATTTGAGAATGTGGCGGTGTCGTCCGTGTTAATTGTGAGGTTGCCCGTGTAGGCGGAGGCGCTGTTGATTGTTGAGCCGAATGATACGGCTCCCGTATTGCCGGTGCCCACGGTTAATGTTTTGGTGTCGTTGATGGTTATGGCCCCTAAGGTAACGGCTCCTCCGGCCGGATTTACAGTTGAGTCGCCGCTTACCGTTATTGTGCCCAGAGCCACGGGATCATTTGATGTGGTTACGGTTCCGTTAAGGGTTGTACCGGATGGTTGACTGGCACTTCCGATTGATATGCCGTCGTTGAAGGTCAATGTGTCACCGGAGGCGCTCCCCAGTACTAACGTCCCTGTATTCAAGAACTCGACGTGATTCGTGATTATGGTTCCATCTCCGTGAAGGTTGACATTGTATCCCTGCCCCGTCGTGGTGAGTGTCGGTGTTACAAGAGTTCTCGAAAATGTTATATCGGCGGTCGCAGTTGTATCCGACAGAGTTATCTGTGTTCCGATAGTTACATTGTCGGTGAATGTAGCCCCGTTGCTGTTAGCTACTATCAAATGTTTAAGGCTGGTATTTCCACCAACTGCGCCGGTTACTGAAATGGTTCCGCCGGTACCCGCGTTCAGGGTAAGATCCTGAGTATTGGCTGCTGCACCGTCGACTGTACCTGTTATACTAATATTCGCGTCTGTACTCCCATCAGTATCGATAGTACAACTGCCGGTTAACGTTAATGCGCCTGTTACGGTTACTCCCCCGGATCCGCCATCAGCATCTACGTTACCCTTTAAAGTAACATCTGTTAGTGTTAATAGCCCTGATGAATCATCTTGAATTACACCTCCTGCGCTAACATCATCTTGCAGTGTCACTGAGTCAAAAGTAAGAGCTGAAGTGCCTGTAATTCTAAAAGGAATAAATGTTCCGCCGTTCAAAATTACTATAGAGTTGGTTTCGCCATCTATAATTAGGTTTTTATCATCGATAGTTATTGATGAATCTAATGTAATAGTATAGTTAGCATCGAACTTTACTGTATCCCCGGTGGCGGCTCCTGCAATCGTATTTCTAAGGCTCCCTGCCCCTGAATCATCATTTTTATCAACTGTCCAATCTGTAAGCATATATTCATAAGAATTGTCCATCACAAATTCCGTGGTTTCGATCACCCCAATTCCATATTCCAATTCCCAATCACCATCAAAAACATCGCTCCCAGTGTTATTAATTGAAGCCGCGACATCTGCACTGCTAAGGTCGGCAAATTTTCCAACAAACGTTTTCCCTTCGTCTGTTGCCGCCAGATTGCAGGCATAGAACAGGATGTCGCCGTTCTCGGTCAGGGACCGGCCCCACCCGGAGATTCCGTGGCCATGGTCCTTCAGAAAGTCCCCATCGATCCGCATTCCGTTCAGGACAAAATGCCCGGCATTCCCGTGGGAGATGATGTGGATGGCGGAAAGATCCCGCTTTTTCGCAAGATGAGCTGATATCTGCGCGACGCCATCTATCCCCGGCGAAAGCCGCACCACCTCGGCCCTTTCGGGCAGCTGTGCCACAATTTTTTCCATCTCCGGAACCGACGGGTCGATGAAGACCACCTCGGAGGGGATCCGGGCGTATCCCGCCGCCTTTTCGGAGGTCAAACCGGCATCGTCGTAAGGTAAAGCCCCGAACGCCCCACCGCACAAACAAAAGATCCCAAGAAACAACAACCCTGCCATGAAATTGATCATCCTTTTTCCGGACATTTTATCATCTCCATATAAAGCCAAAAACATCTCGTTTTTCTTACGGGCCATCTTGAGCAATTTGATCAAATGAATTTTTGGATCTCTTATGCAGACTGTTCTTGATTGCACAATATCCCACACTACTAAACCTTTCATCTGATTATGGTTATTGTAACCACGACCCAGTCGCCATGTCAAAGGATTATTAAATTTAGGAATAAGGGGGCAGGTCAAGGCAAATAGAATAGGGAGAAGATGTTTGTCCCGGCTATTCGACGTTTACTTCCACATAATCCAGCCAGGTGGCGTCAGTTTCTCCGTCATTATTGCCGTCAACGGCGAAGTAGAAGATGTAATTTCCCGCTGGAAGGACCGTATTCAGTACGTTGAATGAGGGTGCAAGCTCATAAAGGGGCGTCTGTGCGCAGACATGGACACCGTACCGCCAACCGTCGGGATACACGTATGTATACCAGTCCAGGGGGTAATCAAATGGGGTGTGAAGGGCCACCCACCAGTCGGCGTACCGACCGCTCCACGCTCCGGGATCAAGACTCACGGAAACAGATATCGAACCCCCGGAGGATACTGAAACCGGCCCGTCCTGCCCGTTGGCTTTGATATCCGGGATGGGCGCTTCACCCGGGGGCGGCGGAGGTGCTTCGTCGTCCTCATTTGTATTTGTTTGGTTCGGGGCCATGTCAACGGGGTCGCTTTGGGCTTGGGTATCAGCGTGGGGTATGATCAGCCTTATGGGATTGTCGCCCAGAACCTTGAAAAAATACCCCTTATTGTTCTGAAGGCGAAAGCCGACAGTGCTCCGCCTTACATAACCATTGTAGAGGGTGTCTTCCCCGGTGAAATCCCACATAATCTTCTGGGTAAGATTGTTGTTTAAACTGGTGATGGCATAGGTGTATACCCCGTCTGTGACATTGATGCGGTTCAGGGTGATCTGAGTGCTGGTCCAGGGCAGGCCGATGAGGTGCCATCCCGGCTGCAATTCCATCACATAATCGACCCCGTCCGGAGCCGGTTTTGCTTCAAAAGGGATATTGTCGGTATAGGTCGTGATGATCCAGAAGCCCATCCCGGGTTTGATGTTGTAAGATGCGAATTGACTTGAGTTGAATTCCCGGTAAAGGGTCCCCGTATACAGAAAACCACGCCAGCGGGTGGGATCATAGGTCCCCAGAACGTTTTCCATGGCCGTCAGCATGTCCGCGCCGGTTCCCAGGTTCAGGGGGACGGTAAAAATGCGGTAGTCCGTGGACACCCCCGTGCCGCCGGGGAGTGTGTAATTGTTGGTTACATCTGCCACATACTCATAGGCCCCCATGTCCCTTGTTGTTTTCCCGGGACGGGGACGTTTGTAACCGGGGTAATCGAGGGTTACGGGATCCCCTTCACCGGAGGGAATGGTGTTGATGCAGGGAGAAGTTGACTGGAGTGAGTAGCTGGCGTATTTCGGATCTAAGGAAATATCGTTGGCCCCTGCTGTACAGTCTTTGTAGTTGTCAGCAGCACTGTTGCCGTTATTCCAAACGTCATTGTAGTTGATGGTGGGGGTGCCGGAACTGTTTTGGATACCATACTGTTGAAAGTTAGTGATGATGTTATATTTGATTTCGGGACTTATGGTGCTGGTCCCATATCTTTCTACGATGATCCCCTCGTAGGTGCCCTTGTCTATGGTATTGTGATGGATCTTCGGTGCCACCGTAGAGGAATCGTTGCTGCCCATAAGGATGCCGAAGTCAACCTCCCCTGAAGTTACTTCATAGATCAGATTGTTCTTGATGGTGGGAGAGGTCACTTCACTTCCATAAGCTTGGACAGAGATATTGAAACGGTTGTCATAAATTTTGTTCCGGCTGATTTCCGGACTGCAGGCTTGAACAATAATCCCGTCACTGTTGTCTTCTTCATAGTTGTCATGGATGGTGTTTCGGGTGATAACGCTGTTGGCGCTTTCACTGATGCTGATGCCATCAAAATTATTGTTGTCGATTTCGGAGTCTTGAATGGTACAATTATCCGATTGCCAGACGGAGATACCGTCATAGTTCCCGTAAACCCTGCACTCGGTAATGGCGTTGTCCGAACCCGCAACAATGTTGATGCCGGTACCGTTTTCGCCGGTAAAACCTGTGAAGAAAAGGTTTTTGAGGTGGATATGGGAACCCGTGATTTTTATCCCGTCTGGCCAGTTGGCGGCATTTGCCCCATCTATAATGGGTGCGCTGCCTCTTTCTCCCATGAGAATTACATTGCTCTGGGAGAGGATCATTTGGGTGTCCGCTTCGTTGGCGACACTATACGTTCCCAGAGCCACATGCAGGACGTAGTTTCCGGTGCCTCCTCCGTTTAACTGGGAAATGGCGTGATGAAGGGTCTTCCATGGGTGGGCGGCGCTGCCGTCATTGGAGTCGTTTCCGCTTTCAATGCTTACGTAGTAGGTTCCAACAACCACAGCGTTATAGGTGAAGTCACTGGTGCTGGTGGCGGTGCCGCCCGGTGTGGTGACGGTTACTTTACCGGTTGATCCGCTACCGACAATGGCGGTGATCTGTGTGGATGAATTGACCGTAAAGCTGGACGCGGTCGTTCCGCCGAATCCGACGGCTGTGGCGCCGGTGAAGTTGGTTCCGGTGATGGTGACCGATGTGTCGGTGCCGCCTGCGGCCGGTGAAAATGAAGGGGTTGTGGGTGAACTGTAAAAGGTAAAGTCAGATGTGGAGGTGGCGGTGCCGTCCGGCGTGGTGACGGTGACCTTGCCGGTTGATCCGCTACCGACGATGGCGGTGATCTGTGTAGATGAATTGACCGTAAAGCTGGATGCGGCTGTTCCCCCGAATCCTACGGCTGTAGCGTCGGTGAAGTTAGTGCCGGTGATGGTGACCGATGTGGTGGTGCCGCCTTCCGTGGGGGAAAAAGAGGTCAGGGTGGGGGGTTGGTATTGGAAAATCCAGTTTGTGTTGTTACCGGAATCCGTGCAGTTTTTTCCCCTTGCATCGATATCGGCAGCGTTGACGTTTTTTGATCCCTGCACGTTCAGATATTGAATCGTTCGCGTACCTTGCGGTTCGATCTCCCACTGGGGCGTGGAGTCACTTTCAAGCGATAGCAATTGCCCGCTGGCGCCTTGCAGGTTTAGGGTGTTTGTGATGGTTGTTTTACTTGCGCTGCCGTTTTGAAAAGTGAGGGTTGTTGCGGTCGTGACGTTTTTGGTCAGGTTATAAAATGTCGTGGCGCCTGAGATGGATTGGTTGGTCCCGTTAAACGTAACGGTCCCTGTACCAGGGGTAAAGGCGCCGCTGTTGGACCAGTTTCCTGTCAGGGCAAGCGAACCTGATCCGACGGTCAGCGTTCCTGTAATGGCAACATTACCGCCCACATTCAGGCTACCGTCGTTTAAAGCCATCTGGCTACCGGTACCGATCGTCAGTCCCGCAGGGTGGGCCAGGGAGGGCATCAGCAAAAGAACAACAAATACCAGTTTTGGTAATCTTATTTTTAACATGGGAGGTGCCCTCCTTCATGCAGGCGCGAGGTCGGGTAGAACGGGCGCATGTTTTTTTGTCTTCTATTTGGCAAGATGATTAAAATACAATTCGCTCTTGCCAACCCTCCATAACGGCAGGCCCGTTTTTCACAGAAATGACCGTTTTATTGAGGGGGAGGAGATGCTCCAATGATGAACCAGTTGAAACCATCTGAATATGCTTTTACATAACCGTAGTCTGTGTTTATGGGGTATGCATCGGCCCCATCAATTGTTTCAGTGCCTTCTGTATCGACAGTAATAGCGAAGGTTCCAGCATCGCCTGATTCGTCCTTGATGATGATGATTCGACCCTGAACGCAATCGACGCTACGAAGTGTTATAGCGCGCGCTGCGGTGGTATCTGTAACGCCAATGATCACCTCGCCGGATGAGCTGGCACTTCCAGTAACGGCGGTTCTCTTGACGGAAAAACTACCGTTCACATGCAGGGTTGAATTGGGGTCCGTCGTACGGATGCCGACCTTGAGACCATCTGTATCAACTCTCATGACTTCTGTTGAACCACCAAAAAAGGCTATGTTTCCTGTTGATTCACTTCCTCCTGCAATGAGCTTCAATTGATGCTCGGCTGTCCCTATTTTTTCTTCCCCACCTTTGAAAAGTTCGATTTTTGCATCATAATGTGAACCTGGAAACACCAGTTTACCAGCTTCTCCGCTGATTTCAACATTTCCATTGACATCTAGTTTCTCTTGAGGGTCTGTCGTCCCGATGCCCACTTTCCCGCCACTCTGGACCTTCATCAAGACATTATTGGTGCTTTCGGAGTTCTTTACCTGAAAAGAGGATGTGTCGTCACTGTCGGAGAGTGTTGCGTCTATGTCCGCAGCCAATGCCTGACCTGAAAACAGGAAAGCCAGGGTGACAAGGAATAATGTCAAAAAGGAATACGGATGTGCTTTCATCATAAGCCTCCTTTGTGGTGGGCAAAATTTCTGGTTTTTCCAAAAATCCTGCGGCTCGTTAAAAAACGCCGACTGGAGTTTGCAATCTTTGGAATAATACGTCTTCAAAGTATCCGGGTCAATGAGAAACCCCACGGAAAATGGGTTTACGGCGGATGAAAAATATCCTGATTCTTTTTCGAAATTGGCACTGAGGGTCATTGAAACAAACAAGATTGGTTACCAAAAAACATCAGCCCGGTGGTCCCGGCGGCCCTGGAAGTGGTGGCAAGGTCGTGGTTGTTGAGGTCGTTGTTGGGTATGTGGTCGAACTGGTAGAGGTGGTTGAGGTCGTGGAAGTGGTAGACGTAGTAGAGGTAGTAGACGTAGTAGAGGTAGTAGAGGTAGTAGAGGTGGTGGTAGAAGTGGTAGAGGTGGTTGAGGTCGTGGAAGTGGTAGAGGTGGTTGAACTGGTCGTCGTTGTTGTTGTGGTAGTTGTCGTTGTTGTGGTAGTGGTAGTGGTCGTGGTTGTGGTTGTGGTTGTGGTTGTAGTGGTTGTGGTAGTTGTAGTTGTAGTGGTAGTAGTGGTCGTCGTTGTGGTGGATGTGGTTGAAGAAGCGGATAAGGCTTTCAACGGTGCCTGAGTCGTGGTGGTCGTTTCGGGTATTGAGGTTGTCGTTGACGGGGCCGTTGTTGAGGTCACAGTTGTGGTTGCTTCGGTTGTGGTGGCTATGGTGGTGGTTGACTCTTCCGTTGTCTCCTCTACCGTTGTTTCGGTTAATGTGGTTTCACCCAGGGATTTCTGAAGCTCCTGCATTTGTTCTTCGTTCAGGAGAACTTTCGTCGAGGGCGGCAGATCCTTTATCACATCAGTAGAAAAGCCGTTGGTAAGATCCACATACTGAGATGGATCGAACTGATTGGCGACCTCTATCATGCCCTCAAAACAAACGACCTGGGTAATATTTTGATCCACCACCCAGACCATATAGACGGTGCCGCGAACACCGATAACGGCGGTGGGAGTCTTGACATTAAAAGCCCTTTTCTTGAATTTCAACAGGTCTTTTGCGAACACCTTCAACTTGCCTGACATCACGCGAAACCCGGCGTTTCGCTCCTTCTTTTTGGCATCGAACTCAAACTGGTCCAGATGGAGATTCGCTTTTTCACCCATGGTCATGTAGCTGCCGTCTTTGAATACGATTCGCAGCCTTGAATCCGGTCCGGTTTTGATCTGGTCGTGCAGAAACAGCGGCATACCCCGGGTTGCCTTCATCGGTTTTGAAACGCCTTCCCTGGACACGGTTGCGGACCCCTTAACGCGCTTGATTTCACCGATCACATCGTTGGCAAGGGCGGTGAAGGGGAGAAGGATTATCAGCAGCAGGATGAAAAAACAGAGCCCGTGCCTGGTTTTGTCATGGGCTGGTCGCGATGTTCGATTATTTTTCACCATGGTGCGTTACCTTCCTGATGGCGGTTATTAAGTCATGTTGCCTTTACGCTATAGAATAATTAAAACACATATGAAATCTCAAGTGAATATATATTTTTCTTAAACGTGAAGAGATCTTCACCACTAAGCGATACGTAATCGGAATCATTCTTCATATGAATAAATAGAAAAGAAAGCAGGAGTCGTTCCATCAAATATCGCTTCAGGGAAAAAGTCGTGGTATAGGTACTGTCCCTGCGGCCGTCGGTGCGAGTGAAATCAGGGTAATGGGTCCGCATGTAGGCAAAAGAGAGGTCTCCCCATATGTCCCAATAGATGTTGGCCGCGACCCCGACCATCAACTCATGGTAGCTGTAGGTGGAAGGGTCATCGGCAGACGGCTCGTAAGCGGTTCGATATCCGATTCTGGGCAGGCACTGGGTGCCGGGGATCTGGTAGGATTGCGTAACGTCGGCGCCGTAGCGCGAGGCGTCACCGGTCACACCGTCCAGGTAATCCTTAATCTGGTAAACCAGGTTTATATCGGTTCTTAGATCATAGGGTTCAAGGATGCTGATGGTGGGCATAAAACTGTGCATGCGAAGCCGGGCGGAGGAATTGTTGGCAAAGGTCAGGTAAATGGGGGGGTTGATGCTCTGTTTTTTCCCACCGGAATAAAAATAACTGAAGTCATACTGAAATCGGAAAAAGACGGGGTCCCAATCCGCCTGGAAATACGCATGGGGACTGTGGGAGGTCACATTGGCGACCGTCCAGTCCCGGTACCCCAGGGAAAAAAGGGTGTAGCCCACACCCACCTCCATATCTTTCTGGTTCAGGAGTTTATACCCGCTCCTCAGGAAAAAAATCTGGTATTGATCCCCTTTTCCGATTCCGCCGGTGACGGGTCCCCCTGTGACTTCTTGTAACGGGTCACGGGCCACATTGTCGTCATAGCCCCAGTTAAAGGAGGTGAACAGATACCACGGTTTGCGACCCCATGCGGCCTCTTCAACGCGGGGGATGGTTTGCCGGGCACTTTCAGCCAGGGGTGTTTCAGGACCCAGTTCAACCGTTTTCTTGAACATTTGGGCTGCCTGATCAAATTGTTCCTCCTCAAGGTAGGTGGCGCCGGTCATATAGATCGATATCTGGTTTAATTGAGGATCCAGTTCCTTTGCGCGGCTGAAGCACTTGATGGCCTGGCCGTAATTCCCCGAATCCTTATAGGCGTAGCCCATATCCAGAAACACACGGCCGCTATCGGGTTCGAGTTTCTCCGCCTTTTGAAGGGTTTCAATGGCTTTTTCGTATTTTTTTTCGCTGCTGTAGATGGTAGCGATGTCGAAATATGCCTTGAAAAAAAGCTTCGGCGCCTCAGTTACCAGGGATTCGAATATTTCCAGGGCCTCACGGTTTTTCTTGAGCCGTACATAGGCAACGCCTAGATAATATTGGTGTTCCAGGTTTTGAGGTTCCATGACGGATGCTTTTTCAAAAAGCCTGGCGGCTTCCTCGAAGTCTTCCATATCCAGGGCATCGACGCCATCCATGAAAATGTCCATGGCCGTGGATTCCTCTTCAGGGGCTGTTTCTCTTGGCGGGCTGCCGGTGGGGCGTGACAGCGGCGCCTTTTCCCCGGCAAGAGAATTCTTGATGAAGAATACTTGCTCTAAATTGATGTTCCCACCCGCGTGGGATTGCAAAGGTTCTTGATTTCCCTCGGGAGCGCCAGAGGCCTGTGATGCCATCCCAAAACAGAAAAGGGTTGTTATCAAAGCGGCGATTCTAATTCGGTGGTAAGGTCGAAACATACAGGTAGGTTCCACACTTTTGGCATCAGCGGACTTCACATGTTCACCCGATAAAGGATTATCCAGCTATTTTTTAAATGGGTTCCCATTTATATTTAGCCAGATTTGAGAAATTGATGGAGCCGAACAAATGAATGCTTAGCGCGATTCAAGCTTAAAAGAGCCGCATATGTCAAGGTTTTTTTCAGGGAATCAGTAGGTCAACAAGGAATTAAGTCAATTGATTTCAAGATTTATGACATGTTAACATCGCAATTTCTACGATCCCCGTGCTTTTTGTTGACATGGGTGGTATCCGTGGATAGGCTTTCACATTTTCAGTTTGGGTGCGAAAACCCTTTGAAAGGCCTGATAAAAGCGAAATGACGGTAATAGAACAGGGTAGCGAAAAGAGAATAATGCTCTTTGATCTCCTGATGATGGGGGCAGTTTTTGCTTTTCTTCTCTGTTATTTAGAACCGGCCTCCCTTTTTTCAAAAAACATTGCCACCGGCGGGGATACGGGGTCCCATTACTACACGGCCCAGTATTTGAAGGACCATCTGTTGCCGAAGGGGAAGATTTCCGGATGGTGTCAGGGGAACCTGGCAGGATTTCCCATGCTCCAGAACTACTTTCCGTTGCCGTTTCTGATCATGACGGTGTTGTCGTGGGTAATGCCGCTGCAGATTGCCTTTAAATTGACCACCGTAATGGGCACTTTTTTGCTTCCCCTCTGTACGTATTTTTTCTTTCGTTTTCTCAAACAGCTGTTTCCCATCCCCGTTACGGGCGCCTTGTTTTCCCTTTCGTTTCTCTTTATGGAGGGGAATTCCATGTGGGGCGGCAATATCCCCAGCACCCTGGCCGGCACATTCTGTTACAGCTTAGGCTTTTCCCTGGCGGTTTTGTGGCTGGGCTTGCTGTACCGGTTCATGTCTGAAAACAAAGGGCTTCGAATCAATGCGGTCGTACTCTCTTTGGTGGGATTATGCCACGGATACACCCTCCTGGGAGCGCTGTTTTCCTCACTGTTTTTCCTCATCTCCAGGAAGAATTTTAGACCCAACTTGAAGCGGCTGCTGTTAATCAACACCCTGGCGTTCTGTCTCATGGGGTTCTGGTTGATTCCCCTCATGGCCTTTCTCCCCTATACCACCCGGTTCAGTATCCTGTGGATCTTTTTCAGCTGGGATCAGATCCTGCGGGAGGTTTTGCCTGTCATCCTCTATCCGTTCATGGCTTTTGGGGTGGTTGGAACCGTATGGATGTTTTTCAGGCGCAGTAGGAATGGTCCGGGCCTGTTGCCAAAACCCTGGGCCTATGTTTGGTTTATCGCCTTTTCCGGCCTGGCCATGTACTTCATCGGGTATCGGCTCGGCCTGGTGGATATTCGATTTCTGCCCTTTTTTCAGTTTTCCCTGGTCATCGGGGGCGCGTTCTTATGGTCATTGGTTTCCGTCCCCCGCACCCAGAAAATGCTGGGTGTCCTGGTGGTCCTGGTGCTGACGTTCCTGTGGGTGGACAGCCGGGAGACCATCTGCAGGAGTTGGGCGAGGTCCAACTACGCCGGCTTTGAGGCAAAGGCCCTGTGGAAGCCCTTTAATGCCGTCAATGAATTCTTAAGGGGTGACGAAAAAGACGCCAGGGTCGTTTATGAGCACAGTATGCGGAACCAGGGGGCGGGCACGGTGCGGGCTTTTGAAAACCTGCCGTTTTTTTCCGGCAGGTCTACGCTTGAAGGGGTTTACATTCAAGGCAGCCTGTCGGTTCCCTTTATCTTTTATCTGCAATCGGAACTGTCTCAAAAGCCTTCTACGCCCATTCCCAATTACAACTATTCACGGTTTAATCTGGAGAAGGCCCATGAGCATCTGAAACTGTTCAATGTGGGGGAGGTCGTCCTGGTGGAACCGGAGACCATTTACGCGGCCACAAGATCCCCCTTGTTTGATTTCTCTTACCGGTCCGGCCCCTTTGAAGTTCACCGGGTCAGGGGCAATTCCGGCAAATACGTGGAACCGCTCATTCAAAAGCCGGTCATGGTCTCAACGAAAGACTGGCGCAAATTATCCTACAAATGGTTCCGCCTGGGGGATCTCTCTGTTCCACTGGTGTTCAAAGATAAGGCGGATCAAAAGGACCGCAGCAGGTTTCATTTTTTGAAAGATCCCGACGTAAAAACCCTTCCAAAGGTGCCTTTAGAGCTGGCCGGTCCGATCCGGGAGCTGGTTGGAGAAGATGAAATTGTGATTGAAAATGCGTCACCCGGAAAACCCCTTCTGATCAAGATGTCCTATCATCCCAACTGGAAGGTGGAAGGGGCGGATCAAATCTATCGGGTATCGCCCGCATTCATGCTGATCTATCCCCGGAAAAGCACGGTCCGGCTTTCTTATGGACAAACCTGGCCGGACTACGTAGGCGTTTTACTTTCAGTGATGGCCATTCTGTTTCTGGTTCTATATCCCAGGATCGCAATGGTCAGAGAACGGTTTTCAAAAGGGTTTGACCGTTATGCTTTCAAAGCGGTTTGTGTCGGATCGGGTCTCGTGGTCCTGATGATGATTTATTTTCTGGTCCGATTGTCCCCCCAATTCCCGGTGCTTCCCTACAATCAGGGCATCAAGGCGTTTACAGAGGAGAATTACGATAGCGCCAGAATCTATTTTCGCCAGGTGATGGAAAAATTTCCCCAGACCATTATCGTGGATCAGGCTGCATATCATTATGCCATGTGCCACTACCGTGAAAAAGACTGGGAACAGACACTTCAGTCACTTGAATGGCTCATGGAAACCTATCCGGAAACGTCCCGGGCTGCGGAGGTCCTGTACCACATGGGGCTTTGCTATCTGCACCAGGGCAAAACCGGTCAGGCGCGTGTCTGGTTTCAGAAAACCGTTGATCAGTTTTCCGGGAGTATCTGGGCCAATTTTGCAAAAGACCGGCTACAGGAGATGCCTGCGGTATGATGTCAGATTCCGGCATTACGATTTTTATCCCGGTGTACAACGAGGAAGACCTGCTGGTGAAAAATACCCGCCGGCTGCTGGCATTCCTGGATGTGCTGAAGCGGTCTTATGAGGTGATTTTGGGCAGCAACGGCTCCACGGATGGCACGGTGCATCTGGGAGGGAAATTGAGTAAAGAACATGATTCGGTCCGATTTTTTCATCTGGAATCCAGGGGTGTGGGACGGGCATTCCGGGAAGGGATCAGGATGGCCGCCTACGATCGGATTATCACTGTGGACATGGATCTTTCCATCAGCCTTGATTTCATCCCCGAGGCCTGCCGGCTGCTGGATCGTTCGGATATGGTCATCGGAAGCAAAATTACGGGGGAACAACAACGCTCATGGTCTCGAAAAGCAGCCAGCAACCTCTTTATCCGCCTGGCCGGGCGATTGCTGCACATCAATTATCACGACTATTCCATCGCGGCAAAAGGATACCGAAAAGACCTGGTGAAACGATATCTTGAGCACATAGATGACCATACCTTCTACGTGGTGGCAATTGTTCACCGGGCTTCCCGGGATGGCTGCAAACTTCTAGAGATTCCGGTCAAATGTACGGACATGCGGGAAAGCCGTTTCAATCTGTTCCATGAAGGACTGTATAAATTCGGAAATCTATTCCGGTTGTGGCTGAAATCCAAACCCTTAAACTTTAAACCTTAAACTTCAAACTTCAAACCTCACACCAAAACAATCAAACCACATCCGTATCGCCATAAGCGACATGCCAGTCATCCAGGTCCTCCGAAGGACCCTTCCCCGCCCATCGATACCCCAGTCGCCACGGTTTGGGGTTGATGATTTCAGGGACCCTTCTGAAACCGGCCCTTTTCAGAATTCCCGCTTCCCTCCGGGGGAGGAGACAAGTCAGGAAATCCCCCCCGTGCGCTTTGACGTATTGTCGTGAAAAGGAAAAAATTTCATGAATTACCAAAACCGACCCCATCGGGAAGGGAAACACATCCACCAGAACCCCGAACATCTGGCCTTTTAATGCCATCATCCTGATAACCAGATAACCCAGCAGCCGTCCATCATGCAGAACGGCAAAGGGCCGATAGCCGAATTCGGGGACCGAAATATATCGCCATTGAAGGTAGCGTCTGTCTCGAACCTGTATTACCGGGGCTATGGTTGAATGGTTCTGCCAGAGGGCATGAAAGGCTTCGTCAAAGTGCTCAATGGGGCTTATGTGAAGCCCTTGAATTTTGGTGGAAAAAGCCATGTCAGTATTCGTCTCTATTGGAGCCGGAGGGCTTTTAAGCATTTTGTTAAGCAACGGAAGGGCGTTAAAGATCATGGACAGGGGTCTGATGGGCATCACCATCAGGGGTATGGTGGGCAGCATCCGCCAGCCCAGTTGTCCGGTGAAACCGGGCCGGGACTGATCGTTGGGAAATCCCCACACCAGGTGGATGTTGCATTGGGTTTCCAGGTGATCATACACTTCACGCGCCAAAGCAGAAAACATGCCCTGACGGCGGTATTCGGGGTGAATCATGGTGTCGCAGGAAAATGCGACTCGGGTTTTTTTGCCGTGAATGGAAAATCGGGTGGGAATGGTCACATACTGGCCGACGATCTCGCCGTTTGATTCGGCCAGGAAGCAGACCGCTTTGCCTGAGGGGTTGTTTTGAAACTGCCACTGCCAGGTGGGTTCTTTGAGGCGCACCGGATCAAGATCGCCGAATACCGACTGGCGAAGCTTGAGGATTTGGTTTTCATCCCCATCCCGGTATGATCTTATGTGCCAGTTGCGGGTCATCCCCCGAGTAACCTCATGAAAAGCCTTCCCTGATCCAGACCGGGGCGTATTGGCCTGCGCAGTAGCCCCATCAGATAAGCGGGCCTCAGGTAAAACCGCAGATAGGCCCTTCTGAGGACCGATTTCAAGGTTTTAAGGTCGTGGTCAATAAAATTATAGTGGGGATAGAGATGCGGGGGAAATGCCGCCATATCCAGGCCGGTTTCCCGGGCCAGCGGTGTGCCGGGAAAGGGAACAATCAGATGAAATGCCGCATAAGTCGGGCTCAGCCGAATGGCCAGCTTAACGGTGGCGTTCATTTCGCGTAAAGTTTCCCCCGGAAAGCCGAAATTCATGAACAGGGCCGTTTCGATGACGGCCTTTCGGGTCAAATCAATGGCCTTAACACAGTCGTTTACGGTGATCCCCTTTCCGGTTTGGCGCAGTATTCGGTCGCTTCCCGCCTCCACGCCAAAATGGATCAGACGACAACCCGCCTTTTTCATCCATTTCAGGACCTCCCCGTCCACGTCCGTGACCCGTGTCTGGCAACACCACCGAACGCCGAGGTTCAGATCGACCAGGGCTTTGCAGAAGGAGATCAGGTGTTTTCGGTTGAGGCCGAATTCAAGGTCCATGAAATAGATATTTTGAACCTGGAATTCCCGGTTTACATACCGGACTTCATCCAGTAGTCGGTCCAGGCGTTTTTGCCTGAAACGGGGGCCATACATGCCCAGATAGCAAAAGTTGCAGCCGTAAGGGCACCCTCTGGATCCTTCCAGAATGGCAAAGTTTTTCCCCATGAACTCATAACGGTATTGGTCCATCTTCAGCAGATGGTAGGCCGGGCGGGGGAGCTGATTTAAATCAACCGGATTGTCTCGGGGCGCCGTTTTGGCCAATTGGTTTCCTTTGAGGTAGGCAACGCCTTGAATATTATCAGAAATATTAGCAGAAATGTCAGCAGAAATTTCATCGGTCTTATCCTTTTGCGCAATATCCAATAGGGTCTCTTCCGGTTCCCCCAGGATGGCGGCCCGGGCCCCGCTTTGCCTGAGAATGGCTTCCGGGCGCTCGGTCACATGGGCGCCCATGATGTACAGGCGATTTTGAGGAATATGGCGGGCGGTGTCAAAAAAGAATTGAATGTCCAGAGACGGGCATTGCCACCGGTCATAGGGCGTTGAGGTGATGAAAATTTTTTCAGATCCTTCAGCCAGGCGACCCACGGCCGCAGGCGACAACCGGTCCACATTGTTGTCCAGGATTTGAACGGTAAAGCCGTTCTTTTCGAGGAGCGCTGCGGCCAGGGCCAGATCCAGCGGCTGCCAGAGTCTTTTGAACTGCGGCTGCATCTGCCGCTTGATACCCTGCCAGTGGGGATTGATGAGCAGTATTGTGCCGGGTCGCATCATCGTTCTTTTCCAAAAGAAGTGGTTTTGATATTGCGCATCTCGAGCCCCTTTCGAAGATCATGGTTCAACAGCAGGGACAGGTCATTTTCCCAGAAGTAGCGCCAATGTTTATATTTGTCATGGGTATGGTTGTCTCCAACGCCGGGATGAAGAATGAATTCCACGCGGGAGCACCGTTTATTTTTTGCCAGCTTATCCAGCGTTTTCAGTACTGTGGCGCAATCCATTCTTCCTCCGGCGTTCAGAAAACCGACTGAAGGGATGGTTGCTCCTGAGGGAAAACAGCCTCTTAGAGCCATAAACCTTGTCCACCCCCACAGACCGAACCACTGCACCAAACGGCCGATTCCGGGGTCGACTAATGAATTGGAAAGAGAGGGCTCAATCATGGCATTTCTGATAAACGGGATGTTGTAGCGTCGAGTGAGAAGTCGGCAGACATTGAAAAGTCCCGGGAAGAGGTGAACGAACTGGTGACTGTCCAGGTGGTTGATTTTGATGCCGGTACTTAGCACTTTTTCCACCTGAGCGCACCACTCTGCCTCAACCTGTCCATAATCCAGTTTTCGGGAAAAAATGGCCCCCAAAAGCCGGTTCCTTGAGGGTAGCAGTCCATGGCGGGAGATCAGGGTTGACAGGACTTCAGGCGTCAACAGGGGCGGTTCATCAGAAAGCACCAGGTGAATGCCCACATCGAGGCCGGAATTTTCAAGGGCCAGATCCATGGCTTCTTCCGCCGCTTCGCCCACCGCCATGAGCGAAGTGCTTGTCAGCAACCCCTCTTTAAAAGCGCTGATGATCCCATGGTTTACGCCGGGGGTTAGTCCAAAATCATCGCCGTGAAAAATGACTTTCATGGGTTGCTTATTCCGAAGGTTTTCTACGATTCTTAATGGCAAGGCCTAGAAACGCTATAATGAGAACGGCGGCGACCACCATCCATAACCACCGGTATCGCCGAAACAGATTCTCCGGTTCGATGATTTTGATAATTGCCGTGCAGACCGCCGTGTGGTGAATATCTTCCAGGTCGTATTCAAAATAGCAGAAGACCGGATAATCTGCTCCGGGAAGGGCTGAAAAATTGCGGATCTCAAAATTCAAGTCCTTCTGGGATCTGGGACCCATCCGGAAGTTGATTTCAGGCGTTGGCGTTGAGAGTTCCCGGGGAAGGATAAGGGTTGCCAGAATGTGTTTTTCATTGGCGCCGATGTTCTTGATGTTCAGTGAGAGCGCTTCTTTTTTATCCATGGTGATATTCTTCCCCAGGACCGCAAGGTCAGGGTTGACGTTGGGTCCCACTGAAAATGTCATGCCGGATAGCGCTGAAAAGGGATATTGGTTCGAATCGTGAAAATCCACAAAGACTGTCAAAGGGTATCGACCCGTTTTGACCCCTTCAGTCTTTTTTTCAAAAACAAACGTGCTGGACCCGCCCGGATGAAGCTCGGGACTGACTTTTGAATCAAGGGTTTCTCCCAGGAGCTTCAGGTGAACCTGAAGATTGTGGGCGGCGGCGGTACCCTCATTGGCAAGGGACACCGTTACCTTGGCCTGGCTTTCCGTGGTCTCTACCGTGGTCCGCGTCTGGATTTTGAGAACCCCGGCAAAGGATGGTGATGCAAAGAAAAGGCCCATGGAAAAGACCATCAGGAGGACCCATTGAAAACAGCATTTTTCGTTCATATCGAAAATTCTCCATCCCATTTATTGAAATCGTCCAAGCTATGGTCATGATTGGGGCTCACGGGGAGTATAAACTCATGGTTGTATTTTTGCACGCCATTTCCCATATTCCGGCGACGGGACCCCTTAAGAAAACGCCCCATACGGTATTGCCCTTTTCATCCGAATGAATATGGTCAGGTGTAAGCACATGGAAATTATCATTAAATCATCATGAAATAAAAAGATGTAACATTTGTAGCCAAGTAGAGGCAGAATACATCGATTTTACTTGAATTTTAAGGAGTAGTCATATATAGGTCCCGTATAAGTATTTTCTGGAGGATTACTGACTTAAATGAAGCAGCGCATTCGCACGGCCCTGAAAGTTCTTGCTGATCCGAAAAGATGGACCGGTTATCCTGTAAAGCCCCATTTGACACATCATGACGAGACAGACACCGGTCTCCCTGTTACCCCTCTGTTTACTGTGGAGCGCCTGAATGAATCCATTCGAAGAACCAGAGATCGTTTTCTGAATATCCAGAACGAAAAAGGATACTGGGTATTTGATCTGGAGGCGGACACAACCATTCCGTCGGAATACATTCTGCTTCAGAGGTTTCTGGGACGTGAAATCCCTGGGGATCTCAAGATGCGGTTCGCCAATTACCTGCGCAACCGGCAGCTTGAGAGTGGCGGGTGGCCCTTGTATTACGAGGGTGAGGCCAATGTCAGCACTTCGGTTAAAGCTTATTTTGCCCTGAAGCAATTGGGAGATTCTCCCGATGCACCCCATATGGTCAGGGCCAGGGCCTATGTGCTGGCGCAGGGAGGCGCCGCGAACACCAATGTGTTTACCCGCATTATGCTGGCGCTTTTCGGTCAGGTCCCCTGGAAAACGACGCCGGCCATGCCCATCGAGATCATGCTTCTGCCCCAATGGTTTTTCTTTCATCTCAATAAAATATCTTACTGGTCAAGGACCGTTATTGTTCCGCTCCTCATCCTTTATGCGAAACGACCCGTGTGTCGCTTGGCCCCGGAAGAGGGCATTTCAGAGCTTTTTGTATCCCCTGGAAACGAGCTTCAACACCTGGATCGTTTTGTCCCGGGCAGTTTTTTCAAGAACTGTTTTTTGCTTCTGGATCGTTCCTTGAAAAAAGTGGATCCTTTAATGCCCCGGGTGCTGAGGAAAAAAGGGCTTAAGCTGGCTGAAACCTGGACCCGTGAACGGATGAGGGGAGAGGGGGGTATCGGGGCCATTTTTCCCGCCATGGCCAATGCGGTGATGGCGTTGAAGGTTCTGGGATATCCTGATGACCACCCGGATGTTGTTCGGGGAATAAAGGCCATAGAAGATATGTTGGTCGATCAAGGCGATGAAGGCTACTGCCAACCCTGTTTGAGCCCCATATGGGATACCTGTTTGAGCCTTTCCGCCGTACTTGCAGGGGGGCTTGCCGCAAACCATAAAGCGGTTCAAGGGGCCGTTCGGTGGCTTTTCAAACAGCTGATTCTTGAACCCGGGGACTGGGCCTATCGAGCGCCGAATCTTGAGCCGGCCGGGTGGGCTTTTCAGTTCGAAAACACCTTTTATCCGGATGTGGACGACACGCCCATGGTTTTGATGGCGCTCTTGAGGGCCGGTGCTTTAGAAGAAACAAAATACCGGGGAAAAATCGCCAAGGCTGTGAACTGGGTGATCGGCATGCAGAGCTCCGATGGCGGGTGGGGTGCTTTTGACATTGACAACAACTACCTATATCTGAACGAGATTCCGTTTGCCGACCATGGGGCACTCCTTGATCCCGGCACATCCGATTTGACGGGCCGATGCATTGAGCTCCTGGCCATGTTGGGATACGGACCTGATTTCCCGCCCATCTCCAGGGGACTGGATTTTCTCCGAAATGAACAGGAAGATTGCGGGGCCTGGTTCGGGCGCTGGGGCGTCAATTACATTTACGGCACATGGTCCGTATTGAAAGGTTTGGGATGCCTGGGCGAAGACCCCAGCCAGCCCTATATCCGAAGGGCCGTTCAATGGTTGAAATCCTGCCAGAATGCAGACAACGGCTGGGGTGAGACCTGTTATTCCTATACGGATCCCCATTTTGCGGGAAAGGGCAAAAGCACCCCTTCCCAGACCGCGTGGGCGCTCTTGGGACTCATGGCTGCCGGTGAAGTGAAGAGTGCAGCTGTGCAACGAGGCGTTCATTACCTGATCAACCAGCAGGACAAAGAGGGAAAATGGGATGAAAAGCTCTACACCGGTACGGGTTTTCCCAGTGTGTTTTACCTGCGTTACCATGGATATGGTCAGTTTTTCCCCCTTTGGGCATTGGGCGAATACCGTCGATTGCGCATTGAGAAAAAGACCCTTCAAGATGAAGTAACCCTGAAACATCCCGTCGATCTATCTCAGACGGCTTAATCAGCCAAAACATGAAAAAAACAATCGGTATTGTGGTGGCGCTTCCGGGAGAGGCCAAGGCGCTGCTGGGACGTTGTTCCTGCCGACTCCGCCAAAGTGGCTACGACGGCCGGGGGCGTAACGCCAAAGGTTTTTCGCATGGCCGCACGGTTTTGAAGGACGAAACTGAACTGGTGGTTGTCCAGTCGGGCATGGGCATGGACAACGCTTTTTCCGCCGCCGGTTGGCTCAGAGAAAAAGGCGTGGCAGCCCTGGGATGTTTTGGCGTTTCCGGCGGGCTTGATCCTGGGCTGGGGGTCGGCGATCTGGTGTTTGCGGATGCGGTTTTTGTGGAGCGGGATGACGGGGTTTCCCTGGTTTGGAAGAAAGATGGACGCGAATCTGACGTGACCGTTAATTTTCAAGCTGCCGAAGCCCTTACCGCAAGTTGGGGGCCGATTGTTACGGTGAAAACGCCGGTTCTCAATTCCGAGGGTAAGCGGGCGCTTTTTGACCGAACCGGGGCCGTGGCCGTTGACATGGAGACTGCGGCCGTGGCGCGTGCTGCAAACCGGTCAGGGCTTCCTTTTTTCGCCGTCCGGACCATCTGTGACTCAGCGGATGTCACGATTCCGGAGTCCATCTACCAATGCGTTGATCCGCAAGGCCGTCCCCGGTTTCCCCACCTTTTCCGACTGATCATTCGAAACCCTCTCTTGATATCTCATCTGCTGCGCATGAAAAGAGATTTTACGGCAGCCCTTGCCGTTGCCCCCCAGGTGCGGCGATGTTTGACGGGGATGCTTCTGCCCGATGGCTCATGAGCCCTCTGTTCTTGGTTTCAGCGCTTTTCGGACCAACTGGATGATGTCCAGCACCTGCAAGTCCACCTTGTTTCGACGTACATGGGTGGTCATGGTGCGGACGCACTGCTGGCAGGAGGTGACCACGGCCTGGGCGCCGGTGTCCAGGACTTCTCGTATTTTTCGTTTTGAAATCTCGGCAGACAGTTTGGCATCCACCATTTCCAGGTTGCCGCCGCCGCCGCAGCACTGGCAGTTTTCCCTGTTATCGGGGAGTTCTACGAACTGAACCCCGGGGATGGACCCAATGATTTCCCTCGGTTCTTCAAATATGCGGGATCCGCGGCCCAGATCGCAGGGGTCATGGTAGGTGACGGTTAATTTAAGCTCTTGAAGGGGGATTTGACCCTTCTTGAGCAGGTTCAACAAAAAACCTGTGGCATGGGAAACCTTGAATTCGTTGGGGTAGTGCTCCCGCCACATCTGGTAGCAGGACGGGCAGGAGAAGACCACCTCTTTGGCGCCTTTTTCTCGAACCGCTTCCAGGTTATGTTTCATGAATTCCTGAAACATCTCCCCGAGGCCCGCCCCCAGCATGGGAAAGCCGCAGCACCATTCCTCTTCCCCCAGAAGGGTAAAGTCAACGTTACTTCGGTCAAAAATTTCCGCCAGGGCTATGGGGATTTTCTGGACCAGGGGAAAATAGGCGGCCGTGCATCCCGTGAAATAGACGACGTCGGATTGATCTTTGATGTAGTTGTCATCGGGCGGGTCCCGCATATCTTCCACCCATTCGGCACGCTCTTCGTTGTCCTCGGCAAAGACATTGTGGTCTTCCGCCAGATTATCCCGAATCATGTTGATTTTTTTCGGGTAGCTCTTGGAATGGACCATGTCCTGGCGCAGGGAAAGCCACAAATCTTTAAGATGAATGCCCACGGGACAGACTTCCTGGCAGTTACCACAAAGGGTGCAGCGAAACACCGTATCGCTGAAGTGTTTCATCTCTTCTTTGGCGGGGGGCTTTTTTCTGAACAGATGTCTGAAAAGACCGGTGCGCTGTTTCAGTAGCGCTTGAAGACCTTTCATGCGGTAAACCGCAGAAAGCTCTCCGTCTGAAGCCGCTGAAACCGCCGGGCACACGTCGATGCATGCCTGGCAATTGGTGCAGGCCCCCATTTCGAGCAATTGTCTGACGTTGTATTCCTGGTTATTGGCCATTTTCAGCTAAATCATCACCCTTCCGCCTTCATCCTTCATCCTTATATTTTTCAATATCAGCCAGCACCCATTGGGTCACAGCCTCTTCTCCCTTGATGAGGTTTTCCAGCTCGCTTTTGTCGCTGGGTTGGATCTTGTAAAGCCACCCCTTGCCATAGCAGTCGTCATTGATGAGGCCGGGGTTGGTCTC
>JABGPV010000209.1 GCA_018644785.1 Deltaproteobacteria bacterium | reverse complement strand
CGATGTAGGGTTCCAGAAACAGAAGATTGATCTTTTTGCCGCCCCCGCCCTTGGGCGGTGAAGAAGGAAGGTTCATCATTTCCCAGTAGAGGTACCTGAGACCCAGATACGCGCCGGCAATCAGGCCCACCATCATGGCGAGACCCGCAAAGGAGAGGGCGCTGCTGGCCACATAAAACCCGCCTACGTTGCAGCCGCCGGCCATGGCGGAACCGACCCCCATGAAGCATCCGCCCACCACCCCTTTGATGAGTTCCAGGCCGGGGGCCATGCGAATGGAGAACTGCTTGCTCAAAAGGGCCGCCCCAAACGCGCCCCACAAAAGACCCAGCGTCAGGATGGAGTTGGTGGAAATGATGGGAGAGAGGGGCGCCTGGTCATAAAGCCCCACCTGGTGGAAAAACCAGTCCGCCCAGTTTCGAAGACCGCCCACCACGCCCCAGGGCCTGGCCCAGGCAAAGGTGAGCACGCTCAGGATGCCGATGAGAACCCCGCCCAGCCATATGGGCCAGTTTTCGTAGAACACCACGGCGTAGGATCGCTTCAGGATGCCCCCCATCACGCTTGTTTCTTTCTCTTCAGTCATTTCGATCCTCCCTGATGGTTGCCGTCATTTCCCAAAAGACCATAGCCTGTATGATGAAAAAAATCCCCTGCCTTGTCAAGGCGGGGGGTGATTTTGTACCACAGTTTTTAATATTACATTTCCCAGATCATATAAGTACCGTCCGCTTTGCACTGGCATCCGGCTTTCAGGTATTTCACGTCGTACCCTTTTTCCTTCAGCAGCAGGTAGGCCATTTCCCCGCGAACGCCCGTCCGGCAGTGGACCACCACGAACTTGTTGCTGGGAATATCACCCAGCTTGGTGGGCAGTTCGTCCAGGGAGATATTGACGGCGCCCGGAAAATGTCCGGCCTTGTACTCCTCAGATCCCCGAACGTCGACCACCGTAATGGCTTGGGATTTGAGAGCCGCTTCAAAATCGGGAATACTGATCTGTCCCGGCTCAAGCTTCCGCACATAGGCAATCTCCGTTGCGGCCGGACCGGTTTTGACATCATACCCCCTTTCCTTCCAGGTAATGATGCCCGGAAAATCCAGCAGGGTCACATTCTTGTAACGCCACCCGCGGGCGGTTTTTATCGCCTTCTTGCTTGTGTCGATGTTGTCGGAATAAAAAACGATGGGCGCCGTGAGGGATTCGGGAAACTGATCTTTTGCCCCTTCAAGTTCTCCGGCGGAAATGCCGACGGCCCTTGGGATATGCCCTGCGGTAACGGCGGCGGGTGCTCTCAGGTCAATCAATACGATATTGGCGGTTCTCACATAATCATCGGTGGAAACGGTGTGGTGCCCTGTCTTCTTCCAGCCGGGAATGCCTTGCACATAAACTTTTACATTTTCGTAGCCCCATTTTTTCGCCAGACCGGCGGATTTAGGACTCATGCCTCATGTGGGGCCCCCGCAGTAAAATATGAGCAGTTTGCTTTTATCCGTCGGCAGCAGTTCCTTGCCTTTCTTTTTCAGCAGGGGAACGGGAATGGAGACGGCCGTTGGGATATGAGCAGCGGAAGCGACTGAGACGGGCCTTGCATCCACCAGGAAATAATTCCCCGCGTCGGGTCCTTTCTCAACCAGGGCCGCCACTTCGTCGGTCTTAATTTCCGTCACGCCCTTGGGGAGGGAAATCAGTGCCTTTTTGATGGAGAGGGCCACATTGTTTGGTCCCTCAACCTTATACTTGACCACTACGGCCGTGGGGTATTTGATTTCCTTGGTTTTTGTAAAATTGATAAACTTCGTGCTGTCGTTAAACTTAAACAGCATGAGCCCTTTGCCCTTTACTTTGACCGATACGGTTTTGGCCTTGTTTGTAACCGCTTTCACCTGTCCTTTGACCTTAAGGTCATCACCTTTCTCAGCGGCAATGGTTTGTCCCGTTAACATCAGGGAAAAAGCAAAAAATGCCACCGTCAAAAATGTTAGGGTTGATACCCGTCTTCCTTTTTTCATGTGCATATCCTCCATTCTGGGAAACCCAAGAATGATGCCCATCCTCGGGTTTCATTTTAAATAGCGTCCGGGCCGTCTGCGCTTGCCATTCCAAATTAATATACCAGAGTGGCGTTGGCGCTCAAGAACTCTTCCGTCAAGGCCCCACCCGCTGTGGGCACGGCCTTTTCAATGAGATCCTCAATATCAATTCTTCTCTCCTGAATACAGGGTACGCAAACCAGGAGCCTGCCGCCCAGATCCAGAAATGAATCCACCAGTTCCTTTAACGGAGCAAAGCCCGCCGAGTGTACGTGCTCAAGCATCCCCTTTTTCGCCAGAAAAACACTTGCCCCCTGCAATGCTACCACGGCGTCTACTTCCATGACCAGCGCAGCGTTGGCCAAGACAAAGGGCAGGCTCGCCCTTTCCGGATCTTCGGCACCGTGGGTTGAAATGTAAACGATCTTTTCGGCTTTTTCTTCCGCCATTGTTCCCCCCTTATCCAATTAAAAGACGTTTCCAAATGAGCACCCGCTTATCAACCTCTGCAAAAACACGGGCAGAACTTTCAAACCACCACCGTTATTTCCCACGTTTGATAAAAAAACGGTCCGCGCCGTCCAGGTCCAGGGATCCAATATAATCATGACCCACTTTCTTTGCCCATCTGGGAATATCATTTTTGCTCCCGGGATCATTGGACATGATCTCCAGAATTTCTCCCACCTGAACATTTCCCATGCCCTTTTTGGCTTTCAACAAAGGCCCGGGGCAGGAAACACCCCTTGCATCCACCACATTATCCGCCTGAATACTGTTAAGATCGATTTCTCCCATTGGTTACCCTCCCTAAATATTCTTCTCATTTTTTTCGCCCCAAGTGTGGCGATGCCCTTTTTACCCACGACGGATCAACAGCCGGTGATGGTCAGGGTACTTTTTGACCTCTACAATTCTGTCTTTCCCATTCCTCAAAATGGAAGGGAAATTCTTCAGGGTTTCCGGATCGGTGCCGACCACTTCCAGTATCTGCTCCGGCGCCATGCGATTGAGCCAGCTCCTGGCCTTGACGATGCACCAGGTGCTGCTCCACCCCTTCAAGTCCAGAACCCTGTCGATTTGATATTCATTTTTCACATTTTGACCCGCGGCTAAAAATCTTTACATATTAACAATGCAAATGCAGTGCCAATCCTCTCCTGATAGGGAGAATTGCAACATAAACAATTGTAATTTCACAGATAATATGATCAATAGCAAAGTTGTTGCGATTACCCTATTAACATTTTATAATTAACAGATGTTAATCAGCGTTAAGGGTTAACGCATAAGATTCCTGTTGCCAGAGGGTGATCATGTTTGAAAATGAATACAGTCAATACTGGAAGACCGTGGTGCAAACCATGTTGGACGGACTCATGGTGGTAGATCCCGACGGCATCATCATTTCAGTGAACAATGCTTTTGAAACGCTCACGGGTTATACGGAAAAGGAATTGATCGGGCAGCCCTGCGAAATACTGGAATGCAACACCTGTTTTCAATCCAGGGCCCGGGGTGGCATAAAGCACTGTGAGCTTTTCAATAAAGGAGAGGTTCGCCACAAACGATGCACTTTTAAACGAAAAGGTGGTTCTCTGGTCCATATTCTCAAAAACGCCACAGTTCTGAAAGATAAGGACGGCGTGGTGGTGGGCGGTGTGGAAAACCTGGCTGACTGTTCGGAGCTGGTGGATCGGGATCGGGTTATCACGACCCTCCGCCGTGAACTCAGTATCGAGGAGAGTTTTGAGGGGATCATCGGCAAGTCCCCTGCCATGCAGCAAGTGTTCGACCTCATTGGAAGTGCGGCCGATTCAGACGCACCCGTTGCCATTTACGGTGAAAGCGGTACCGGTAAGGAGCTGGCGGCAACGGCCATACACCGCCTGGGCAGCCGTTCCCATGGCCCTTTCGTGAAAGTGAATTGCGCGGCGTTAAATGAATCCCTTCTGGAAAGTGAACTGTTCGGTCATGTGAAAGGGGCCTTTACCGGTGCGGACCGCAATCGCAAAGGACGTTTTGAAGCGGCTGCCGGCGGCGACATATTCCTGGATGAAATTGGCGACATTCCCCTTTCTACCCAGGCGAAACTGCTGCGGGTGTTGCAGGAAAAGGAAATCGAAAAGGTGGGGGACCACAACCCCCTTTCCATCGATGTCCGATTTATCACAGCCACCAACAAAGACTTAAAGCAGCTCATGGAAGAAGGGCGTTTTCGCGAAGACCTCTACTATCGCGTGGGCGTCATCCCCATCTATCTGCCACCCCTCAGGGAACGCCCCGAAGACATCCCGTTGCTCATTGACACCTTTATCAGCCGAATCCGGCTTAAGAGCCATAAAACCATTACCGGCATGGATAAAGGGGCCCTGGACACTCTGGTGAACTACCGTTGGCCCGGCAACATCCGAGAATTGATCAATGCCATTGAATATGCCTTTGTGATTTGTACGGGTGATGAGATCCGGCGGAAACATCTACCCCCCGGCATTACCGGAAAAGGGGGATACCCCGTCCTCAAACGCCCGAAAAGAAGAGAACCGGAAAGTTCAGAGGCAAAAGGAAGAATTCTGGCGGCTTTAAAACAAACCGGTGGTAACAAAACAGAGGCCGCCAAAATTTTGGGCATCAGCCGGGTAACCCTTTGGAAACGCCTCAAGGATTACCAGATCCAGGTGGACCGAACCATCCGCGGATAAATCCCATATCCATTACCACCAGCTGATGACCTTGTCGTGATCATGCTCAAATATCAAATCGATCAGCTTTTCATAATCCGGCTCCCCCTGGTACAGGGGAAAGTCCGTGATTTCTTTCCCTTCGGAAAGGATTCCCACCAGGCTTTTGGTGGTTTCATCGGGTTCTGTTTTATATATGTGCAGAATATTCATGGTAGAAGCTCCTAAAAGGGGACAATCAGGTCCATTTCCTTGAGTTTTTGGCCAATTTCTTCCAGGCTCAGGTACTGAAAGCCGTGTTTGTCCGCATTGACTCTGTTGTTGGAATAGTATTCACATTCCATGTCCTCAAGCCACTCCAGATTCTCCTTGTACGCTTCGGTCATGTCCACTTCGATGTCCAAAACGAACATATAGGAATAAATATTTTCAACGGCCAGCCCCAGGGTGGAACGTGAACCTTCCCAGAGATCTTCTTTCCGGCGTACCAGAAACGCCACATGTTTAACATTCTCCATTATTATATCCCCTTCCTAGAAAACAAGATAGCGGTCTTCATCTTCGATCAATTCTCCGTTCCTGGCCTGGGTGGCGAAATCGCCCTCGGCGATCCCCTGAACCGGCGGCTTTAAGCCATGGCTCTCAAAGCCCACGTTGCACAGACTCATGGTGGCCATCCCCTCAAGTTCTCCAAACCTCGGGTCCTGGGTCAGTTTCGTACCCAGGTGGCTGAAAAAGATGGTCACATCAACGTCGCCCTTGTCCCGTGCTGCCTTGCATAAGTTGATGACTTTGTCCAGGTGTTGATCGGAGCCCACAAAAACGCCCAATTTTTTTGCCATTTCTTCTCTCCTGTAAGGTCTTTTGTTATTGTTCAAAATCGGTGCTTCCATAAGAAAGCCCCCCGATGGATTGTTTGGGGCGGCATTAGACACTGCAAAAACAATGCCGTAAAAGAACAGCCCCTGGGCATTGCGCTTTTCCGCCTTAGTGTTGGGCCTTCCCGGCAGTGGCGACACCGCCATTGGGATGATTGAAAGTGTTCAATTGTTAAGCAAAAGTTTTAACACTTGTTAAGCGTTAAGCGGTATTTCGAACGGGTTGAATCGTCATGGATATCATTTCACTATACCTCTTCCGGTGTGAAAGCAACCACCTCATCGATGGTGCGGGCACCCGAAAAAATCATAACCAGACGATCCAGCCCCAGCGCAATGCCGGCAGCCTCGGGCATGTTTTTGAGGGCCTTTAGAAATCGTTCCGGCATGGGGGAAACAATTTTTCCCAACAGGGCCTTTTCTTTGAGCTCTTTTTCAAATCGCTTCCGTTGTTCATGGGCATCGTTTAATTCTGAAAACCCGTTGGCCAGCTCGATCCCCCCCACATATATCTCAAACCGCTCCGCAATGGAAGGACATCCCGGTTTCAATCGCGCCAGCGCCGCCAGTGAGGCAGGGTAGTCATAGAGAAATGTGGGGGTTTTAACTCCCAGATGGGGTTCGATTTCCTCAACCATTGTTTGGTCAAAACGATTGTTATTGAGGGCCTGCTCCAGGGAAACGGAGGCATATCGTTCAAATGCGGTTTGGACCGGAAGCCTTTCCCAGGGGATATCCAGATCAATATTTAACCCCCGGCGGGAAAGTTGGGTCCCCATATCAAGCCGGCGTGACAAAAAAAGGAACAGGGCTTCGCACTCTTCCATGAGGTCACGGTAGTCAATGCCGGTCCGGTACCATTCCAGAAGGGAAAATTCGGGGAGGTGCAAATCCCCCCTTTCCCCCCCTCTGAAACACCTGGCAATTTGAAAAATTTTGGGAAAGCCAGCGGAGAGCAGGCGTTTCATGCACAGTTCCGGTGAGGTCTGCAGATAGCGGTCCTGGATGGAAATGGATTCAATGTGGGTTTCCGGGGCGGGGGCGGTAATCAGCTGGGGCGTTTCTATTTCCAGGTATCCGCGGCTGATGAAAAATTCCCGAATGCTCTGAAAAATTCGTGCCCGTAACAACAGATGGGGTTTTGGGTTCTTCAAAGACCGCCGGTTCATCCTCGAAAGATCTATTCCTTGACCCGGGTGACATACTCCCCTGTTCTCGTGTCAACGGTGATTTTTCCGCCCTCTTCAATAAACGGGGGGACCCGCAGCTCATAGCCTGTTTCCAGGGTTATGGGTTTGGTATCGCCGGTTACGGAGTCTCCCTTGGCCCATGGATCGGCTTTGGTCACCGTGAGGTTCACAAAATTGGGCAGGGTGATGCCGATGGGCCGATCGCCGAAAAAAAGAATATCCACTTCCAGGTTATCCATCAGATAATTTGTGGCGTCGCCCACCTGATCTTCCTTCAGAGGGAACTGCTCATAGTTTTCCACATCCATGAACCAGAATTCATCATCCTGGTTGTACAGATACTGCATCTTTCTCTCTGACAGATCCGCCGGCTTAAAGGTGTCTCCTGATCGATAGGTGGGATCAATGATGACCCCGGTGATCATGTTTTTCAGTTTACACCGGTAAAGGGCCTGGCCCTTTCCCGGCTTGGAAAATTCAAAGACCGTCACCACATAGGGCTCACCGTCAAGTTCAATTTTCAACCCTTTCCTCAGGTCGCTTGCGTTATACATGATTTAGCTCTCCCGCCTTTTGATCAATTGGATTAGTGTTTAAATGCCCTTTGGCCGGTAAAGACCATGGAAACCTGGGGGTCCGCTTCATTACAGGCTTCGATCACCTCAAAGTCCCGCATGGAACCGCCCGCCTGTACGATGGCGCTGATCCCTTCCTTGATGGCTACGTCCACACCGTCCCTGAAAGGGAAAAAAGCGTCGGATACCATTGAAGCGCCCATAAGACCGCCTTTGGCCGCCTTTGTTTCCGCGTCAATTTCATGCAGACGGTCGCGATCAGCGTCTCCTTTTTCCACCTGAATTTCCAGATCCTTATAGGGCAAGCCATACCGCTTGAAGCACAGGGCATCCGCGTATTTGGTGTACGCCTTAAAAATACCGATCTCCGCCACACCGACCCGGTCCTGTTCACCGGTCCCGATCCCCACGGTGACGCCGTCTTTCACATAAATGACCGAGTTGGAGGTGACGCCTTGCTCCACCTGCCAACCGAATAGCAGGTCAGCGTATTCCTGTTCTGTGGGCGCTCGATCAATGGTGTAGGTTTTTCCCTGATATTCAGAAAACGCAAGGGTCAGGTCTTTTAGGGTGTTTATTTGATTCAGCGGTGATTGCTGTACAATCAAGCCCCCATCGATCAGGCTCTTGAAATCCACAAATCTCTTCCCGGTAAACCGGGAAATCCGGTCCATCCCGGGAACCCGAATAATGCGAAGGTTCGACCGCTTCGACAGAATGTCCACGCTGCCGGCTTCATAATCAGGGGCTGCCACCACTTCCAGATAATTTTCAGAAATCCGTTCCGCCGTCGCCTTGTCCACCGGTTGATTAAAGAGGGCACATCCGCCAAAGGCCGCAATCCGGTCCGCCATGTCCGCTTTATCATAGGCCTCCACCAGGGTTTTTCCATAGGCCACGCCACACGGGTTATTGTGTTTGACGATGACCACGGCCGGCCCCGCATCCAGGTATTTGATGATATTGAGGGCATTGTCCACGTCGGTCAGATTGATTTTACCGGGATGTTTTCCGCTCTGCACCATGTCTTCTTCTGAAATCGCCGAAACCAGACCGCTGCCCGATTCAATGAATTGACATTCCCCCAATATAAGATTTCCCTGAACCAACTCATAAAGGGCCGCTTCCTGCCCGGGGTTTTCACCGTATCTAAGGCCCTTTTCAATGGTTTCATTGCTGTTTACATCCGGAATTTTCCAGGTTTTTTTGCGGTAGGTCAGAACCTGATCCCCGAATGAAATGGACAATTCATTTGGAAAATGGTCATCCATGACGGTTTTGTACATTTTTTTGAGGTCGTCAGCCATTGATTTCTCCTTACGGTTTTTGTGTCATATGGGCCTTGCCTTTTTCGATATAGGCGTAGGCGTTATGATTGTGAATGGACTCAAAGTTTTCGGATTCCACCGTGAACCAGGTGATGTTGGGGTCATTGCTCAATTTAACGGCAATATCCCGCACGATGTCTTCCACAAACATGGGATTTCGGTATGCCTGCTCCGTGACAAATTTTTCATCTTCTCTTTTGAGAACGGAAAACACTTCGCATGAAGCGGATTCCTCAACCAGTTTGATCAAGTCCTCAATCCAGACGAACTTCTTGAAGCGAACCTGAAGCCGCACCTCGCCCCGCTGGTTATGCGCTCCGAAGTCACTGATTTCCTTGGAGCAGGGGCAAAGGGTGCTAATGGGTACATGAATCATCATAACGAGATCGCTGCCACTGTTCAAGGATCCTTTAAAGGCGCACTTGTATTCCATCAAGCCGCTGGAACCGGTGACCGGTGCCGATTTGTTGATAAAATAGGGGAAGCGCATTTCCATATG
>JABGPV010000208.1 GCA_018644785.1 Deltaproteobacteria bacterium | reverse complement strand
AACATCCTCCTGAAGATGCGGAACGAACTGGGCGTTACTCAGCTTTTTATTACACACAGCCTTGCCGCGGCCCGCTATCTGTGCGATCGGATTGCCGTTCTTTACCACGGCCGCCTGATGGAATTGGGCCAGGCCGACCAGGTTATCCAGAATCCCAAACATCCTTATACGAAAGCACTCCTTGATGCACTTCCCAAATTCGGTCATAGCGGTGACCGAAAGCGGTATGGCACGCTCTTGACCCAGGAGCGAAAGGATGCTCAGGATGTGGGGTGCAATTTTTTTCCGAGATGCTCCCTGGCACAGGAAAGCCGATGTAATCTGGAAAAGCCCGTTTTAGAAGACTCTGGGAACCAGCATCTGGTGGCCTGTTTTCTGAGTCAGCTATAAGGTATTATTCCCCGTTTTACCCAAAACCCCATGTTTATCCACGACATTCAACAGGTAAACGCTCTGTTTAAATCTTTGCCCGGCGCATTCGTGGGGGTGGGGATGACCGCATTTTCCCGCATCATACCCGCATCCTTTCTGGAGACTTACCACATTGTTGCCCTCCACAAAACGGGAGACCTGCCACTGCTGCGGAAACAAGCACATGTTTTTTGTCTTGCGGAGGAAACAGAAAACCTAAACCTTACACCGGCGCAAAATTCTGCGGGCCTTCTGGTTCATCCTCGGAGCAGGCGTTTTCTGGATGGTATTTCGCGCCCAAAATATTTCTTTTTGTACCAGGATTATCCTGAGTTGAGATCCGCTGCCGAGGTCAATGGATGGCACCTGTTGGCCAATTCACCGCAACTCCGCCAAACTGTTGGAAAAAGAGAGTTTTTCAAAAAAATGGCCGCTGACCTGGGTCTCCATCAAGCACCTGGCGATATTTATCCCATAGAGGCCATTCACAAAAAAGGATATGAAGAATGGTGTCATTTGCTGGGGCCCGTTTTTGTGGTTCAGCTTCCTGAAATCGAACGGGGCGGCGGCAGGGGAACATTTTTTATCCGTAAGATGGAAGATTACCGGCAGCTTCAAGGAAGGCTTGCGGAAAACCAATGGCGGGACACACCGCTGGAATCGATTTCGTTACACCGGTTTCTGGACGGAATACCGGCGAGCATGGTGGTATGTGTGACGCGTCATGGCACGCTGGTATCTGCCCTGCAAAGGCAGTTGCTGGATCTGCCCTGCTGTGGGGATTTCGCTGAAGATGGGGTGTTTTGCGGCCATTCCTGGGGCGCTTCCCCCTGGTCTGAGGCAGCCCGAAAATCGGCTTTTAAACAAGCGTGTCGAATTGGCGATTTTCTCGGAACCTTTGGGTACAAAGGCATTCTGGGCATTGATTTCATTGTTCAAGAAAACCAGGGGGAGGCCTGTCCCATTGAAATCAATCCACGTCTGACCGGTGCCCTTCCCATGCTGTCACTGCTCCATCTTCAATCAGGCGCAATTCCTTTGGAAGCTTTTCATATGCTGGAATTCCTGGAAATTCCGTACCGGATAGACCGGGAGGCATTAAACAGCCGCTACGCTGAAACCATACGGGGAAGCCACCTGTTGGTGTTTCGGCCGCTGGGTTTTGAAAACAGGGATAGCGTGTCATTAAAAGCGGGGCTTTACGAATATGAACCGGTGAACGGGGGGTTTCGTTTTTTAAGGGAGACATTGGAATACCAGCACATTCAAAGCGAAAACCAGTTTATCCTGTCGGATGGTCCAAGACTTGCCACCGATAAAACGTCGCACTGCCGGGATTCCCATAGCAGGCTGTGCCGGCTTCTTTTCTCTTATCCGGTAATGGATATTGAAGGCACCCTGTCGCCACAGGCACTTCTGGCAGCGGAATGGGTGCGTGAAAAAACAGCGAAAGGGGATGATGCACCATGAAACTCCCGTTCGTTATTTCGCTACCCCACTGCTCTGGGAAAATACCAGAGCGGATTCAATCCAATATGGTGCTGACCCAAACGGAAACAGTTGACGCCATCGATCTGGGCACCCGGGAGATTTTCGGATGCATGCCGGCTGCTCAGATTTTATGCGCAGAATGGAGCCGGCTGGTGGTGGACTTAAACCGGCCGCCCGACCAGCGGGATGCCAAAGGGCCGGT
This sequence comes from Deltaproteobacteria bacterium, assembly GCA_018644785.1. The sequence continues at coordinate 7,118 of JABGPV010000208.1, read as the reverse complement.
CGCCCTGGTAGACTATCATGGCCGGCCGGTTTACAGGTCTGACGCAATTCCGGATGAAAGTAAGATCGAACAACGCCTTTCAACATATTACAACCCTTACCACCGCCAACTGGAAAAGGCGCTTGCAGAACCGCATATCAAAGGACTTCTGGACTGCCATTCCCTTAAGGGCATCGGCCCGCCGGAAGCCCCCGATGCGGGGAAAGAAAGGAAGGATATTATTCTGGGCAACAATGGGGGGCCTGACGGAGAGAGCGATCCGCTAAGGGGGGAATCCACCTGCACACCCGCACTTCTGGGCTTCATGAAACAGGTATTTGAAATGGCTGGTTTTTCCGTTTCCATCAATTCTCCCTATGCGGGGGGATTTACCATTACCCATTATGGGTCCGTTCTGGCGGCCAGGGGCAAAATAGCCCTTCAAATTGAAATCAATCAGAACCTCTATATGGACCTTGAGACGGAAGAGATTGTTCCGGAGAGAGTGACAGATGTCAGAGCCGGAATTTTTGAGTGTTTTAAAGAGATCGGGGAGACCATCTGAGAAGCCGCCCCTTTTTTTTGATATCATGCTTTGCGATTTTTCCTTTTCCTCCCCCCTTTTTTTTGATATCCTTAAAGAAAAAAATCACTTTTCCGCACATGAGGAGGGTCATTGTGTTCAATACACTGAAATCCGGCAAGAAAGTAACGGTCTTGTTTTTGATGGCCTTTGTTTTAGCCCTCTTTTCGCCCATGGCAACACGGGCTCTTGAAAAAAACGTTACCAATTCCCTGGGCATGGAATTTGTTCTGATCCCGGCCGGAACTTTTACCATGGGCAGTCCGACGGATGAGCCCGGACGAAATCGGGATGAAGTGACGCATACGGCGAAAATCAGCCGGCCTTTTTATATGCAGACCACCGAAGTGACGGTCAAGCAATGGCGGCTCATCATGGGGAAACGTTTTTTTGGCGGCAAGAAAGGATCAAAGGACATGCCGGTGGTAAGGGTTTCCTGGCAAGACTGCATCAAATTCATAAAGAAGCTGAACGCCCGCAATGACGGCGTTTACCGACTTCCCACCGAGGCGGAATGGGAATATGCGTGCAGGGCCGGCAATAATACCGCCTACGGAATAGGGGACAGTATAAATTGCGACCGTGCCATGTATTCCAACAATACCCTCAAATCCGCGGATTGCGTGAATGTTGTTAAATCAAAAGGATTGCCGCCGGATCAGCCGGCGCCTGTGAAAAGTTATGCCCCCAACGCCTTGGGTCTCTATGACATGCAGGGGAATGTCTGGGAGTGGTGCGAGGACTGGTATCACCCCTACAAGCCGGATGTTGCTGTCAAGCCCCAATCCCAGGGTGAGGCCCCATCCATTGAAACGGGAACCGATAAAGTGCGAAGAGGGGGGAGCTGGTATGGAACCGGCCGCCGCTGCCGTTGCGCCAACCGAAACTACGGCCATTTCGCCAACCGGTATCAAACAACCGGATTCAGGCTGGTGCGGGAAATTAAATAACCCATCGATTTCAAAGTTATTTCATAACAATCTTCTCTCTTAACTTACCCCAAAATATCCCATACCCCAACAAATGTGTGGGGTGTAGACGGTCTGCTCTTCGGGGACAGGTAAGCCCGAACGAATTTTTTACATCCGTTACCGATAAAAGCCCAGTTATGACCCAAAGATATGCCTATCTCTGGGATCAGGCGCTAAAGGATGCTTCTCAAGTGGCTGGGGATATTGTTAATGAGGCGATGGGCGAGTGGGGAATTCTGGTCCCCGGAATTCTGTCCCCGGAATTGCGCGCAGGGGAAAAAGAACTGAAGAAAGCCAAAAAAATTCTTAGACATTGACCGGCAGCAATTTTTTGGTACAGTATCGTCGGCAATATTGACATTTTGCCTGCATTTTTGTACCATCAGGTGCCATGACTTCTGCCAGAGAAAAAACCATAGCGCTTTTTAAGAACAAAGGCGGTCTGATGCGGACTACTGAAGCCCTGGACCTCGGCATTCATCGAAGAACGCTTTATGGTCTTCGGGATGAAGGGATTCTTGTGGCTGTGTCCCGAGGCCTATATCAACTCGCTGAGATGGAAGTACCTCCCGAAATCAACCTTGCTGAGGTGGTTAAACGGGTTCCGAACGGCGTCATATGCCTCGTTTCCGCCCTTGCCTTCTATGAACTCACAACTCAAATTCCCCACTATGTATGGGTTGCCGTAGAACGAAAGGCCCGAAAACCAATGATCGAATATCCGCCGGTGCGGGTTTTCCACTTCAGCGGCAAAGCATTCACCAGCGGGATTGAAAGCCATCGCATCGTGCATCAGACTGTTCGGATTTTTAATGCCCCCAAAACCATTATTGACTGCTTTCGGTGGCGGAAGGCTGTGGGGCTGGACGTGGCAATTGAAGCCACGAGGGAATACCTGAAGCGTCCCGATTCAAGCCCAGCAGAGCTCATGGAGTATGCCAAAGTCTGCGGCATGGAAAAGCGAGTCATCCCCTACCTGGAGGCCATGACGGCATGACTGGGAAAGCCATAAAGGACATGGCCGCATCGGTCAGAGCCCGGCTGTTGAATCTGGCGCGCAGGACAGGGAAACCCTACAATGAAATTCTCATTCAATTTGCCCTTGAACGATTTCTTTTCCGGCTTTCAAAATCATCCTTCAAGGATCAATTCTTGCTCAAAGGGGGTCTTCTCCTCATGGGCAGAGGGCTGCCACAGGCAAGGCCCACAAGGGACATCGATCTCCTGGGTCTTATACACAAGGATCTGGGTGAGGTGTCTCCAATCATCCAAGCCATTGGTGAAAGCATCTTTCCGGATGGTTTGATTTTCGATTTCTCACAAATGAGCCATGAGACTCTTACACCCGAGTCTGACTATTCCGGTATCCGGCTAAAATTCAAATGCCGGATTGGAACGGCCGTTGTCCCCATGCAGGTAGACATTGGGTTTGGAGACCATGTCGTACCGAATCCAACGGAAATCGTCTTTCCCACGTTGCTCGACCTGGAACCCCCGGTCGTCCTGGGTTACGCACCCGAGACGGTCATAGCTGAAAAATTCCAGGCTGCTCTGGATCTTGCTGACTTGAACAGCCGAATGAAGGACTATTATGATATATGGTTCCTCTCTAAGACGTGCGCATTTGAGGGTCGAACACTGCAGGATGCAATCGTCTCAACATGTAAAAGGCGAAAGACAGAGATTCGATCTGACGCAGTAATGTTTGGAGATGACTTTGCGTTGAGGACTGAAAAGAAGAACCAGTGGTCTGCGTTTCTGGGAAAGGGTGCAATAGAAGCTGCTCCGGAGGATTTTTCTTCACTTCTAAAGGATATTCGTATGTTCTTGAGCCCTGTGGCAGAAGCCTGTCAAAGAAAGCGAGACTTTGAAGCAGGGTGGGCCGCTGGAGGCCCCTGGACGTAGTAACTAAATTCCGGGGACAGTATATCTATTACTTGACTCAGGCACAAGAACTGACAACATCCGCTGACATGCGCGAACGGGTGGCCCATCGGGCGATGAGCGTTTTGCGTCCCGCCTGGAACACTTCCCCGACAGGAGGTTGAGACCCCGAAAGAAAACCAAAGAAGCGTGGTAATTTGTATGCTGTCCCAGGAATTCCAGGAATTCCTTTTGAATAATTCAAATTTCAATCCCATCGAATCCGATGGGATTAGAAACCGGGCTGGATTGAACAGCTTTGTCTTGACTGCTAAACGCTGGAATTCCATTGCCACCTGGAAAACGTTTCCACCGTGCGGTCTTGATTGACAAGGGTCAAAACCGCTGTTACTCTGAAAAACCTCAAGCAATAAGAATGAGAAAAAGGGGAAGCGCTACAACCCTTTCTCATGACGCAAAAAAACCGCGTCGCTGAAGAGAGCCGTTATCCTATGGAGGAAGCATGAGCGAAACAGTATTCACAAAAGTCGACTATGACCTTGGTGCATTGATTAAATACATCGGTCTTGGTGCTATCGGGCTTCCCGATATCCAACGGCCTTTTGTCTGGAAGAACGCAAAGGTTCGCGATCTCTTCGATTCCATGTACAAGGGCTACCCTGTGGGCTATCTGCTGTTCTGGCAAAACGCGTTAACTGAAGGTACCCGAACCATCGGTACCGATATCAAGCAGAAGCCTCCCCGCCTGGTGATCGTGGACGGACAGCAGCGCCTGACTTCCCTGTATGCCGTTATTCGGGACATTCCAGTGTTACGGGAAAACTTCGAAAGCGAACAAATCCAGATCGCTTTTAATCCGCTGGAAGATAGATTCGAAGTGGCCGATGCGGCTATTTGTCGTGACAAATCCTTTATCCCATCCATTTCCTTGCTGTGGGATGACAAGACCGACCTGTTTGAGGTGGTGGAAAATTATTTGGAAGGACTGAGTGCTTCCCGTGACGTTTCGACGGAAGAAAGCAAGGCAATCAAGAAAGCCATCAGTAAACTTCAAGGACTGTTGAGCTTTCCGTTAACGGCCCTGGAGTTGGCGTCGGATATTGATGAGGAAGCGGTGTCGGATGTGTTCGTGCGCATTAACAGCAAGGGCACGCCGTTAAACCAGGCCGATTTTATCCTAACCTTGATGTCGGTTTTCTGGGATGCTGGGCGCGCTGCTTTGGAACATTTTTGTCGCGAATCCCGCAAGCCATCAAAAGGCGAGGCGTCGCCATTCAACTATTTTATCGAACCATCTCCGGATCAGTTGTTGAGGGTGGGGGTGGGTGTGGCATTCAAACGCGCCCGGCTGAAGTATGTTTACTCGATTTTGCGCGGCAAGGATTTGGTAACCGAAAAGTTCAGTGATGAGCGACGGGAGCAGCAATTTGAAGTGCTCAAGGATGCGCAACAACGGACACTGAATCTGCAATACTGGCATGACTTTATGAACTGCATTCGTCAAGCGGGTTTCCGCAGCGGCAAGATGATCAGTTCGCAAAACAACATGCTGTTTTCTTACATCCTTTACTTGATAGGCCGCACTGAATACAAGGTGCCCGAGTTCAACTTGAGGCGAGTGATTGCCCGCTGGTTTTTTATGTCGGCGGTCACCGGTCGCTTTACCGGTTCACCGGAATCAGCAATGGAATTCGATCTGGCCCGGTTGCGTGACGTGGATAGCGCCGACGCTTTTGTGAAGACACTCACCCAAATCTGCGACATCACGCTCACCAATGATTTTTGGGCCGTATCGCTTCCCAATGATCTGGCCACCTCGTCCCCGCGCAGTCCATCGTTATTCGCTTACCATGCGGCGCTGGTGCTTCTGGATGCCCGGGCGCTGTTCTCTAAGATCAAGGTTGCCGATCTGCTGGATCCGTCCATACATGCTAGTCGTGCTGCTGTGGAACGGCATCATCTTTTTCCCAAGGGCTTCCTGGCCAAACAGGGCATTACCGCCATCCGCGAAACCAACCAGATCGCGAACTACGCCTTAGTGGAGTGGGGCGACAATGCTGACATCTCAGATCAAGCACCTGCGGATTACCTGCCTGGCATGAAGGCACGCTTTAGCCAGACGGAACTTGAGCGGATGTATCAATTGCACGCCCTGCCAGAAAACTGGGAGCACCTTAATTATCGGGATTTTCTGGAGAAACGCCGCGAATTGATGGCACAAGTGATTGCCAAGGGTTACGCCACACTCGTCACCGAGGTAATCGAGGAAGAATTAGAAACGGCTGAGTTCGATCTGACAAGGATGCTTGTGAATGGCGAATCCGAGGCGGTAGAGTTCAAATCCACCCTGCGTACCAATCTGCACACCGGCAGCAAAGATCCTCGCATGGAACTGGCTGTACTCAAGACTCTGGCCGGCTTTTTGAATACCAGCGGCGGTATGCTGGTTATAGGTGTTTCAGATGATGGTAGTCCGGTGGGTATTCAAGTGGATGATTTCGGCAATGAAGACAAGATGAGCTTACATCTGGTGAATATCGTCAAAACCCGTATGGGCGTACAAGCTATGACCAGCATTCATGCTCGTTTTGATGATCACGACGACTATCGGGTGATGGTTGTGAACTGTCGCAAATCCCCCTCACCGGTATTTCTCAAGGATCACGATACGGAGCGGTTCTATATTCGTACAGGACCTTCTACCACAGAGCTAAGCGCCAGCCAGACACAGGAATACATCAAACAGCGATTCAAGGGCTAACAGCCCATGCTTTCTGCACCCCTAAGGTCATGTCAAATCTGACACCGAAAATTCTGACACATACGGACCGTTTATTAACGGACAAAGGAGTATCAAAAATTAGCTCCGGTCAATTGCCTAAAAACACTGTGCTCATGTCATCCAGAGCACCCATCGGTTACCTTGCTATAAGTGATTTGCCGGTTTCGATAAACCAAGGAATTATTGCGATGAAAAGTGATGGCAATTATGGGGAAATGTTTTTGATATGTTGGGCTCATTTCAACATGGATCGAGTCAAAGAAAGAGCAAATGGCAGTACCTTTCTTGAAATAAGTAAAAAGAATTTCCGGTTAATCCCGGTTATAGTGCCCAAAACTGAATTGTTGAAGTCTTTTAATGAAATGGCACAGCCCATTTTATCACGTCTAAGATCGTGTACAAGAAATTCTACACAACTAACCAATCTCCGCGACATCCTGCTACCCAAACTCCTGTCCGGCGAACTCCGCATCCCGGATGCCGAAAAAATGGTGGAGGAACTGGCCCTATGAACCCGGTTAGAGAACCCAAAAATTCCGAAATCCTGATCTATCAGAACACTGACGGCAAAATAAAGATAGATGTCATGCTGGACCAGGAAACCGTCTGGTTGACCATTGACCAAATGGCCGAATTGTTTCAAAAATCGCGCTCCACCATCAATGAGCATATCCTCAATATCTACAAGGAGGGGGAGCTTGAAGAGGAGGCCAGTTTGAGAAAAATCGGAAATTCCGATTTTTCTGTAAAACCAACTAATTACTACAACCTTGACGTCATTATCTCTGTGGGCTATCGGGTCAAGTCAAAGCAAGGTACCCAGTTCCGTATCTGGGCCACCCAGCGCTTGAAGGAGTATATCGTCAAGGGGTTTGCCCTCAATGACGAGCGCTTCAAGAGTGGCAGATCCATGAATTAT
>JABGPV010000207.1 GCA_018644785.1 Deltaproteobacteria bacterium | reverse complement strand
TCAGACACCATGAAAGCTTCCGATTGATCGGTGTTCATATCCGAGGGGAAAAACCTGGGCCCCGGTTTCAAGCGTCGTTTCAATTGGCTCAATAATGCATCCACGCCATGGCCTTTGAGCGCAGAAATGGGAATCATGGCATCAAAGGATAATTTTTCCCCGTAATCTGCTAAAATGGGGAGGATCCTTTCTTTTTCCACCCTATCGATTTTGTTAATGGCCAGAAACAAGGGTTTATCAATTGATTTCAAGCCGTTGATAATGGATGGAATAGCAGAATCCTCGCGAGAACCCGCCTCGATCATCATCAGAATGATATCCACTTCATGAAAGGCGGCAAAAGCGGCGTCAACCATTGATTTGTGAAGCGCCGTCCGGGTTCGGTGAATCCCCGGGGTATCCATGAACACCATCTGGCAGTCATCTCGGTGAAAAACACCCAGGATACGGTTTCTGGTGGTTTGCGGTTTAGGGGACACGATGGCAAGTTTCGTTCCCATGATGCTGTTTAACAGGGTCGATTTGCCCACGTTGGGCGGACCGATAATGCCGATAAATCCCGATTTAAAACTCATATCATCTCCAAACGAATGCTTCCCATTGGAACCGTGTCATCGGGCACAACGCCCATGACCCTTGCCCCTGTTATTTGTTCAATTTTCCGGATTCCCTGGTTTTTGTAGCCCCTTACCAGGGGGATTTCCCGCATGGGTGTGAAAATTCTGATCTGTTCGACATTTCCAGGGATCGGCAGATCAAGGGTAATGCCCCTGAGATGAATGGCCGAGCGGACCAGGAATCCAAAGGCGGGGTGCCAGGGCCCTGATACGATGCGACCCTTTTCCAGAAGCGACGGCGAGCTCATAAGACCGATTCTGATCACCGGAATCCCATTTCCCTCGAACAAAAGGACGTTTTCCACACATAGATTGACGGCTTCTTCAAGAGAAAATGGCTGATACGCCCCCTCGCTATGCATACGGGCCAGTCCGGTCCCTTTTATTACCAGGGCGGGATACAGCCGCACCATATGAGGTTTAAGGGCCAGTACCTTTTTTGTGGTAGCGGAAAATTCTTTCCTTGAATCGCCCGGAAGCCCCGGCATTAGCTGGATGCCCACTTTTAAACCATGGTCCTTCAACATCCGAACCGCTCTTATGGTGTCCTCTGCGCTGTGTCCCCTTTGAGAAAGCGCCAGAACACGGTCATTCATGGACTGGGCTCCCAGTTCCACAGTGGAAACGCCATATGCCTTCAAAATGGTCAGTCGTTCATCATCCAGTGAATCGGGGCGCGTTGAGATCCTGATGGACTGTACCATGCCGGAGCGCACGTAGGGTGCTGCAGCTTTCAGCAGGGATTCCATGCGGGTTTTGGAAAGCCCGGTAAATGTTCCGCCATAAAAGGCCAATTCCGCATTTCGATTCCGGTCAAACCCGGGGGTATCTATCGCCGCATCCAGGGTTTTTCGCACCTCTTGAGGGCCTGGCAAATGATGTGTCCGGGCGGTGATCCGTTCCTGATCGCAGAAAAGGCATTTGTGCGGGCATCCGGCGTGGGAAATAAATATGGGGATAATCAGGGGTCTCAATCTTCATTCAGGCGGAAAAACGCCTCCTTTGCCGCACGCTGTTCAGCCTCCTTTTTGCTTTTTCCTTTTCCCTCAGCCAGAACAATGCCATTAACGGCCAAAGCAATACGAAACACCTTATCGTGTGCAGGCCCTGTTTCTTCCGTGAGCCGGTATTTTGGAAGACTTTTGAAAGCCTGCTGGGTAAATTCCTGCAGCAGACTCTTAAAATCCTGAACCAGATCATCTGTTTCCAGTTTTTTCAGAAGGGAAGAAAACAATTTCTTAATGACCTTTTTTGTCTCGTCAAATCCGCCGTCCAGATAAATGGCCCCGATAAGGGCTTCGGTGACATCCGCAAGAATAGAAGGCTTCTCCCTGCCGAGACTCTGGTCTTCTCCCTTCCCCAGAAGCAGATAGCCGCCCAGGTGAAGCCTTGTGGCGACCTCATGAAGCCCTGCTTCATCGACCACCATGGACCTGAACCTGGAGAGTTCCCCTTCATCGGCTTCCATGTTTTTTTCCATGAGCAGATGGCTGACGGCCAGGTCGAGCACGGCATCTCCCAGGAATTCGAGGCGCTCATTGTCTTCAAGACTGGCACCTACGTGTTCATTTACATAGGAAGAATGCCGAAATGCCTGAAGGACCAGCGCAGGGTCCCTGAACGTATATCCCAGTACTTCATAAAGGGTTTCAAATTTCTGGTTTGGATGGGGGGCTGTCACAAAAATTCACCTGTTTGGTAAGAAACCTGATCCGTTAAGGTCACATATAAGCCGGCGATCATTTTTAAGTCAAGAAAATCCATTAAGAAGATCTTCGGTAGAGGCGGGACAGGGTTTGAGGGGAAATACCCATGGCCATGCCCGCCAGCATTAGCTGGTTCATCCATGTGGTCTTAAGCGGTCCATATGTTTCCCATCGGCGGCCCGATGTGACCGCGGTTCCCGTTGCCAAAAGAACCCGCACATTTTTGTGTTTGATCAAATGGCGCACCAGCAAAAGGTCCTCCCCGATGGGAACCATGGGAAAACCACCAACCCTTTCAAAAACCGACTTTTTCATGAAAATCGCCTGGTCCCCATAAGGAAGCCGAAGATATCTGGATCGCAGGTGGGTAACCCACTCCACAACCCGCATCAGGGGACGACGAAAATCCGTCTTGAAACGAAAAGCTCCCAGCACTCTCCCTGATGCCATCAGGGTTTCAAAAACCTGGGTCACATAGCCTTCGGGCAAAAGGGTATCTGCATGGAGAAAAAGCAGGTTTTCACCTTTAGCCGCAGTGGCCCCGAAATTCTGTTGCCGCGCGCGACCCGAAGGGCTGCGGATAACCCGTGCTCCTAGAGATTCAGCCTGGCTGACAGTACGATCGGTGCTTCCCCCATCGACCACAATTACTTCCACGTCCTGGTCCGTTGCACTCGAAATGGCACGGTGAATATAATTTTCCTCGTTAAGGGCCGGTATGACAACCGATAGAAAGATCCCCGGGATACTTTCTTCAAGCCGCAATCTCCTATAATCTTCAGGGGTATCCACATCCGACAAGAATTTGAGAATATGAAACGTTAAACCCATTTGCCGGGCCTGTGTCAGGGTCTGCTCTAGGACTCGGGGGGTGCTCCAATCGATATCCTGAAAAAGGTCAATGGGCCGTTTCAGCCCCATGAGCCAATATCCCCCGTCCGTGCTCGGTCCGAGAACAATATCGTGTTTGAGCAGTGCAGCAAAGGCTTGTTCCAGGATTTCAGCGTTTACTCCCAAAATATCCGTGCCCAATAAAACCACCCGTTTGCTTCCATTATTCAGGGCATCAAACATAGCGAAGCGCATTCGTCGGCCCAAGTCCCCTGCATGCTGAAAAGATAATATGGGAATGGGTCCCAGCCAGCGACGTACTTTTTGGGGTGTGCCCCCTTCAAAACAGCACTCCATGGTGATTTTGTGCCGGGTGGCAAATTCCTTTGCCGTGAGAAAGGTTTGTTCTGTTAAATGGCGCTGAAGGTTGGCGGCGTCAACTGGCCCCAGGACAGGGATCAGGCGGGTTTTCGTCAATCCGGGAACGGGGTATCGCCCGAAAATAATAACCCGGTCCCGGGAAAAGGTCTTTTCCATGATTCATGGCGTCTTTATTTGGCCAGATGAAAGTCTGCCACTTTGTTTCTTTAGTGACGGGGACCGGGGTCAGCCTTCAGCCTCCTGAATAAAATCCAGCACACTTTTGTTAAAGGCCCCAGGGGTTTCAATCATGACCATGTGACCGGCTGAAGGGATAATAGTACACCGGCTTCCCTCAATGGCCGTTTTCAGCTTTAGAGAAAGCGAAGGCGGCGTCAACTGGTCTTTTTCCCCACACAGGATAAGTGTGGGAAGGGTGATTTGTGCGATCCGGTCTCGCATATCAAACTGGTTGCAGGCCATGAAATCTCCATGAACAATCACTGATCCGGCCTCCCTCATGAGGGCTGCCCCTTCTGTGACAAATCGTGGGTTCACTTCCGGTGCGTAGGCGTAATCCATGATGGTATCGATGATGTTTTCAAAATTATTTAAAAGGCCATCCAGAAGAGCCGGCGCCACACCCAGGCGGGGGCCGGTGGCTGCCAGAATGATCCCCTTCATCAAAGCGGGGCTTTTAAATGCCGCCTCTTGAACAATAGCGCCGCCCATGGAATGACCCATGAGGAAGGGGGGTTCGGGGAATGCTTCGAGGGTTTCCATGAGCCATGGCACATAGCCATCAAGGGTGGTTTTGGCGCTTCCCGCGGTTTTTCCGTGACCCGGTAGATCGATGGCCAGGGTGTTGAGGGATGATTTCAGCAGATGAACCTGATTGCGCCAGACCTGAGCATTTCCTCCGGCGCCGTGGATCATGAGAAGCGTCGGGTGGTTTGCTTTAAAATTTTTGAACCCGGCCTCAAATCCAATGCCGGCCTTTTCCAGTGTTTGAAAGATCATTTGATGGATGTCCCTCCACTATTACCAACGGAGCAGAGCACTGCCCCATGTGAGACCGCCGCCGAACACCGGAAGGCAGACCAGATGACCCTTCTGGATGCTGCCGTCCCGAACCGCTTCATCGAAAGCGATGGCACAGGAGGCAGAGGAAATGTTGCCGTACTTGTTGAGGGTCACATAAAATTTTTCCATTGAAAGCTTCAGTGTTTTGGCCATGGATTGAAACATGCGTAAATTGGCCTGGTGGGGTATAAACCAGTCAATATCCTGAACGTCCACATGGTTATGCCCGGCCCCTTCCTTGATGGATTCAACGAAATGCCTCACCGCCACCCTGAAACTGGCGTTGGCTTCAATCAACTGAAGGACATGGCGCTTTTCATCCACGCTCTCATGGGAGATGGGCGTGGTTTTGGAGCCTCCCCCGGGCATCAAAAGATCCTGACCATTGTGGCCGTCTGTGTGTAGATGGGTGGAAAGAATTTCAGGGCCCGCGACCCCCATCTGCAACACGGCAGCACCAGCCCCGTCTCCCCAGAGGATACAGGAGTTCCGGTCCGTCCAGTCCAGGGTGCGGGTCATTACTTCGGAGGCCACCACCAGGACCGTTCGGGCAGCACCCGTCCTCAAGTATTGCTCCGCCACATTGAGGGCAAAAATGAAACCGGAGCAAGCCGCCGTAATATCAAAGGTTACGGCCTGAGGTGCATCCAGCTTGGCCTGAAGCCAGTTGGCAGCAGAAGGGCAGCAGGTATCCGGGGTAATGGTGGCCACAATCATAAGATCAGCCTCTCTGGCTGTCATACCGGCCATATCAAAGGCTTTAAGCGCTGCTTCACAGGCGAGATCAGCGGTTGTCACGTCCGGATCGGCAATTCTTCTCTCGCTGACGCCGGTTCTTTTGACAATCCACTCATCGGAGGTTTCCAGCCCCATTTTCTGAATATCAAAGTTGGACAGAACCTTTGGCGGCACATAAGAGCCTGTTCCCAGAATTCTTACGGATGGCATAGTCGTTCTTTCTCCACTGAGACGTTCGATTGGCTTTGGTGAGGTCCTCTTTAGCATTGGCAGAGCCAATCCTTGGGATGGTATCTCTATCATTTGTGTAATATGTTGTCAATTGGCAAAATTTATTCTAAAAAGCGAAGAAAGCGTCATTAATCGGCCCCCTTGGCGTTTCCTTCAAACGCAGATATGGTGGCCTGGTTTCTTGTTGAAAGGCGATTTTCATGACAGCATCTGTATTAAAGCAAGCCATTTATCTGGATCATAACGGCACGACCCCCATTGCTTCGGAAGCCATTTCCGCCATGACGCCCTTTATGGCGGATCATTTCGGCAATCCTTCAAGTTCCCATTCATTGGGCGTAAGGGCAAACCACGGGGTCATGCGTGCTCGGGAAGAAGTGGCAGCACTTTTGGGTTGTGGGCCCCATGAAATCATTTTCACATCAGGGGGCACAGAATCCAACAATATGGTCCTCAAAGGGCTTGTCGATTTCAGGTATCCTGAGAGATTTCATTTGATTACATCCGCAATCGAACACCCGGCAATTCTGAATCCGGCGCTTTTTTTGAGCGAACTCGGGGTTCGGGTGACCATTCTTCCAGTGGATGCGAAAGGTCTCATAGACCCGGATCAGGTTCAAGAGGCCATTTTGCCCGATACCGGGCTTCTCAGCATTATGCTCGCCAACAACGAAACCGGGGCCCTTCAGCCCGTCAGAGAAATTGCCGAAATAGCCAAGGAATATAACATCCCCCTGCACACGGATGCAGCTCAGGCCGTGGGAAAAATTTCCGTCCGAGTCAATGCACTTGGGGTGGATTTTTTGAGTGTGGCGGGCCATAAGTTTTACGGCCCCAAGGGTGTGGGCGCCCTTTATGTGCGTGATGGCCTTTCCTTGACACCGCTCATTCACGGGGCCGGCCAGGAAAACGGAAGGCGGGCGGGAACGGAAAACACAATTTTGACAGTGGGGCTTGGCGCTGCTTGCCGTGTGGCCCGGGAGCGGCTCGCCCGTGATGGAAAACACATCTGCCATTTGAGAGACCAGCTACAGTCTCTTCTTTTTGAGGGCATTGAGGACCTGGTTTTAAACGGCCCTGAAACCAAGCGACTGCCCAATACCCTCAATGTTTCAGTCCCCGGCCTTGAAGGGGGACGGATACTTTCAGCCATTCCCAATGTCATGGCATCCACCGGGGCCGCGTGTCACGATCAGGGGGTAACGCTTTCCCATGTGCTGTCAGCCATGGGGGTGTCTCCCCGGGTGGGTATGGGGGCTTTGAGATTCACCCTGGGAAGGCATAATACCCTGGCGGAGATTGAAGCAGCGGCAGGGGCCGTCATCAACCAGGTCAAAAGGATGCGGAATGAATGAGAACACCGCTTCAGAACCTTTTTCCTACCTCAGCATCGCAGTATCAGCGCCCGTCAGGGAACCCTATTCATACGCTGTTCCGGAATGCCTCAGATCGATGGTTCACATCGGCAGCCGTGTCCTGGTGCCCTTCAATCGTCGCCGAATAACCGGCTATGTGGTGGATGAGATCTCTGAAACGCCCGATCTCACCCTGAGGGAAATCGAGGATATTCTGGACCCGGAACCCCTCTTTCACCCACAGATGGTCTCTTTTTTTGAATGGATTGCTGAATATTACCGGCATCCCCTGGGCATGGTGATTCATGCTTCTCTGCCGGGGGAACGGTTTAAATCCGCCATGCTGACCCGAAAAGGCAAGGCATTTGTTGAGGGGAGGCTGTTTGATTCGGAAGCGATTCGCATATTACGCTGGATCGGCAACAACCCCGGGAAAAAACTTCCCTGGCCCATGATAAAGATCTATCCCTTCCAGGAAAAGGGATGGATTCGGTTGGAAAACCGTTTGAAGAGGGCTCGGAAAAAAGGCATTCTGGCGCGCCATATGGCATCAGTGCGCAAAGAGCCGGAAAAACCGGGGGCAATGCCGCCCACCGGACCGCACCCCCTGAATCCGTATCAGCTTAAGGCCCTGGTTCAGATCAACAACCGGCTGGACCAGGGAACTTTTGCCCCTTTTTTGCTTTATGGCGTCACGGGAAGTGGCAAAACCGAGGTCTATGCAAGAGCTATTGAACACGTGGTAAAATCGGGCCGGCAGGCGATTCTCATGGCCCCTGAAATTCTCTTGGCCGGCTATCTGGAGGGGGTTTTCAGATGTCGGCTGGGGGACCGTGTGGCCCTTTATCACAGCGGACTGAGCAAAAGTGAACGACTGTACCAGTGGTCTCGAATGGCGGGAGGCGATGTGGATTTGGTGATCGGCGCCCGTTCAGCCCTGTTCGCACCGCTTTCTCGGCTGGGGTTAGTTATCGTGGATGAAGAGCACGATACCGCCTATGTACAGGCGGGAAGTGCCGGGCCGCCCTATTGTGCCAGGGATGCGGCTGTGGTACGGGCACGCTTCGAAAGTGCCGTGGTGGTTCTCGGATCCGGAACACCCTCGGTCCAGTCCTTTCAAAATGCGAAAGATTCACGATATCATTTGCTTGAAATGCCCGAGCGGGTGGAACAGCGGCCCATGCCCGCCATGGAAATTGTGGACATGCGCGAGGTCAAAGATGAAAATGGCAAAGAGACCATGATCAGCCCCACACTCAAAAAGTCCCTTCGGGAAACCCTGGATGCGGGTAACCAGTCGATTTTATTTCTGAACCGAAGGGGATTTCATCAAATTTTCCTGTGCAGATCCTGTGGCCGGGCCCTGCGCTGCCCCAACTGTGATGTATCGCTGACCTTTCATCTCAATTTAAACCGCCTGGTTTGCCATTATTGCGGGTTTACGTCCCCGCTGAATGTGCCGTGTAATATCTGCGGGGAACGCAGCCTGAAGCCCTTTGGATTCGGAACGGAAAAGATGGAAGTCGAATTGAGCGCCCTTTTTCCTGACGCCCGCATCTCCCGCATGGATACGGATTCCACCCGTAAAAAGGGCACGGCTACGAGCATCCTGAAGGACTTCGCCAGTGAAAAAACCCATATCCTCGTGGGCACACAGATGATTACCAAGGGGTATGATTTCCCAAGTGTGACCCTGGTGGGGGTGGTTGCGGCAGATTTGTCGTTGGGATTTCCGGATTTCAGGGCGGGGGAGAGGACCTTTCAACTTCTGAGCCAGGTGGCCGGGAGAGCGGGACGGGGGGATCAAAAGGGAAAGGTGATTGTTCAGACTTTTAATCCGGATCATTATGTGATTCAAGCGGCAGTGAAGCACGATTTTAATCTCTTTTTTGAAAAGGAAAAAAACCTGCGCAGCCAGCTCCGGTATCCCCCCTTTTCCAATCTGGCTTGCCTGAAACTTCAGGGCAGTGACCCCGCAAAAACAGGGGCAACGGTTCGCGAACTGGGTCGAAGGTTGCGAGAGATGCTGAAAAACTGGCCCACCCGGGGAAAGGAAGTTCAGCTGCTGGGTCCGGTTGCGGCGCCCATGGCACGGCTGAAACGCAAATTCCGCTGGCAATTGCTGATCAAATGCCAAAGCGGTTCCCTGCTGAAACACTTCCTTCAAGAAGTGGAAAGGGTTTTTGATCAAATGCCGGGGGCAAATCGGGTACAATTCATGGTGGATGTGGATCCTTATGATATGCTATAGGAATTTCGGGGTGCAGACCCGGCCGCCCGGCCGTCGTAGCCACTTTGGCGGAGTCGGCTTGCGGATTTTGGAGTAGGCTTAAACCTTTTGGGGCTGATTAGTGCTTCATCTTAAACAA
>JABGPV010000206.1 GCA_018644785.1 Deltaproteobacteria bacterium | reverse complement strand
ATCATCGCACTAACAAGCATTATGCCTGCAGTTTTTATTCCAAGCACAACAGCACAAGCTGTCATCATAACAATTAAAGTGTTTATTGCAGAAGAATTTATGCCTAGAGTTTGTGCATGTTCTTCATCAATTGTTGTTGTGACGGTTTTATCCATGATCTTTTATCCTTACAGATGGATCGAGGCTCGATTTTCAATGCCGGTGTCTTGGATCTTGACTAATATAAGGTTCGGGTTCATAATGCGTCGCTAAAACGAGCTGACCTTCAACCCTTAAATTATTATTGGCTAATGTCGGCATGTTGTCAAGGGAATGCCGGGCTCGTCGGAAAACCCATAAGGAGAATGGTTTTGCATGATAAACAATTAAACCAATATCTGCTGATCGCCGTTCGTGCATCCATGATGGCGGCGTCAGCAATCATGGATGTATATTCAAGGGCTGATTTCAATGTGGACATGAAGTCCGATAATTCACCGCTGACGGATGCGGACCGGAAAGCCCACCAGATTATTGTGGATGCGTTGAACCCCACCCCGATTCCCATTCTCAGCGAGGAGGGACGTCATATCCCCTACGGTGAGCGAAAGGGATGGGACCGGTTGTGGATCGTGGATCCCTTGGACGGTACCAAGGAGTTTATCAAGCGAAACGGCGAATTTACGGTTAATATTGCCCTTATTCAGGATGGAACCCCCGTTTTTGGTGTAATTTATGCCCCGGTTTTAAAACGGCTCTATTTTGGCGGCCGGGATCTAAATGCTTATGGCTGTACTCGGGAAATGGAAGAGGTTCCCGATGATTTGGATGAATTGATCAAACAGTGTGAAAAACTGCCGTTGACGGTTTCCCGTTCTTCCTATGTGATCATGGGTTCCCGTTCCCATGCGACCCCGGAGCTTGCGGCGTTTGTGGAAAAAAAACGAAAGGAAGTTGACGCGGTTGAATTTATATCGGCGGGCAGTTCTCTAAAGATATGTCGTGTGGCGGAGGGGGTTGCGGATATTTATCCGCGGCTGGGACCCACCATGGAATGGGATACTGCCGCAGGGCAGGGCATTGCTGAAGGGGCAGGGCGAAGTGTAACGGTATGGGAGACCCATGAGCCGCTCATGTACAACCGGAAAAATCTGTTGAATCCGTGGTTTGTGGTTCAATAGCCAACAAAGGAGGGGTTCTGAAATGAAAGGAATTATTTTGGCCGGCGGTTCCGGGACGCGTCTTTATCCCATCACCCGTGTGGTCAGCAAACAGCTGATGCCGGTTTATGACAAGCCCATGATTTATTATCCGCTCTCCGTCCTGATGCTGGCGGGCATTCGGGAAATATTGGTCATTTCAACCCCTGAAGATCTGCCCCGGTTCAGGGAGCTTCTGGGTGACGGCGGCCAGATCGGGCTGTCCCTTTCATATGAGGAGCAACCCAGGCCCGAAGGGCTGGCCCAGGCGTTTGTCATTGGAAAAGAGTTCATCGGAGGGGACAACGTCGTCTTGGTTCTGGGGGATAATATTTTTTATGGGCACAACCTGTCCGCCATTTTAAAAAGAGCAGCGGCCCTTGAAAGCGGCGGGGTTATTTTCGGCTATTTGGTGCGGGATCCGGAGCGGTATGGGGTGGTGGATTTTGACAATAATGGGAAGGTCACCAGCATTGAAGAAAAACCGGAATACCCCAAATCAAAATATGCGGTTCCGGGGCTTTATTTCTATGATAACCATGTGGTCGGTATCGCTGAAAACCTGAAGCCGTCGCCCAGGGGGGAACTGGAAATCACCGATGTTAACCTGGAATATTTAAGGCGGGGTGCCCTTCGCGTCGAGCCTCTGGGGCGTGGTTTTGCCTGGCTGGATACGGGAACCCATGAATCGTTGCTGCAGGCGGGGGATTTTGTTAAATCGATCCAGGACCGGCAGGGGTTGAAAATCGGCTGCATAGAAGAAATTGCCTTTCGCCTTGGCTATATTGATGCTGATCAGATCAGGACGATCGCAGAAGATTTGCTCAAAAATGAATATGGCCATTACCTGATGGAAATTATTGAAAGTGAGGACCTCCGGAAAAATGACCCTGAAATTTACTGAAAAATCGCTTCCCCATGTGGTTTTGATTGAACCGATGACCTTTGAGGATGACCGGGGGTTTTTCATGGAAACCTTCCATTCTGAAAAATATGCCGAGATCGGCATTTCACGGCCATTTTTGCAGGATAACCATTCCCATTCGCGGCGTGGTACCCTGCGGGGGCTTCACTATCAGCTCAAAAATCCTCAAGGAAAACTGGTCTATGTGGTGAAAGGGGAAATCTTCGACGTGGCGGTGGACATTCGCCGGGGTTCCCCCGGTTTTGGAAAATGGACCGGGGATCTGCTTTCAGAAAAAAATAAGCGCCAGCTGTATATCCCCGAAGGGTTTGCCCACGGTTTCTGTGTGTTGAGCGAAACGGCTGATGTGATTTATAAGTGTACGGACCTTTACGCGCCCGGGGACGAATATGGGGTCTTCTGGGCGGATGACGCCATTGATATTGTCTGGCCCATAAAAAATCCGATCCTTTCAGGGAAGGATTTAAAAAACCCCATGCTTGCGGATATCGAGGACGCGTATCTTCCCCTGTACACCTAACACTATCCCTTCACCAGCTTCGCCAGAGTTTCCAGTTTTTCCCTGATTTCCTTCAACTGACCTTCGATGGCCGTCAGATTGTTATTTCGAAGTTCGGCTTCGATGGCTTTTGTCAGCTCGTAAATGTCCATGATGCCGAGATTCCCTGAAGCGCCCTTAATGGAGTGTGCCGACCTGGCGGCGGCATCCGCATCCCCCGCATTGACCGCCGACTCCATGTTGCTTAAATCAACCATTCCCGTATCCACGAGGAGGTCCACCAACTCCAGGTATTCGTCTTCATCCAAACCCAAGTTATCCGCTAACGATTTGATATCCATTACATCTCCTTATGCTGTTGGTTTGAGGTATCGCATCCTATCGGGGTCCATTTTTCAAGGACCGCCATAACGATTTCCCTTTTGATGGGTTTTGCAATGTAATCATCCATTCCCCCCTCAAGGCACTTTTCCCTGTCTCCTTTCATGGCGTGAGCCGTCATTGCGATGATGGGGACCCGCTGAATGAATGATCGATCTTCGTTTTTCGTTTTTACCTCCTGATTCACTTGTCCATTGAGGGTGTGATATTGTATTTCAAATTGTCGAATTGCCTCAGTGGCTTCAAATCCATCCATTTCCGGCATCTGGATGTCCATGAGGATCAGATCGAAATCCTTTTGATTTGAGGTATATATCTCAACGGCTTCTTTTCCATTGTTGGCAATATTCACATGATAGCCGGCTTTACGGAGCATCATTTCTGCCAGTTTCTGGTTAACAAGGTTATCTTCAACGATAAGAACACGAAGGGCATCCTCCGGCTTATGGTATTCGGGATGTTTCTTTTGTTCTCCTTGGGTTACGGGTTTCTGAGGTTTCAGGGACTGTTTTTTTCTTTCCCGCAAAACAGTTTCAATGGATTGAAAAAACCGCGTCTTGCGAATGGGTTTTCTCAGAAAATCGTTGAAACCAGCCTTTTCAAATTCCTTCAAATTGCCGGCCATCGAAGATGAAACGGCAATCAGCCCAATATCATGGAAGGGGGGTTGACTGTTTTTCAAGGATGCATTGGACGCACGAATCTTCGCTGCAAGTTCATACCCGTTCATTTCCGGCATGTGAATGTCGATAATGCAGACCGAAAACGGCGCGCCGTCAACCAATCCCTTTTTCAGTTCCGGTAAAACGGCTTTTGGCTTGTCAAGGGAAACCACCGCCATGCCTGCGGATTGCAGCACATGGGTCAATGAACTCAGGCTGCGGGAGTTATCGTCAACAATCAGGACTTTTTTGCCGGAAAGCGCCACGGGGGAGGATTTGGGTGGAACGTCCTTTTTGGCCTTGCTGAGCCAGGCGGTGAAATGAAATGTGCTCCCGCTGCCACGGGCCGTCTCGGTCGCAGAACCTTTTGCGGGGTTTGAGATTTTTTCGTTGTCATTTCGCTTTGCCCATACGTCACCATCCATGAGATTGGATATTTTTCTGCAAATGGACAGCCCTAAACCGGTACCGCCGTACTTTCTGGTGGTCGAGCCGTCTGCCTGCTGAAAGGGCTCAAAAACCTTTATCAGTTTTTCGTCCCTGATGCCGATGCCGGTATCCCTGACGGTCGCATGGAGTTTTATTCGGTTTTCCTCTTCTTTTTCCAGTGCCACGGATAATTCGATTTCACCCGCATCCGTAAATTTGGGCGCGTTGTCCATGAGATTGATCAAAACCTGTTGAAACCGTCCGGGATCACCCCTCACAAGGCTCGGAACATTTTCTTCTACGCGGCACAACAGTTCTATGGGTTTTGAACCGATCTTGGGTCGGATGAGATCGAGGACGTTGTGTACCAGTGACTCCGGGTCAAAATCCGTTTCCTCAAAGTTCATTTCACCGGCTTCTATCTTTGAGAAATCCAGGATATCGTTGATCAACGAAAGCAATGCGTCACCGCTGTTCTTAACCATGTTGGCGCAATCAATCTGGGTATGATTGAGGGGGGTTTCAAGAAGAAGGTCACTGAAGCCGATGACGGCGTTCATGGGGGTCCTGATTTCATGGCTCATGTTGGCCAGAAATTCGCTTTTGGATATACTGGCCTGTTCGGCTTCTCTGCGAGTATCAATCAGTTGTTTTCGCGTGCTTTCCAGCTTGTCCATCATCAGGTTAAAGTCAATTCCCATATGGTCCACTTCATCAATGACCGGGGGGGCAAGATCTTTCCCGGCAGCTTTTTCCGGCACTGTTCCGAGCCTGATGCTCAGGTCCCCTTCTCCTTCGGTTACCTTTCTAAGGGCCGCGATCAGATCCCTGATCTTATCAAATACCCTGCGCTTGAGAAGGAAAAACAAGGCAATGCAAATGACAATCGAGATGAAAAAAGGTGTCAGGTTGTTGAAAAGGAAACGCTTCTGTTGGGTTACAAAGGGTTTTTTATTGATGGCAGCCGCCAGGGTGCCGATGGATTGTCCCGTGAAGTCGGCGATTCTCCTCTGGGAAACAAAATAGGCCTGTCCATTGACCTCAAGGCTGCCCCGATCCGGATAAGGGACAGAAGGATCATCAAAACTGGTCAACACAACCCGTTTATCCTGATCATAGTAAACCACTTCTGCTTCAGCAATCTGGGCCATTTGCTGTGCCAGGGTTTTGTTTCCGTTGATGAGCTTAATCAGCACCACATAACCGTAAATTTCACCCGTATCATGCAGCAGCGGAATGACGGATTTGAAGCACAGGGCCTCTGCTGTTCGAACGAATGGGGCCAGTTTCGGCAGGTGGGCCTTGACAATCTGCCCCGGAATGGCTTCCACACTGACACGTTGCCGTTGATCGTTGAGAATTGCCGTGTAGCCTTCTACCTTATTCGTCGCTTTTGGATAGGATGTCAGCAGGTCGCCGGATTCATCAAAAACGCATACCAGATCAATACTGTGAATGGTGGCAAGGCTTTTGAGCATGAAACGGATGGCGGCTACGTTGTCATAATCCAGAAAATCACAATACTGCTGATTTTGTTCTTTTACAATTCCCGAGATGATGCTCAGTTTTTCAAGTGCATTGTTCTGGAGCGCAGCGACAATGTTCAGCTTTGCTTTCAGGTCTTCATAGTGGTGTTGTCTGGCACTTCTTTCTCCCTGATAAGTCACATACAGGGTGTTTCCGATGATGGCGACGATGAGTAGTCCGAACAGGAGAAAAATATTTCTTATGACCCTTTTCCGGGGGCGATTTGGGGGAGACGGGGCGCTTTGAGGTGGTTTCTGCATGAAATTCTTTTCAGGCCTCAATCAAAAAGGCTTTTCAGTGAGCAGGATCTTCATTACGGGAAGATAGCGGCATGAGCTTTGTCAGAGGCTTTTTCGCTTCCACGGGAAGTTTATCGCTCTCCCAGCGTTCGATGCCACCCTTGAGGATGCCCACGACTGTGTATCCCTTTGCGATGAGAAATTTAGCGGCTACGGGGGATTGCTTCATGGCCCAATCCGTAATGATGATAGATTGTCCCTTGGGAATTTCGTTGTATCGGTCCGCAAGACAAACCAGGGGGCATAATACGCTGCCTTTAATAAAGGATGTATTTTCCTTGAAATTCAAAGGCCGTACATCAAGGATGAAAAAGTTTTCACTGTTTATCAGTTTTGCAAGGTCTTTGGGGGGAATCTTTTTGACCTTAATTCTCTGCCAGGTGGGGTTGATAACCATTGGGTAATTAAACTTCCGCCATTCCGGTATTCCTCCTGAAAACACATAGACGTCGGTGTACCCTTTTTTGACCGCAATCCTTGCAGCCCGAACCGAATAGGGTCACCTTTTTCCCATACAATAAAAAATCAATGGGGCGGTTTTGTCCCGGGGCAGGGCGTTGGCGGTTTTCAAATCGATGATCGGAATGTTGATGGAGTCCGGGATATGCTGCATTTCATATTCTGTTCTGGAGAGTACATGAACCAAAATTGCCTGGCCGCTCTCAATCATGTTTTTGACTTCAGGTGCGGAGATTCCCTTAATTTTTTGAGATTCCGCTTCCGCAGAAACCGTCATGGGGGTCAGAAAAAACATGATCAAAGTGAAGATGGCTGTTCGGACCCATTTTTTCATGGTTAGCACCTGTTCTATTTTAAAAAAACCGTCCCCATTCTCTCAAGTTTCCGGGAAAATTGCAACGTCAACACATCAAGGACCCTTGCCCTTCATTCGTTCCAGGCAGCGCCGGCGAGCCACCATGGTGGCAATGGAGATGCAATTGAGGGAGAATTCAATCATGTTCTTGAGTGTGTCGCTCAGCTGGTCATATTCGCTTTGCAGCGCTTCCGGGTCCAGCGGGGTGGCTTTCAGGTCTTCAGAAAAGTAAACGGACGCGGAAAAAGGTTCGTGCCCCATCTCAAGGAAAGAAAGCGGGCCGAAAAAATCATCCGGGGCCAGGTTGATGAAAGCAAAGGGATGGTTTTTCATGTTTTCAACAATGGTCGCATTCCCTCTTGAAATCAGGAAAGGGGTTTCAACCCGTTTCCCTGCGCCGAGCTTTTCTTCTGAACTGAAAAAGAATTTTTCGTTTATGTGAATCCCGGAGTGAATTTCCGAGAGCCTTTCGGTCAGTTCCCTGAAGCGGTTGTCGAGACTTAACAGAACGCACCTGAATTCATCGGAAAGACTGGAGTACTCCGCATAAAGGGGGTCGAGGTCGAGGACACCCAGGCGTATGGTTTCGGTGGCGGTGAATGTGGCAATGCGGCGACGTCCCATGGCCATCATGGATGAGATATTGCCGATGAAAGCGCCTTGTCCCACACTCAAAATCTTTGTGGGTCCGGCGATGGTTTTTTTGGACATCTCCGCCGTCCCGTGGAGTACCATCCAGATCCAGTTGCCGAATTCTCCTTCTTCAATAATCGTTGTTCCCTTTGAGAATTCTTCTTCCTCAACCAGGAAAGCGTAATGGGTGATGGGTTTTTTGATTAACGGCAGTTGAGATAAGCCCTCCGCCCGGCCGGGTTGATTTCTTTCCTCCAATCCCGGTCCCAGCCGTTTGATGGTGCCTTCATCCAGCATGCGAAGACCGTCGAGGACGATCTCCATCTGTCCTCTGTGAATGGTTTTTTCGCTGTCAATTTTTTCTTGTCTGAATTCAAATTGGCCGGTTGTCCAGCCGAACAGGGCATAGAGGGCCTCAAGGCCGCGCAGGGAACTGTATGTGGCATGTGTGGGATTTCCCCGGAGGAAAGCGACGGAAGCGGGCCCCTGGGCGTGAGGGTTTGTCAGCCCCAGGATGCCTGTGCTGTTGGTTGTTGCAATTAATTGCAGCAGATCCGGGATGCCCAAAAAACGAAGGTTGCCCGAAAAAACAACATTCCCATCCATCTCAGATCCTTATGCGTCCCAGTTCAGGTCTTTTTGAAGCGATTTCAGCGTCAGTTCCAGGCATTTCTTCAGCGTTGCTCCGATGCTTTCCCCTCGAATGGCGCTGGCGGGAAAGGAAGGGATTTTGAGTTGTCCGTTCAACTCTTTTTCCATCTGATCCAAAGACATCACGGAAGGTCCCCCCGTCGCCAGGTCTCGTTTGTTGAATTGCAGGACAAGGGGGATTTTGTAAATGCTGAGGTCGTATTCTTTCAGGTTCTGCTGAAGGTCCCGGAGGGATTCCATATTGTTTTTGCGCTGGACTTCCATGGAATCAGCCACAAAGACAAGACCGTCTACGCCCCTTAACACCATTTTTCGGGTGGAGAGGTATTTTGCGTGACCCGGCACGGTGTACAGGTGAAGCCTTACTTCGCAGCCCTTTATCTTTCCGAGCCCCATGGGCAGAAAGTCGAAAAAAAGCGTCCGGTCTCCCTTGGTTTCAATGGAGACCATGTCGGCGGTGACATACTTGGGAAAGGCCTCGTGGAGACGGATCAGATTGGTGGTTTTCCCCGATAAAGCTGCGCCGTAGTAGACGATTTTGCAGTCGATTTCTTTCTTTTTAGGATTGTATGTGGCCATTATAAACGCTCTCTAACCTATTTGGGTGTCTTTATGAAACGGGCTTAAATATGAAATGATCCGTTTTAAAAAGGCTGATGCAGGCATCGACCGCGTTCGGGTCGTAAGCGCGCCCCCTCCCTTTTTGTATTTCGTGCAGTGCCATGTCAATGCCCAGGGCGGGGCGGTAGGGTCTGTGAGAGCTCATGGCCTCAACCACATCGCTTACGGCCACAATTCGCGCTTCCATAATGATGCGTTTGCCCTTGAGTCCCGCCGGGTATCCGGAGCCGTCCAGCCTTTCGTGATGTTGCATAATGGTTTGGGCAATGGGCCACGGAAACTCAATGCTTTTGAGAATGTCGTAGCCCACTTCCGGGTGTGATTTGATGATGCCGAATTCGTGTTCCGTCAGACGTCCCGGTTTGCTGAGAATGTCGGCGGGTACGCATGTCTTGCCCAGATCATGAATGGACCCCGCAATGCGGATGCCGTTGATCTGCTTTTTTGAAAGACCCATCTTTGAAGCGATGGCCCGGGCCAGATCAGCCACCCGGCGCTGGTGCCCGGCGGTGTAGGGGTCCCGTTTTTCCACCGTTAGGGCAACGGCCTGAATGATGCCGTCCAGGGCTTTACGCAAGGTGGCAAAACTTTCCTGAAGGTCATTTTCCGCCCTTTTTCTGGCGGTGATATCACGGAAGCTCCAGACCCGCCCCACATACGTTTTGCCGATTCGCTGGGGCAGGGAGCGCCGTTCGA
>JABGPV010000205.1 GCA_018644785.1 Deltaproteobacteria bacterium | reverse complement strand
GGCGGAGGCGTCTCCCGACTATCGTGAAATCAGCAAACAGCAACTTCAGATCAATCTGCTGTATGGGGATCGTGTGGACGTTATCGTTCTGGACAAAAACATTTTTTATCATCATCGAAACCAGAATGAAATGGTGGATACATCGCAACCCATTGATATAGGATATGTTTTTAAGGAAATCCCTTTTCGTGTGGGATTTGTTGACAAAAAGGTCCGGGATGATTTTAATGAGGGCCTGAAACAGTTGCGCAGTAGCGGGCGTTATGATGAAATTATCAAGAAATACATTTCAAAATAATCTAATGAGGCTGCAATGAAAAACTGGAGCATCGTCACAAAAATCGTGGCATCAACATCCGGTATCGTGTGTCTTCTGGTGTTGCTGGGCGGATATATCCTGATCCGGTTTGAGATCAAGATGGTGGATACCTTCACGGATGAAATTCTAAGGGGTTACCATGAGCTCATCAACGACCGGGAGATGGAGGAAAAGCATTCCCTGAAGAAAAGGGTTAACTTCAGTACCCAAATCTTAAACGGCATCGGTGCCGCCTATTTGTACAATCTGGACCAGGAGGGGCTCAAACAATCCCTCAGGCCTTTCATGAACTATGAACAGATTGTGGCCATCAAGGTGCTGGATGAGCGGGGGAAGCCATTTGCGGCTGCCTGGCGAAATCCCGACGTGGAAATCGGAAACGCCCTTCCGGAAGATCTGGCGCTCAACAACGACCTCTCTTCCCAGGCCGAATGCCTTCGGGGCCAGAAGAAAATCGGCATGTTCCAGATCTATTATTCGGACAAGGTCCTGAAACAAAAAATTCAAGACCTCAAAAGAAAGGCCTCCGTGGACGCGGACAGGTTTGAGGCCAATTCCCGGTCCCAACTGGAGAACGCCATCGTCAGCCAGAGCATCGGTGTGTTTCTCATCCTGGTGGTCCTGGTGGTTTCTCTCATCTTTTTCCTGCGGGCGCTGGTTTTAAAGCCTCTTAAAAATGTTTCAAATATTGCCCATCAGCTGTCGGAGTTTGATCTTGCGGTCACCATTGACACAGACCGAAAGGATGAAGTGGGTGTTCTGCTCAGTGCCATAAATGAGATGGCATCATCGTTTCGAATGGTTCTGGGGCAGGTCCAGAGGTCCGGCATACAGGTGACATCATCATCCACGGAGCTGGCCGCCACCGCCAGGGAGCAGGAAGCGACCATGAGCACGCAACTGACATCCACCAACAAAGTGGTGGCATCTGTTGAGGAAATATCCGAAGTGTCCAATGAACTGGTGAAAACCATGGATCAGGTGGCCGCCATGAGCCAGGAAACCGCCGGTTTCGCCACAAAAGGGCAGTCGGATCTGGGTCGAATGGAAGAGGCCATGCTGGCTATGGAATCCGCATCAAAATCCATTTCGGGGCGCCTCGAAACCATTAATGAAAAGGCGGAAAATATCACCACCGTCGTGGTGACCATCACCAAGGTGGCCGACCAGACCAATTTGCTGTCTCTCAATGCGGCCATTGAAGCTGAGAAGGCGGGTGAATATGGGCGCGGGTTCAATGTGGTGGCCCGGGAAATTCGGCGACTGGCAGACCAGACGGCTGTTGCCACACTGGATATTGAACAGATGGTCCAGGAAATGCAGTCGGCGGTTTCGGCCGGCGTCATGGAGATGGACAAATTTATCGGGGAGGTCAAACGGAGCGCGGAAGACGTGGGGCGGATCAGTACCCAACTGGCCAGGATCATCGAGCAGGTCCAGGCCCTTTCCCCCAGTTTCGAAAACGTGAACGTATCCATGGCGCAGCAGTCCCATAACGCCACGGAAATTAATACGGCCATCGTCAATTTAAGCGAAGAAATGCAGCAGACCATGGAATCACTCCATGAATCCTATTCCGCCATTGAACAACTCAATGAGGCGGCAAGAGGGCTGCAGGATGAGGTGGGTCGCTTTAAAGTCAGTTAAGGGGAAGCGTATGCTGGTATTGTTGTTCTATCTGGGCGACATTATGTACACCATGAAATGCGATCGGGTTCGGGAGGTGGCCCCCATCGTAAAGTTGAAAGCGGTGCCCCACGCGCCGGACTACGTTGCGGGGCTGTTCAACTATCGCGGGGTCATTGTTCCCGTGATTGATCTGCGCCGGCTT
Organism: Deltaproteobacteria bacterium; assembly: GCA_018644785.1. Next base: position 7,180 of record JABGPV010000205.1, on the reverse strand, counting down.
ATCCAGGGTCAGCCCTGTGAAATGCGCATGAGTACCCGCGTGATTCTGGTGGACTACGTGAAAGAGGACAATACACCCTACATTCTGGGGCTTATGGCGGAACGGGTTACGGAAACCGCGAGAAGAGACAAGAGCGCTTTTGTGGCCCCCGGTCTGCATATGAAAGAAGCCCCCTACCTGGGCGGCCTTATGATGGAAGAAAAGGAGATGATTCAGTATGTGGATCTGGATCTTCTTCCTGAAAGTTTCCAGTTTTTACCAGCGCTCGAAAACGCTCATCATGAAACAGAACATGATTGAATCCCTACTCGAGGAAAAGATCGGCCTGGACACTGCCGCTATCGGCAGAAAGGTGATCGAAAATGCCATCCGGCAGAGAATGGACCGGTGCCGGCTGACCCGCGTGGAGGATTACGCAAAAATCCTCTCGGACTCAAATGATGAGTGGAAGAACCTCATTGAAATGGTGGTGGTTCCGGAAACCTGGTTTTTCAGGAACCGGAAAGTATTCAACTATCTGGTCCATTTTATGAAGGATTCCTGGGTGCCCAACAATCGCGGCCGCACGCTTCGCGCATTGAGCATCCCCTGTTCCACGGGAGAGGAACCCTATTCAATCGCCATGGCTTTTCTGGACGCGGGCATAAATAAAGATCGCTTTCACATTGAAGGTATGGACATCAGTCATGAAGCGATCAAAAAAGCACGGCTCGGGGAGTATGGCGCTGGGTCTTTTCGGGGCAAGGATCTGGCGTTCAGGGATCGCTACTTCCGGTCAAAAAGCCATGGTTATCAACTCTTGGAGCGTGTCAGGGAAAAGGTACAGTTCAAGGCTGGCAACGTTTTAAAAACCCCGTCTGCTACCCGTGCCCCGTTTGACGTTATTTTCTGCCGAAATTTGATGATTTACATGAGTCCGGAGGCGAGGGATAGGACCCTTGAAACCATGAGTCGGCTGCTGAGCGAAACAGGCGTCTTCTTTTGCGGCCATGCAGAACGTCAGACGGCCATCGACTGGGGTTTTGAGGCGGTTCATGAAACCGGTGTTTTCGCGTGCCGAAAGCGATGCCGGGAGTCCAATCCAAAAATCCCGTCGGTTGCTGCCAAAAGGGTGCCTTTTAAGCAGCAGCTGCCGGAAAAGAAAATAAAACCCATACGGAAACCCGTGGTGCCGGTTCATTTTCCATCCGGAAGACCCACTGAACAACCCAAACCCGCCGGGCCCGAGGTGGGTGTCCCGACGTCCCGGGAAAAAGCCGATTTATTTCTGGAAGCCCGTGAAATGGCGGACCAGGGGCTGTTACCCAAAGCCCTGGAGTTGTGCCGGGATTTTCTGGGTGAAAATCCCGTACATGCTGATGCCCATTTTCTCATGGGGCTGATTCATGAAGCCCTGCACAATAATGACAAGGCCGAAGACTTTTTTATTAAAGCCATCTATCTGAACCCGGAGCATGTGGAAGCGCTGAACCATCTGGTATTTATTGAATCCCGGCGAGGGAACGAAGAGGGCGCTGAGCGATTGCGGCGACGGGCAAAACGGATCAGCAGGGCGGTGATGCATGGCGCTCCACCGGAAACATCACTATCGAGAATAAACAATGGACAATAGGGATCGATGTTGGAAACGGATAGGGGTCTGGGGAAATGAAGAACCCCGTTGCCCCAGGCTTACAGAGGTGATCCATTGCCGCAACTGCGATGTGTTTACCCAGGCCGGCCGGAATCTGCTGGAACGGGCGCTTCCTGAGGAATACAAGGATGAGTGGGGGAGCATCCTTGTGAAAAAGAAAGGCGAAGAACCGGCCGACGCCATTGCGGTGGTTGTATTTCGTATTGAATCAGAATGGATGGCGCTTAAAGCAGGATTGTTTGCGGAGATTATTGACGATGTCAGCATCCATACCCTTCCCCACCGAAAAACCCCTGTTTTGCTGGGCCTTGTGAATGTGCATGGGGAAATCCAGCTGTGTGTCTCCTTAAAAAACCTCATGAACCTGGAGGATGCGCCCGGTGAAAAGACCGGGGAGGAAAAGGCCAGGAAACGGCTGATGGTGGTGTCAAAGGATGGCGAACAATGGGTCTTTCCCGTCAATGAAATCCATGGCATCCATCACTTCAATCCCAGCCTGCTTCAGAACGTCCCCGTGACCATCGCCAAATGCAAATCCACCTTCACGGAGGGGATTATCAAGTGGGAGGAGAAACATGTGGCCCTGCTCGATGATGAACTGCTGTTTTACAACCTCAAGAGGAGTCTTCAGTGAACGAGGGGAGAGAACAAAAAGAGAGCGACGCTTCCGCCATGATGGATCTCTTCCGTTCAGAGGTCAAACGGCATGCCCTGACCATTCATGATGGTCTTCAGTCGCTCGCAGTGGATCCGACGGCCCTTGACAGATTCCAGACCATGATCCCCGCAATTCAGGCCATCAAAGGCGGGGCGCAGATCATTGATCTGGAAACGGCCGTGGCGGTGGCCCAAGCCATGAAAAGCCTCTTTTCAGCCGCCGAGAAGGGCGAATTTTCACTGGACGAAGCGGGGCTCCAACACCTGTTTGATGGCGTTGAAATCCTCAACCTCATGTCTGAAGCGCCTTCGGATGGAGAAGCGCCGTGGATTGATTCGCACGCTGAAGAGATCGATGCCTGGGTGAATAAGGATAAACGCCTGACTGCCGGTGAGTCCGAGGGGGCATCCACCGGGCCTGTGAAGGCTTCCGAAGCTGAACCGGTACCCGTTTCAGCCCCATTTGAAGAGTCGCCCCCGCACCCTGTTGAAGACGCATCCCAGGAAAATGAAGAAGCACCCCTGGATCCTGCCATGTGCGAGCTTTTCAGAACGGAAACCCAGAATCATGTGGCCATTTTAAACGATGGATTATTGGCTTTGGAGCAAAATCCGGCATCGTCAGACCAGTTGGATGTGATGATCCGTGCGGCCCATTCCCTTAAAGGGGCCGGCAGAATTGTGGGACAGGACGGTGCAGCCGACATTGCCCATGCCATGGAGGATTGTTTTGTGTCCGCCCAGAAGGGGCTCATCAATCTGGATTCCGGTAAGACCGACATCCTTTTTCGTGGCATTGACATGTTGAACCGTATCTCTGAACATGTGGGAGAAGCCGGTTCCCCGTGGCTTTCCAGCCACATGAAGGATATTGAGGCGATCAGGGATTCCATAACAAATATTGTCTCCATGGACCATGCCATTCCCCATGCTTCTGAACCGGATAAACCGGCGCATTTAGAACCCCAAAAAGCCCTCGAAGCGGATTATGAGGCGCCTCATAGTGAACCGCAGGGTCAGCCGCCAGAGCAGGCGGGTGGCGCTTTTATGGCGGACCCCGAAATGCTGGATCTTTTTCAGGCGGAGGTGGAAACCCATGTGGCGGTTTTAAGTGACGGCCTCCTGGAACTGGAAAACAATCCCGGGGCCACCGATCAGCTTGAAGCCTTGATGCGTGCGGCCCATTCCATCAAGGGCGGTGCCAGGATTGTGGGCCTTGATGCCGCTGTTAAAGTGGCCCATGCCATGGAGGATTGCTTTGTTGCGGCACAGAAAGGTGCGGTGTCACTGGGTTCCGAGCAGATCGATATCCTGCTTCAGATTGTGGATATCCTGATTCATATTGCAGAATCCATCCACGATGGTGAAACGGATTGGGTAACCCGCCATGGTGAAGAGATTGATCATCTCATGGCGGCCATTTCCGCCATTATTCATGGTGAAGCGCCCATCCCCGTCTCCCCGGTAGAGGAACCGTGCGTCGAAGAACCCGTACCCGTGGTTCCATCCGAAAATGAAACTGAATTTTCCCTCGCAAAAGCCGAGGAGATCAAGCCGGTTTCAACAGAAACCACCGAAAAATCACCGGCCCTGCGAAAATCGGGGGAACTGGATCGGACGGTTCGGGTGACCGCCGCTAAAATTGAACGGCTCATGGGGCAGGCCGGAGAAGTGGTGGTGGGTGCCGGATGGTTGCCCACTTTCTCCGAATCCCTTCTGGAACTCAAACGCAATCATCTGGAGTTATTGACCCTCTTGGACGGGCTGCAGGATGCCATTGTGCGGGAAGAGAGGCACGTTCAGGCCCAGGAGCTGGTTGTGCGTGCCCGTGACAAGACCAAATCCTGCACCCTTCAGCTGGCGGATCGTTTGAATCAGTTCGATATTTTTACAGGTGCCACGGCAGCCCTTTCCGATCGCATTTATCATGAAGTGATCTCGGTTCGTATGAGGCCCTTTTCCGACGGGGTTCATGGATTTCCGAGGCTGGTGCGGGATCTTGCGCGAGATCTGGGCAAAAAGGTGCGTCTGGAGATCATGGGGAAAGGCACCGAGGTGGACCGGGATATTCTGGAAAAGCTGGATGCGCCCCTGAATCACCTGATTCGAAACGCGGTGGACCACGGCATTGAATCCCCCGGGGAAAGGGTTGCCGCCGGAAAACCGGAAACCGGCCTTTTACGGTTGGAAGCCTCCCATCGGTCAGGGATGCTCATGATCACGGTTAAAGACGATGGCCGAGGAATTGATCTGGAAAAGCTGAGGCAGAAGATTGTTCAAAAAAAGATGACCACCCCTGAAATGGCCACCCAGATGACCGAGACCGAACTGATGGAGTTTTTGTTTCTGCCGGGGTTTTCCACAGCGAAAAATGTCACCGAAATATCGGGTCGTGGGGTGGGGCTGGATGTGGTCCATAACATGGTTCATGAAGTGGGTGGCGTGGTCCGGGCGGTTTCGAACCCTGGAGAAGGGTTGACGTTCCATATCGAGCTCCCCTTGACCCTTTCCGTGGTACGCACTTTTCTGGTGGAGATTGCCGGCGAACCCTACGCCTTTCCCCTGGCCCGCATAGACCGGTGCCTGGAATTGCTACCCTCGGACATTGACATCGTTGAGGACCGCCAGTATTTCAGGTTTGACAACAATAACATCGCCCTGTTGGATATTCACAATGTTCTGGAACTGGAAACGCCGCTTGAAAACCGGGAGAAACTGTTTGTGGTGGTGCTGAGCGACAGGTTGAATGCCTACGGGCTGGCGGTCGACAAATTCCTGGGGGAATGTGATCTGGTGGTGCGGCCTTTGGACGCCAGGCTGGGCAAAGTGCCCGATATCAGCTCAGTGGCGGTGATGCTGGATGGCGCGCCCGTTTTGATTTTTGATGTTGAGGATCTGGTCCGCTCCATCGATAATCTTCTCGCAGGGAGAAGACTTCGCAAATTAAACCAGGGCCCCGAGGCCATTGAGGCTCAAAAACAGAAGCGAATACTGGTGGTGGATGATTCATTTACGGTTCGGGAGATGGAACGGAAACTGCTTGAAAGCAAAGGTTACCAGGTGGATACGGCTGTTGATGGAGTGGATGGCTGGAATGCGGTTCGCACGGGGAGCTATGATATGGTCATAAGCGATGTGGACATGCCCCGAATGAACGGCATTGAGTTTGTGAACCAGATCAAGCGCCATGCCGAGCTCAAAAGCATCCCCGTGATTATCGTTTCCTATAAGGACAAGGAAGAGGACCGCTTGGCGGGCCTGCAGGCCGGGGCTAACTACTACCTGACCAAGAGCAGTTTTCAAGACGACTCATTCATACGCGCTGCCGTCAATCTCATTGGAGAGGCCTGAAACCATGCGGATCGCCATCGTTAATGATTTGTCTCTGGCCGTCGAAATCCTCAGGAGGATTGTTCTGGACAGCGCCGTCCATAAAGTGGCCTGGGTCGCTCAAACCGGTGAAGAGGCGATTCGAAAATGTGAAGTCGATACGCCTGATTTGATTCTCATGGATCTGTTCATGCCGGACATGGACGGTGTGGAAGCAACGCGAAGGATCATGTATGCTTCCCCATGCCCCATTTTAGTGGTCACCGCCACCATGGAAGACCATGCGGGAAAAGTTTTTGAAGCCATGGGCCATGGGGCGCTCGATGCCATCAATACACCCATGATGGGGAGCGGGGAGGGCGCCCGGAAAAGCCGGGATGCACTGCTGAAAAAGATTACCATCATTGAAAAGCTGAGTCTGAATTCTCAGGCGAGCCCTACAAAACGCCAAACAAGGGGGACACCGTCTGCGAAAGTCTCATCACTTATTGTCATCGGTGCTTCCACCGGGGGCCCGAAAGCCCTGGCGGATATTCTGAGCCGTATGCCGGCCGATCTGGCCGCGGGCATCGTCATCGCGCAGCACGTGGACGGGGAGTTTTCCGGCGGCATGGCCAGGTGGCTCGATGAACAGAGTCCCCTTTCGATTCGCCTGGCGGAAGAGGGGGCGTATCCGTCCCGTGGAACCGCTCTTCTGGCCGGAAAAAATGACCACCTTGTCCTGACGCCAAACCTTAACCTGGCTTACACCAGAGAACCTGTTGCTACGCCCTTTCGTCCTTCGGTGGATGAATTGTTCAAAAGCGTTGCAGCCCACTGGCCCTCGATGGGTATTGCCGTACTTTTGACGGGAATGGGGAGAGACGGCGCCGAAGGCATGAAAATGCTGCATCGCGTCGGGTGGCACACCATAGCCCAGGATGAAGCGACCAGCGTTGTTTACGGCATGCCCAAGGCGGCCCGGGATCTGGGCGCAGCGTCGGAAATCCTGCCCGTTGACCGGATCGCGCCGGCGATTTTACGACGATTATCGGCGTTTTAGGTAGGGGCAGGTCTTGTGCCTGCCCTTTCAACAGGACGGACCCAAACGGAAGGGCGGGTACAAGCCCGCCCCTACAAAACGACAACCCAATAAACAGGGAGTTCCATGTCCGATACTGCCGCGTTGACCCAACACCGCATCACCGTTTTGCTTGTGGACGATCAGCACATGATCGGTGAAGCCCTTCGTCGAATGCTGGCGCCCGAACATGATATTGATTTTCACTACTGCCAGGATCCCACAAAGGCCATCAAAACCGCAAACCGGATCCAACCCACGGTCATACTGCAGGATCTGGTGATGCCCGAAATCGATGGTTTGACGCTGGTGCGCTACTATCGTGCCAATCCCGCAACCCGGCAAGTGCCGTTGATTGTGCTTTCCAGCAAGGAAGATGCCCTGACCAAGGCCGAAGCATTTGCTCTTGGCGCCAATGACTATATGGTCAAACTGCCGGACCGGTTGGAAATTCTGGCACGAATCCGCTACCACTCCAGGGGCTACATTAATCTGCTGGA
>JABGPV010000204.1 GCA_018644785.1 Deltaproteobacteria bacterium | reverse complement strand
TTCTGCGCCAAATCCTGGACAGAGTCGATCAAATTGGTGGATAGTGCCCATAGAAAGCAGCAGGAACGAAACCAACAGAAAAAAAGGTATTAAGTAACGCATGAAATCAGTTATGTTGTCGTCAAGGGGGGGCATTGGGAAAAGTGACAAATAATAAGGCTGTCCAGAGCATCTACCGGCAGATCCGGGAAGTCCTCATTCAGTCTCGAAGCCGTGCTTTTCAGACCGTCAATGCCGAGATGGTAGCTTGTTATTGAGGAGGAACAACGGGGAGAAACACGAGCCGTTTATGGAAAGGGATTGATCAAAGAGCTTTCAATAAAGCTTTCGGCTGAGTTTGGTAGAGGCTTCGATAAGTCAAACCTTTGGAATATGCGCGCATTCTTTCTTTGTTTTCCAAAAATCGACGCAGTGCGTCGAGAATTATCCTGGACCCATTATCGGCTACTCCTTCGGGTGGAAAAACCGGAGGCTCGCGCTTTTTACGAGATTGAAACGATCAATGCCCGCTGGTCCACCCGAGAGTTGGAGAGGCAGATCAACTCTTTGCTGTTCGAACGACTGGCCCTATCGCATGATAAAGAGGACGTCCTGAGACTTGCACAAAAAGGGCACGAGATACAAAACCCCGCCGATCTGGTAAAGGACCCCTATGTACTTGAGTTTACCGGCATCAAGCAGGACAAGCGCTTTCTTGAAAAAGATATCGAGAAGGCTCTTATCGATAATCTGCGTCAATTTCTCCTGGAACTTGGGAAAGGTTTCGCTTTTATGGCTCGTCAGCAGCGCATCACACTGGATGGCAGGCATTTCTATATTGATCTGGTCTTTTATAATCGATTGACACGAAGCTTTGTACTCCTTGATTTGAAAGTGGGAGACCTGACGCACAAGGATATCGGCCAAATGCAGATGTACGTCAATTATTACCATCGTGAGTTGACCTCGGAAGACGAAAATCCGCCTATCGGCATTATACTTTGTTCAGACAAAAGCGAAGCGGTGGTTCGGTACACCCTTCCGGAAGGCAACCAGCAGATATTTGCATCGCGCTACAAACTGTACCTGCCGACAGAGGAAGAATTGCGCGCTGAAATCATGAGAAAACGCAAAACCATTGAAATGGAAAAGCGATTATCTGAAGGAGACAATATGCAGTGAGCCAATCCGCTCTCCCCCTCTCAAACCCATCCCCTTGAAGGATCGCGTTTCTCTGATCTTTGTTCAATACGGCAGGATCGACGTACGGGACGGGGCCTTTGTGGTGGTGGACGAAGTCCCTGGTGAAAGAAAACACATCCCGGTCGGATCGATTGCATGCATTATGTTGGAGCCGGGCCCCCGTGTCAGCCATGCGGCGGTAAAGCTGGCCGCGGCGGTGGGAACGCTCCTCATTTGGGTGGGAGAGGCCGGCGTCCGGCTCTATTCTTGAGGTCAACCCGGAGGCGCCCGCTCGGACAAGCTTCTCCACCAGACCAAACTGGCTTTGGATGAAGGACTGCGGCTGAAGGTTGTGCGAAAAATGTTTGAAATGCGGTTTAAAGAGCAACCGCCCGAGCGTCGCAGTGTGGATCAGCTTCGTGGCATTGAAGGAGTTCGCGCCCGAAAGATTTATGAATTTCTGGCTCGGCAATACGGGGCAAAATGGAAGGGCCGAAAATACGACCCGAAGGATTGGAGTTCCGGTGACGTGGCCAACCGTTGTCTCAGCGCCGCCACATCCTGCTTGTGATGAACCGACGACATAGAGGAGGTAGCGAAATGACATTATGTGTTCCCCACACACGTGGGGATGAACCGGCGAGGATGGGCAATGCGAGAAATCTTGGACCTGGGATTATAAGTTTCGTTTTAATTTTTCATTCAAGGGGGATGAGCGTATCCTTGGCGATGGGGGATTTGTGGAGAAGGTGCTCTCTCAAACCGAGGAGGCATTCGAGAGAAATTTCACTTGAAGGCTAAAGAGATTGATGTCGGCAGGATTGCGGAGAAAGTTTCTGACACTATGGGCATGGCCCCCGAAGCGTTGTACAATAAAGTTTCAGGGGGTTATGGCGCAAAAACCAATCAGGTTAATTATCGTTCCGTTTATTATAAGGCCCTACGGGTATTGTCAATTGATTTATGCTTGACACGCATTCCGAATTTCCGTATTGCTTTTCTTCAGAACAGTGATTTTTTATCAGCTTATCAGTGGAGTTGTCAGGGGACCATATTCGTACATGCTCATTTTCAACAATTGATATGGTACCTTTGAACAATTTTTGTGGGAGTCTGGGTGAAGGATCATGCACCTAAGCTTAGACGCCTAAAGTTCGGTAACTACAAATCATGTTATCTGAAAATATCATACTTCAGTCGGCCGGATCATTATCAGTAGCGGTGATGGCCCTGCTCATGGTGGTCTTGCAAAGTCTTTTCTTTTTCAAAAAGCCTCAGTTCAAATGGTACGCCTGGAGTGCAGCCGTATCGTTTTCATGCTTACTCTACTCGGTCGGTGTTTTCATTGAATACAATACGCCTCCGGGGCCGCTTAACCGATTTTCGGGTCTGCTGGAATTGACGGCCATTATCTGTTTGATCCACTCTCTTTATGGATTCACTTTTTCCTATCTCGGCATTGAAAGCAAACGATACCATCCCATAGCCGGCGTCTGCCACGGACTTATCTTAATCCTCCTATGGTCCACCAATTTTATCGTGTCTGAAAGTTTCACCACGCGGGACTTTTTTGGTTTAAAGTCCCCCTATATAGAACCGAGCCTGGGGCCTATTGGTCCCGCGTTCGTGCTTTATGCCGTCATAGCGGGCATGATCGGCATGACATTCTGGATAAAACACAAATGGACCGACCCGAAACACCGGATCATTTTCATGGCAGGGGGGGGATTTTGGCTTCTGCTCGGTATTCATGATGGCCTGGCCGCCCTGGGGCTCCCCACACTTCAATATTTCATGGAATATGGATTCTTAGGATTTGCCATGGTTGTTCTCTGGGTTGTATTCAACAGCTATTTGGAAATAGCGGCGGAAGATAAATATCGCGTGATCACTGAATTCGCAAACGATGGTATTATGGTAATACAAGATGGAAAAATGGTTTTTGAAAATCCGGCATGTTGCGATCTGATCGGCCCGCTTTTAACCGATTCAGGGCCCAGAGACTTTCTTGATATCATGGCGTTGGAAGACCGAAAAACGGTACTTGAACACTGCCACATTCTCCAGGAAAGCGGCCACGCACCTAATCCATATACGGTCCGCATTCGGAGAACGGATAGGGAACGGAGATTTGTAGAAATCGCATCAAGTCTTATTCAATACAGGAACAAACCTGCAGTCCTGGCCATTATGCGGGATATGACAGAACGAAAGCAGGCCGAAGAGACACGGGAGAGCGAAGAACGTCTCAGGTTAATACTGGATTCCATTCAGGCAGGGGTTATAATAATCGATGTGGAAACACGCACAATTGTTGATGCCAATCCTGCTGCCACGAAAACAATAGGTGTTCCAAAAGAACAGATTATCGGTCAGGTGTGTCATAACTATTTTTGCCCTGCTGAAAAAGGAGCGTGTCCGATTATTGATCTTAGACAAAAGGTGGAGAACACAGAGCGTACGCTAATTAAGGCAAACGGCGAAGAAGTTCCTATTTTGAAAACTGTCACCCCCATACTGCTGGACAATAAAGAGTGTTTCCTCGAGAGCTTTCTTGAACTTACCGAGAAGAAACGCCTTGAAGTCCAGCTCCAGCAGGCCCAAAAGATGGAGGCCATAGGAACGCTCGCAGGAGGGGTGGCCCACGATCTCAACAATATCCTTGGTGGTATTGTAAGCTATCCTGAACTGTTACTGTTAAAACTCCCTGAAGACAGCCCTCTAAGAAAATCCATCCAAATAATACAAAAGTCCGGAGAGAAGGCAGCAGCCGTTGTTCAGGATTTATTAACATTGGCGAGGAGAGGCGTTGTTATCACTGAAGTGGTTAGTCTGAATGATATTATCTCCGAATACTTGAAAAGCCCCGAGCATGAGAAGCTTCAATCGTTCTATCCTGGAGTTCATTTGGAGACCCATCTTGACCAAAACATTCTAAACATATTGGGATCACCTACTCACCTTTCCAAGACCATCATGAATCTGGTTTCCAATGCTGCCGAGGCCATGCCCGAAGGAGGGGAGTTATCCGTATCCGTTGAAAACAGATATATTGATAGACCCATAAGAGATTATAATCATGTAAAGGAGGGTGATTACGTGGTTCTCATTGTCTCCGACACCGGGACAGGTATTTCGCCTGATGAGATAGGGAAGATATTTGAGCCGTTCTATACCAAGAAGAAGATGGGCAGAAGCGGTACCGGGCTCGGCATGGCTGTGGTGTGGGGAACGGTAAAGGACCATAACGGATATATCCATGTTCAGAGTACCGAAGGAAAAGGAACCACGTTCACACTTTATTTTCCGGTGACCCGAAAATCGCTCGAAGAGAGACCCGAAATATCTCTAAGAGATTTTATGGGCAAGGACGAAACAATTCTGGTAGTGGACGATTTGGATGAGCAACGGAAAATAGCCTCCGGCATGTTAAAAGAGTTGGGCTATTCGGTGGTTTCGGTTCCGAGTGGGGAAGAGGCGGTTGAATATCTGGCGACCAGCAAGGTTGATTTATTGCTATTGGATATGATCATGGACCCGGGTATGGATGGCCTCGACACCTACAAGAAAATCCTCCAAATACATCCTGAGCAAAAGGCAATCATTACCAGCGGATTTTCTGAAACAGACCGTGTCAAAGAAGTTCAGAGTCTTGGTGCAGGAGCGTATATAAGAAAACCGTTGTTGTTGGAAAAGGTCGGCCTTGCTGTCAAGGAAGAACTGGAAAAATAGCTCACGCAATCATATTGCGATCTGGTCTTTCTTTGACGGCTGGGTCCTTTTCACCGGACACTTGTTCGAAATGAAAGGAGGTGAGACAACCAAGATATAGGCAGCATTGTAGGACACAGCTCTACTATGCAGCCAGAATGACAAACAACGTCTATGTGATGGAAAAATAAACCTTTAACTAAAACCGGGGCTTTTTTAAAGAATCCTCGGGAGGAGGTATCCATGAAAACAGTTCAACGGTTCACAATGATTGCAATCATCAGTTTTCTATTCGTGGCACCCCAGATTTGGGCTGGGCAGACCGAAGTTGTAAAACCTGAAAAAGTCGGCATGTCCGGGAAGATTTTGTCGGCGATTGATGAGTTTGCACAAGTGGGGCTGAAAGCAAAATATTTTAAAGGGGCGGTTGTTTTGGTGTCTCGTCACGGGGAAATTTGTTTCCTCAAGTCCTATGGTGAAGCCAGCGGGGATAAGCCAATGCAGACGGATGCCGTTTTTCGCCTGGCCTCAATGACAAAACCGCTGGTTATGGCGGCCTTAATGCAATTTTATGACAAAGGTCAATTCAAACTCGACGACCCACTTTCGAAGTTCATCCCTGAATTCAAAAACCTTATGGTGGCTGAGGATGATGGTTCAGGCAACGTAACCCTTGTGCCCGCCAAACGAGAAGTTACGATGCATGACCTCATGAGCTATACCTCGGGTTTTACAGCCTCATTTTTTCACGGTGTGAACCCGGCCACATCTTATGTGACGAAATGTTATCTCTATAACGGCGTATATGATCTAATGGAGGATGACTATACACACACGCTCGAGGATAATGTCATGGGGTTGGCTAAATGCCCGCTGTCATTTCAACCAGGCGAGGGTTGGACCTATGCACACGCTTCTCATGATATTATCGGGTATCTTGTAGAAAAATTCTCAGGGATGCCTTTGGACAAATACATGGAAAAAGAACTATTTAAACCGTTGAAAATGAATGAAACTTGGTTTTATCCCCCGGAAAACGTGTTCTCTAGGATACCGGAAGCCACTCAACCAGGCAAAGCGGGGACACTGTATATCGAAGAGACACTTGTTTTGCTCCCCATAGATACACAGTATAGCTTTGGAAAAAACAAGACCTATTTTTCCGGAGGCGGTGGGTTGCACAGCACAGCCTTTGATTATTTCAGATTTGGCCAAATGATGTTGAAAAAAGGTGAACTAGACGGAGTCCGCGTATTGAGCGTGAAGGCGGTTGAGTTGATGACACAACCTACCCCTGATAAATTTAAAACTTCGTTTTTTACCGGAAATTTTTGGGGCTATGGGGTGGAGGTACAAGTCGAAGATACCCCCGACGACCCAGGGTATTGGTTGGGCGGTAAAGGCAGCTATGGTTGGCGAGGTATTTGGAGTACCCTGTGGAACAATGACCCGATTGACGACACAGTGGTCATCCTCATGACGCAAGTCGGTGCCGATGGCGCATTCCCTTATTTGTACCTGATCAACACTTTGGCAAACGTTGCGGTGGTGGATTGAGGTTGCGAGTATTCGTGGATAGTTGGGGATGCCCCCTGCGGGCATCTCCAGAACTTTAGGCGGGAATTGGGTCGGCGGCGAGGCATGATTAAAAAGTGTAACTTACATTTGGCAGTCCTCACCTGTTGGCCGTCGCCCTGTCCGCCTCAAATCCTTGCCCCTTCCCATGCCAACTGCCGAAAAAACACTTGAAGAACTTGCGGCAAACAAAGAGGGGGCATTGGGAAAAGTGACAAATAATAAGGCTGTCCGGAGCATCTACCGAAAGATCTGTTGTTATTAGATTGCATTTCCAATAGAGTTTCAGGGGGTTAGATTAGCGTTATGCTTCCACAAAGCGATCATGCTGTCCACGGGCGCCTTGAAGTAATCCGCCACAACGTGGCATTTCGCCCTGAAAAGGAAAAAGACCGGGGTGGACAACTCTCGAAAATAGACTGTTTCAAAATTAGCCATGCCCTTGGCAACGATAAGATCCGCCTTACCCACCAGTGACGAAAACGCTGGAGATACATGGCGCCAGTCAATCCCGGCACCGTCCGTACCGGTATCCATGGTTTCACCGAACATCCCGCTGATAGCGGTCGATTCAAGTTCCGCACCGGTCAAATCATTCAGTCCCGGTCCCCCCTTGACCACCAGCACGGTCCGAAGGGCAAGATTTTGAATATATTGAAAGAGTGGCAAATCAAAGAAAACCTCGCCGGCATTGTCCGTCAGGTACAAGACCAGGCCCGGCTCTTTCACCAGAAAATCCTGCAACCGATCTAAATCATCATGGAAATAGACCAGCTCATTCCCGGCTTGTTCAGAAATACCGGCCAGAGCATCGTCCATGGAACGAAAAAAATCGATGTTGTTTCCCAAAACCGCCAGGTCTGTCACGGACCGTAAATCATTCCCCACATGGTGTTTTACCTGTGAAAAAACCTCTTTTGCTCGTGCCATTTCAAGGGATTTCATTTTTTCGTAAGGATCATCAACACCCGATATCCCTCGAATCTCCCTTAAAATCTCATTGGCGGTTTCAGGAGAAGGCCAACCGCCTTTTTCCGCATCAGCCAGAATCTTCTTCGTTTCCGACCGTATCTGCTCCTGAAAAGCCAGCGCTTTGCCGCCCACCATGCGGATCACATCATCTGACAATTCCGAAAGACAATCCGAACAGCGTGGATCGGGCTGAAGTGGTTTTGTTCGCGGATCAAATTTTATGTCGTTGGAAGAACCCAAAATCGCCACCCGAATAACACCTTCCATTGGCCTTATGCATACACCCTAAAACCAGTAAAATTAATTTTATTTTGTAGTATAAGGCCTTAGTGGTATTGTCAACTGATTTATGCTCTTCCACATAACCCGTGGTTCCTTTAGGCTTGACACACAATTTGAATTTCCGTATTGCTTTTCTTCAGGACAATGATGCTTTATCAGTTATCGGCTATGCATATCCTCAAAGGGGAAATCAGCCTAAAAATAAGGGATCATATACATGGCCGCAAGGGTTGGCTCAAGCGGTCCGTAAAGATGAGGACTTGGTATGCCCAAAATTCTGATTGTAGATGATGAATGGCTCACAAGGCTTGAAATCGAAGAGATGCTCACTGATCTGGGTTATGACGTGGCCGGGCAGGCGGAAACAGGTGCAGAAGCTGTTGCCATGGCCCGGGAACTGAATCCCGATCTTATTCTCATGGACGTGGAAATGCCCGGAGAAATGAATGGCATAGCGGCTGCCAGGGAGATCAAAGCGGAGTTGGGAACCCCCATCGTTTTTATATCCGGATACGATGATCCAGAGCACATTGAAGCTGCAAAGGAAATAGCCCCCTTTGGCTATGTGATGAAACCCTTTGATGAAAGAGAGATCCATGCCTTTGTGGAAATCGCCCTTTCCAAAAGGAAATTGGAACTGGAACTGGAAGAAGCCCATGAACGTCTTGAACAAACCAACCTTTACTTGCATAAGGAGATAGCCGCACGGAAAAAAACTGAAAACGCGTTGCGGGAAAGTCAGAAACTATACCGGGACATATTTGAAAAAAACAACGCAAACAAGTGGTTGCTGGACCCTTCTTCAGGGAAGATTATCGATGCCAATCCCGCCGCCTGTGAATTCTACCAATACAGTCGCAAGGAGATTACCAAACTTCACCTCACGGATATCAACGTGGAGAAGGAAGATGGGGCAAGAAAACTTCTGGCCAGCATAAGTTCAAATGAAAACACCGAGTTTACCGCGAAACATCGCCTGGCTTCAGGTGAAATTCGGGATGTCCAGGTTTACTCCGGGACTTTGGAATCCGGCGGGAAAAAGCTGATCCATTCCATTATAATTGACATCACCGACCGGATGCGGGCGGAGGAGGCTTTAAAAGACGCCCATGATGAGTTGGAAAAACGCGTCCTTACCCGCACTTCTGAATTGGCTAGTGCGAACAGGCAGTTGCAGGGAGAAGAGGAAGCCCTGCGAGAGAATGAAAAGAGATTGAATGCCATTTTAGATGCTACAACGGAAACAATAGTCCTTTTCGATAGAAATGGCATAGTTCATGTGGCAAATCAGGTAGTGTGCGACAGACTGGAAACCCCAAAAGAAGAATTTGTTGGAAAAAGAATATACGATTTTTTTCCGCCAGATGTGGCTGAAGGGCGGAAACAAAAATGGAAAGAAGTTTTTGACACGGGCAAGCCTGTAAATTTTGAAGACAGCCGGAAAGGCTTGACCTTTGAGCAAAGGGCGTACCCGGTCCTGGATGAGGAAGGCCAGGTTCAAATGGTGGTTGCCTTTGCCAACGACAAGACTGATCACAGGCTGGCAGAAGAGGCACTGCGGGAAAGCGAGGAACACCTTCGTTCGTTCATGGAAAATGCCAAAGGTTTCGTGGCCTACAGATTAAAAATTGACCCGAAAGATTATCAC
>JABGPV010000203.1 GCA_018644785.1 Deltaproteobacteria bacterium | reverse complement strand
GTACACGGCCGGCCAGAGAGCTCGCCTCCCCGCAAGCGCGCGCCACATCGCTCGGTGTACCGTATGATCCACAAAGGTTAGAGATTTTCAACCGCCTGTTTGCCTACTTGACACAGTCACAACTGCCCATGAGAAAAGAGAGCGGACTCTCGGAGGAGGAAACCCATCTGGCGGCGTTCTTCGAGGCCTATTTTTCAAACCACATTGAAGGGACTGAATTTGAGGTTGACCAGGCACATGCGATTGTTTTCCAAAACAAAATACCACAAGAGCGACCGGAGGATGCCCACGACATCATGGGGACATTTCGCATTGTCTCAAATCAGCAGGAAATGCGCACAGTTCCCGAATCATTCGATGATTTCATTTCTCTCATGACATCTCGCCACCACGCTGTGATGGAGGCGCGTCCCCATAAACTGCCGGGTGAGTTCAAGCAGGAACCCAACCGCGCCGGTGATACTCACTTTGTGGCGCCCGAGCTTGTGCGCGGCACCTTGCTCCAGGGCTTTGACATGTACCATGCTGTTGAACCTGGGCTGGCACGCGCCATCTTCATGATGTTTATGGTCGCTGAGGTGCATCCTTTCGTGGACGGGAATGGCAGAATTGCCAGGATTATGATGAATGCCGAGCTTATACACGCTGATTTATGTCGTATAATCGTGCCCATTGTGTTCAGAGACGATTACTTGCTTGCCCTTAGAGCCCTGTCCAGGTCCAACAACCCGGAGTCACTCATCAAGGTAATGGATTTCGCCCAACTTTTTACTTACGCGCTCCAGTGGCCGTCATACAACGCTGTCATAAGGACGCTGACCGCATGTAACGCATTCAAAGAATCGGATGAAGCGAGGCTTAAGCTGCCAAGTTCACTTGGAAAAGGAGGGAGAATTTGACCTTGACTCATATGAGGATTGGGAGCATTTCAAAGACAATGAAAGATCACATTTTAAGACTTTTCCAGGTGGGTTTAGAGAAGGTTGGTTGTTTAATTATGCCCGTCCCCCGTGCCCACTGTTGCGTGGGAGCGCGTCAGCTTGGGTTACCCTCCGTCGCCTTTGCCAATGGACTCGGTATCAGCCCGTCAGCCGTGAGCAGGGCAATTTTGCGCGGGCAGAAACTTGTCCTGTGCGGATGCAAGGTCATCCCGCGCCTTTTCCATCCAATAGTCAATGATAATCTGCTTGTTCACGCGACAATGGCCCCATCTCTCATGATTTCTTCGTAAACAGGGAATTGGGTAAATATACCACCTTCCCACTCATCCCCAGAGGCAAACAACGGGCTGAAAATAACATCATATTCGATACCAATGTCGAACAGTACCCCGATAATAGACTTTTCTTCTTTCCAATGAAGAGGTCGGGAAGTTATGAGGAGCAAGTCAATATCTGAATGAGCATCTGAATCGCCCCGAGCTTTTGAACCGAAAAGGATTACATTGACAATAGGGAATTGCTTTCTGAGTATTTCATCAGCAGTTCGAATAGCGCTTCTTTCGTTTTTGTTGAGCGAAGACGTTTTGAAAGGCTTCATCTTTCCCCCCTTATCCCACGCGCCGATTTGGGAATCCATAACGCAATATCGTGGAGGGAACTTCAGCCAGACCCACCACGCCATTCAGAAGATGTAAAATGTTCAGTTTTGAAAATACCACAGGCGTTTCCCAACCTATTGATCAAACGGTCCAGAAAATAAGTATAGCATAGACTGCGGTCACTTTGCGCCAATTTTCGACAAAATAGTTATCGCTGATCTTCTATTTTTTATCGTCTGCGGAAATCTGCATCCCAAAAATCACTGGTTTAAACCCTATAATTTTTTTCCATCCGCGCTACCTGCCCTTTCACCTTTTCCACCAACCAGTCCGGCCCGAGCAACCTGGCCTCATCCCCAAATGATAGTAGCCACGCCACCAACTCAGGCTCGGAGGAGGCGCTGAAAGAGAGATGGATCTTTCCGTCCGGTAGTTGCTCAATTTGCTGGTCGGGACTCCAGATACGCTCCGCTACAAATTTTGCGGCAAATCCGATAAATTCCACCTTCACCTCAAAGGCTTCTTCTTTGATCACGCCAAAGTTCCGGTTGAAGGTTTTTTCAAAATCATAACCTTCCGGAAACTTGAAAGGCCTTTCGTCCAGCTCTGCTTTTTGAATCCGGTGAACGGCCAGGAGGTTGTCAAACGCGGACTCCTTGTACAGAGCCCCAGGCTTTCTGGCCAGACCTGCGTGCAGGTAAACCGTATCCTGGTGTGAGAAGAGCCGGTACGGCTTAATGTAGAAGGTTTTGGATTTCTTCGCCAAAATGGCCCGATAGGAAGTTTTGCAGACCCGGCTTTTCTCCATGGCCTCCAGAAGGGTTCGAATGGACTCCTGCTGGGGCGTATAATCAATGGTTCCCGGCCTGAATGAGGCAAAGTGGCGGGAGGAAAAACTAGCCTCCCGTGGCAGGAGGGCACGGCCTTTTTCCAGCGCCCGGGTCGCTTCATCCAGGAACCGGCGGCCCAGGAGGTGCTCGGCAAAGGATCTGCACATATAGAGCGCATGAAGTTCCGTGGCCGTCAGGTTCAGAGTGGGCGGTTGCTGCCCAAGCGTTTTCAGGCGAAAAAACCGCCTTCGACCCTCCATGGACCATTCAATGTGGACCTTGTACGATCTTTCAATATCCTCGATAAGCCTCAGCACTGTTTGCTTGGAACAATCCAGCACTCGGGCCAGGTCCGACAGAGAATGAGGTTCCCTGGTAAACAGGAGCCGGGCAAAGAGGCTGATCAACTTCTCACCATAGGTTTTGTCGCTGCTTTTTCTGGGCATGAATTACCTTTCGAAATTCACGGAATCCCACAATACCGGCGGGTCTTAAAGTATTTCAAAGCCTTTGCTGAATCCATCAAAATAATAACCCATCGTTCCGTCCTATGGAACACTACCATGAGATACTGTTTCCAACAAGCGCAAAGAAGGAGGATTCAAATATGCCAATGGTAAGAAAGAGAAGAAAGAGACGGAAAAACATAGGGGGAAGCCAAAATCAGATGCCTGACAAAAATGAACGGTTTGTTTTGAGCCATACAGCGGCTATCCTGATTGGGCATCTTGACCGCTTTCCGGTTTTGGATGAGGAAGCTCTGGACCTGATTTGCTGGAACCTGGGACAAAACCGTGAAGGTTTGGGCGAATTCCTTGAAAACCAGTTCGAAGATGAAGACCGAGAAGAGATTGCGGAAAGCCTTTCTGAATCCCTGTTTGATCATGACGAATACGGCCGGGAACTTTGGCGGATCATTTCAAAGATGGCGCCCGGGTTCCACAGGAAAATGATTCGCGAGGTGCAACGCCTGTTGACCCTGAAAATTGAGGAACTTCGATACAGGGGAAAATCGGACCTGGAAAAGAACCTGGATGTCATCCGGGAAATGTTTGGCTTGACGGAACAGGAATGTCAATTCTGTAGATTCCTTTTCATCGTATCCAACTATGACCCTGTAGAGGCCTATTTTGTCAACCATCTGGAATGCCAGAAATTCAGTGGCAGGCGATATCTCAGCAATCTCCTGAACATCAGCAAAAGCGCTTTGAACGATATCCTTACCGGCAAGCTGGAAAGAATCGGCCTTTTTGAAATTGACAGGTATGATTTCCGTCTGGAGGATGATTTTCGTCCTCTTTTTGAAAACCCCTCATCCAGGCTTATAAGCAAAAACTTCTTCGTTCGCCTGAATCACAAAAGCATTCCCCTGGGGCATCATTTTGTGGGTGAAAAAAGCATCGAGCACACCATGGCGCTCCTTCGGGAAAAACCGAAATCATCGACCCACATCCTTCTTTACGGTCCGCCGGGGACAGGGAAGAGCAGTTTTGCTGCCGGGGTTGCACAGGCAACAAGCATTCTTTCCTACGGTATTGTGCGGGGAGAGGCCAACACCACCCGGAACAGACGGGCGGCCATCCTGGCCTGCATCAATATGACAAATTCAGGGCCGGGTTCGCTCATCGTGGTAGACGAAGCGGACAACCTCCTGAACACGCAATATTCATGGTTTATGCGGGGGGAAACCCAGGACAAGGGGTGGATGAACGAATTGCTGGAGACGCGTGGACTCCGGATGGTCTGGATCACGAACCAGATAGACGATATTGAACCGTCGGTGCTTCGGCGGTTTTCATTCAGCCTCCATTTCAGGCCCTTCAACAAACGCCAGCGCATTCAGCTCTGGGAAAACATTCTGAGAAAAAACAAGGCCAAACGCTTTTTGAACCTGGCAGAAATTGAGAACCTCGCAAGGACTTACCGGGTCAGTGCAGGGGCAGCGGATCTGGCGGTCAAAAAGGCCGGGGAAATAGGTCTCAAAACAAAAGGCGCATTTATAAGAAGTGTGAAGCTGGCCCTGGAGGCCCATGAAACATTGAAAAATGGTGGTGAAAAAAAGGTTGATCGAGATCGGATTGATAAAAGCTATTCCCTGGACGGTTTGAATATCAAGGGGGACATCAATGCGGTGATGGCGCAATTAGAAAAATTTGACGCCTATCTCAGAAATTCACATCAGGATGAAATGGTGAACATGAATCTCCTTTTTTGCGGTCCCCCCGGCTGCGGAAAAAGCGAACTGGCCCGCTACATTGGAGAGCGCCTGGACCGGGAGATCATCTGCAGGCGTGTCAGCGACATTCAAAGCATGTATGTGGGAGAAAGTGAAAAGAACATCCGGGACGCTTTTGAAGAGGCGGAACGGGAGGAAGCCATCCTGATCATGGATGAAGCGGAATCGCTTCTTTTTAACCGGGATCGAGCGCAACACTCCTGGGAACTCAGCCTCACCAATGAATTTCTTACCAGCATGGAGCGCTTCAGGGGCATCCTGATCTGCACATCCAATCGTATGAAAGACCTGGATGCTGCTTCCATTCGGAGGTTCAACCACAAGGTAAGTTTTGATTTTCTCACCTCTGGAGGGAATGTCGTTTTTTACGGGAAACTTCTCTCGTCCATGATCAAATCGCCGTTGGACAAGAAAAACAAGAACCGCTTGATCGAGATTACGGATCTATCCCCTGGTGATTTCAAAATCATTAGGGACCGATATTCCTTTTACCCTTCAAAAGGATTGAAACATCAGGACCTTGTGAGCGCCTTGGAGGAAGAAGCCAGGATCAAAAAAATCCACAGTGGTGGAAATGCTATCGGCTTTTGATGTCGCAATCAAGAATCGATCGCTGCCAAGTGGACGGCGATGGCCGGATGACTTTCATCTATTATGAAATCTTATTTGCCAATAACTTAGGATTGTATCCCCGGAATTCAAAGTTGAAAACCGGCCTTTCAGTATAGGGAGCGGTCAAAGACTTTTCTTTCGAAATATGATGAGGTATGCTTTCCTTCACCTCTGTAATCAGGGGGTCATCTGCCGTTGACCCCTATTGCCTGATTTATGCTCTGATACCAGTTGACAATAAACACCTTTTTTGTTAAATGTTTGGTTAAGAAAGGGGTTTGTTTTGACCAATGCTTGAACGACATGCTGAAAAACACCTGAATAAGTGGTGTCAAAAAAAGAACCGAAAGCCTTTGGTGCTGAGGGGCGCCCGCCAGGTGGGAAAATCCACTCTGGTCCGCCATTTTGCGGCTTCAGAAGGGCTGGTCTTGAATGAAATCAATCTGGAGCAAAACCTGTATCTGGACAACATTTTCAAAACCCTCGATATGGGATTGATTATCCAGGAGCTGAACGCTTTGGTGGGCCGGAAAATACGATCCCCCGGCACCTTCTTGTTTTTAGACGAAATTCAGGCGACCCCTCACGCCATACAGGCCCTTCGATACTTCCATGAAGAGATGCCTGAACTCCCCCTGATATCCGCCGGATCCCTGCTTGAATTTGCTCTGGCCGACCACCATTTTTCAATGCCCGTGGGCCGCATCGAATACTACCATCTGGGACCCATGACCTTCAGCGAGTTTTTGGCGGCTGTGGAACCAGCGCTGGTTTCCATTATATCCGACTTCCGAATAAATAATGCCATACCGGTCACAGCCCATCGGAAGCTGCTCAAACGTCAGCGGGAATTCCTGTTTGTAGGCGGAATGCCGGAAGCAGTGGCTGCATTTGCTGAGGAGAACGCCGTTACCGAAGTGACAGCGGTGCACCGGTCCATTGCCGGAACCTACCAGGATGATTTTTCCAAGTACGCCAAACAGAAGGACCTGGCCCTGATGCAAAAGGTTTTCAGACAGATTCCCCGAATGATCGGGCAGAAGGTTAAATACAGCAACATCAGCAGAGAAGACAGATCCCGAAACGTCAAAGCGGCTATCGATCTGCTGGTAAAGGCCCGGGTATGCCATCGGGTTTTTCACAGCCACTGTTCGGGAGTGCCGCTCTTTGCCGACATCAACGAGAATGTGTATAAGCTGATCTTCATGGACGTGGGACTGGTCGCTTACCTCACCGGGTTGGACTGGATTGCGCTCAATGCCCTGGATGGCGACAACCTTGTCAATGAAGGAAAGCTGGCGGAACAGTTTGTGGGGCAGCATTTGCTTCTGCCCCTTGAGCCACCGCAGTTGACATACTGGCTTCGGGAACAGAAGACCGCCAATGCGGAAACCGATTATGTGACATCCAGCGGCGATCTGGTGGTTCCCGTTGAAGTCAAAGCCGGAAAAAGCGGGACCCTCAAAAGCCTGCACCAGTTTGCGGCACGAAGAAAATCATCCCTGTGCGTTCGCTTTGATCTGAATCTCCCGGAAATCCGCTCTCTCACTCATTCGGTCAGAATGGATGGGGGCAGTATACCGGTTTCTTTTAACCTTTTGTCGCTGCCGCTGTATTTGGTGGAAGCCCTGCCGGGGGTGTTGGAGGCGTTTCGAAAGGCCCAGTGAAACCATACGACAGTGAAATAAATAGGGGACAGACCCTATTTTTTGTTAGTAAAAGAAAATAAACGTGGTCTGTCCCTGAATTTTATTCCTTTTAGCGGGCGCAACACTCGGAGCTTTTGAGACCCTCGGCAATGAGTGCCTTGTAGTCCCCCAGGGCGTCATGGGTCCAGCAGTCGTCCCCGCCCGCCGCTTCCCGGAAGGTCAAACCCATAATGTAGGCGAGTTCCTTTACGGTGGCACCCGCTTCCAGCGCTCCCATGAAATGCTTTAAAAGGCACGGCTTTGACCGGGCCTTGATGGCCAGGGCAAAGCAGATGAACTGATAGGTTTTTTCATCGATGGTTCGCATTTCTTTGTAGGTTTCATCCATTTTGTCCAGATGCTCAGCGAATTCCGGAAACCATTCCGCCAAAAGACGTGCGTCTGACATGGTATTGACCTCCTAATTGTTTATTGGGTTATCCAGCCTTTGATTTGCTCCTTTGAAGGGATCTTGCCCACGGATTTTACCTCCCCGTCCACCACCACGGCCGGGGTCATGAAAACACCATTTTTGGCGATTTCCATGATATCCTTGACTTTCTCCACTGAGGCCTCAATCCCTGCCTCAGAAACGGCCTCATTTACCCGCTTTTCAGTTTCTTCACATTTAGGGCATCCCGGCCCCAGTACCTTAATTTCCATGGTTCCATTCCTTTCTTCTTTGACGAGGCGTTAATGCATAAATAGCAATCTGGCAATATAGTGTTTTCAGGAAAATCCTTTATCGTTTGCAGACCTCTTCTCTGTTGATAAACGGAAGCCGATTCACCAGGCGGGAAACTTCAGCATCGTTTTCCATCCAGTGGCGAAGGTTTCCCAGAAGGGAGCCGGCATAGGGACTTTCACCTCCGTCAGCGAGAAAGTAATCAACCCACAAGCCGTCCTTCTTGCTATTAACCAGCCCAGCCCTTTCCAATATTTTGAGGTGCTTGCTAACGGTGGGCTGGGACACCTGAAGGGCTTCCCGAAGTTCGCATACGCACATGGAGCGGTGTTGCAGTATTTTCAAAATCTTGACCCTGTTGAGGTCGGACAATGCTTTCATGACTTCGGTGAATTTTTTCATACCAGCTCCTGAATTCTTTTTGTGGAATATAGTTTCATCGCGTCAGACTGTCAAGATTTTTCTGACGGCAAATGAGCGTCCCCTGAAAAAGCTTGAAACCTAAAACATGCATTCAACTTTTCCGTAATGAATATAAATATTTAAATTACTATATGTTGTCAGATCATAAAGACTTTTTTAGTGACACCGAAATGCTGTCTGTAATTTAGTATCTTTCATTCAAAAAGTTGAACCCTTCGGGAGCACCTCTTTTACCGAATCTACTTCGTTATCAAGTGTTTGCAGTATGCTATACGGCTGCACGCTTGATGCCTTGTATCTCCGGCAAAAGAGGCGCTTGCAAGTTTTAGGTGAAAGGATAAGCCGGTAGTTGCAGAATTATTCCCCCATGTGATAGATATCAGTAAATCGTTTGTATTGATCACATGAGGAGGCGCTTATGAGCAAAACAAAACCGGTCGTTTTTGCCCGATCGGAAGCCTATGATGCGAAATATGCAGGGGTCCCTTTCGGGCTTACCTTGATCTCGGGGTGCAGGAATTTTGAAAACCCGGAAGGGTTTGATGCGCATAAACGAAAGCTTTTAAGGAAAATGCGGAAGCGGTCGACTTTGGCGCAGATCACCGATCGGATCAATGCCTATGATGCATTCTTCAAAGATTTCGGGTTTTCCTGCCCGCTGCCGGGGCATCTAAAGCGGACCATCAACAGCGGTTTTCCCAGGTATAACCTCATGGTGGATGCCCATTTTATGGCGGAAATGTGTGCGGGCATCCTGGTGGCGGTGACAGACTATGATCGATTTCAAGGCGCGTTAACGCTGGATGTGGCGGGTGTGGGGGAGCTGTGCCGGGGGATGGGTCAACGGGAGATGCACACCCGAGACGGGGAAATTGTGCTGCGGGATGACAAAGAGATTGTGTGTGTGCTCTGCCAGGGGGCCGATGAAAAAACAAGGGTTTCAGAAGGCACGGAGAATGTTCTTTTTTATGGTTACGGCATTCCGGGTGTTGGAGCGGAGTTTCTCAAGGATGGGTTGACCATCGCCGCCGAGACCATGGGTGAATTCGGAAATGGGACCATTGAAGAAATTACCGTTTATTGAGCCTTTTTTCCTTTCAGGGTTCAGGGGAGAAAAACGTTTTTGCGGTAATAAACCAGCTCGTCGATGGATTCCCTGATATCGCTTAATGCCAGGTGGGTTTTTTCCTTTTCAAACCGGGAAAGGGCAGGGCACCATCGCTTGACCAGTTCCTTGATGGTACTGACGTCGATGTTGCGGTAATGAAAAAAATCCTCCAGTAACGGCATGTGCTTCACCAGAAAGCGGCGGTCCTGGCCGATGGAATTGCCGCACA
>JABGPV010000202.1:7697-9373 GCA_018644785.1 Deltaproteobacteria bacterium | reverse complement strand
CCATATTAACCCCGGAAAAAGATGTGGATACTGTGGCAAAAAGCAAGATTGTGATACATAAAAACAACAATTTCAAATGGTTTGATTTCATTTTGTTCCTCTCTCTTATTCATGTTTTTGTAGGGGCGAAAAATTTTTCGCCCCTACATGGATCCCACATTAAAACATCAATCCACGTAAATCACGGAAAAATTGATGGGAAGGGTCTATTTTTTTGTCAAACGGCAAACACCGTCCCATATCTCACCGGACGCTACCGGTGGATTTACTTTACAGCCCTGGCATCGATCCATGTAAACGTGGCTCGGAGTGGTTTTCCCATCGGGGACCCGTTCAATTTCAGCCGCTTTTTCAAAAACCGCCATGGCCCGGTCCCATTCCATCTTGAGGTAATGGTCCATTCCCCGATCAAACAGTTTAATTAAATCTTTTTCCTTGGCGGTCAAGTCGCCTTTCATGGCACAGAGCTCATAGACGCGAACCGGTTCGGATTTTCCCACCACGGCGATGGTGTCAATAAAGCGAACCTCAACCATGTCAAACACCTGTTTTGTGTCGCCATTGTCATCGGTAATTTCCCACTTCAGGGTTTCTTCGCTGACCAGGATGTAAACGCCGTACTGCTTTCCGGCTTCCTCCAGCCTTGCTGCCAGGTTCACGGGATCTCCCATCATGGTGTAGTTCATCCGCATGGCGCTTCCCATATTTCCCACCACGATTTCACCCGTATTGATCCCCACGCGCATCTTCATGGAATGAACGATTAACGGCCATTTATCACCCGGTTTCCACTCTGTGGCCTCAAGGCTTTTGGTATTGCGGTTCGGATCATGGGGATCCTGTTTTTCCTTTCCCCACTTTTCACACAGGCCCGTGAGTGCTTCCTGCATGGAAACAGCCACACGGCACGCCCTGAGGGTGTGGTCGGGAACTTCCATGGGTGCTCCGAAAAAAGCAATAATGGCATCCCCTTCGTATTTGTCAAGGGTTCCCATTTCGTTGATGAGAATATCCGTCATGGCGGAGAGGTACTCGTTGATCAGCTCCACCAGCTGGTTGGCCGTCAATTTTTCGGAAAAGGTGGAAAAGCTTTGAATATCGGTGAAATAGGCGGTAATGGGTCTGGCTTCTCCGCCCAGGGTCGGCATGGTCTTGTTCCGGTACATTTCATCGATAATTTCAGGCGCAAGGTAGCTGGAAAAAGTCGTTTTCAAAAATTTCTTGTCTTTTTGTTCCGTTAAAACCTTGAGCACGATAATGCCGCCGAAAATCAAGATGTTGGAAAACACCAGAGGCATGGTGGTCAAGACCAGATTATTTATGCTGAAAAGAGCAAAGCTGGAAATCAGGGTACCCAGAAGGAGTAAGATGAAGATAACACTGCTGATGCGAATACTGGAAAATCCGTAAACAAAGCAGCAAAAAAGGCAAATCCCCAGGAGTAGGAACAAGTCAAAATTGGGGACATGGTCAGACAGGGTCAGCTCGTTTCGGGTAATAACCGTATTAAATGAGTTAATCAGCGTGTTAACGCCATTCATGGCGCCGTAGGGTGTCTGCTGAATATCTCCCAGGATCCGTGCTGTTGCCCCCGCAAAAACAAATTTATTGTAATATTGCTGAAACTGCACCATGGTTACATTCATGAGGTCCTGGATCACCAGCCGGTCACTTAG
>JABGPV010000202.1:0-7687 GCA_018644785.1 Deltaproteobacteria bacterium | reverse complement strand
CCACAAAATTCAGGGGATCGGGGCGGGATTTGTGCCTCAAGTGCTCAATACGAATATCATTGATGAAATTATCACCGTGACCAATGACCAGGCCTTTGAGACGGCCCGGAATATGGCGTCTATGGAAGGGATACTATGCGGTATTTCGTCAGGCGCAGCCGTATGGGCGGCCCTTACAGCAGCCGGAAAACCTGAGAATGAAGGCAAAACCATTGTCGCCATCCTGCCCAGCACGGGAGAGCGCTATCTGAGTACACCACTGTTTTTGTGAGAGAAAATCATTTTCGGAACAGCGTCTGCCAGAAAACCCGTCCTCCCTTTATCAGAGCCGACAAAAGGGTTGTTATTTCCAGGAGCGGTTCCTGTATCCGTTCCTGAATCATGTACTCAAATTCCTTCAGGTTTCGTGTGGTGTCCCTGACATGATCCAGGCTGTCGCCAACCTTGTCCAGATCCTTTTGAACGGATGTGAGTATCCCTCTTACCTCAGTGGTAATCCGGGTTACATCATGGGTGATGGGCACAAGTTGCAGCCTGGCTGCCTCAAACAGTTTCTGAGCTTCTGAAAACGCTTTGAAAGCCTTAACCAGAAAAACCGCCAGGAAAATGGTATTCACCAACAGTAACCCGGCAATCAACATAACGCTGGTGGAAATATCCATATCATTGACACCTGTTCAAACTCGGTTCAGGATTTCGATTCTTTCTCATCCTTGTAGGCGGCCACACCGGCGTTTACGGCCTCTTTGATACGGCCTTTTTCTTTTTTGATGGCATCTTTGCTTTCCGTATATTTCGATGCGGCTTTTTCTTCCAGGTCCTCTAAGCTTTCTTTTGCCTCGTTTTTGAAATTTTCAAGTCTTTGCCGGTTTTCAGCGAGAATGTCCTCGGCCCTTTTTACCGCCTGTTCCAGTTTCAGTTCAACATCATCTTTCAATTCCCGGCTGCGCCTGGAAATGTCTTCGCGCATCTCCCTGCCTGTTTTGGGGGCAAGAAGCAGCGCGGCTATTGCACCGATAAGGCCGCCGAACAGGAAACCCTTAAAAAAGCCTGAATCTCCTCCACCATCGTATGGCATGACGTTCTCCTTTACTCGATGATCTCAATGGCATCAGCGCCGCATTCCTCGGCCGCACGCCGGACAATCGCTTCATACTGCTCCGGGATTTCGTCAACTTTCACGATTGATTTCAATTCGTTTTCATCGTATTGAAACACCTGCGGGCAAAGATCATTGCAATTCCGATCTCCCATGCATTGACTTGATATGACGGCTTTCATGGTTTTCTCCTTTTCTTGAATAAAATGACAATAGACGATAATGTTAACCAGGAGGGTCGAACATAGCTTAAAACTGGTTACCACAAATACCGGTTTAGAACACTGATGTCAATGATTGTGATGAAAAATCAGTATTTGAAGGAGAGCCTTTTTGATGGGTCTAAGGAGTATCATATGCAGAATCTGTTTAAGACAACCGACGATCTTTTAGAAGCACTGGCGCCGCTTGAATTCAGCCATCCGGTGACGCACATTTACAATCCCCTCACATACGCGAGATCAGCCTATGATGAATATCTCAAAAGATATGGGGGAAAACCGAAGGAGGTGCTCCTGTTGGGGATGAATCCGGGCCCTTGGGGCATGGTCCAGACCGGCATCCCGTTTGGCGAAATCTCTGCCGTAAGGGATTGGATGGGAATACAACCACACCATGGCGTGCCCAGGAGGTTTCATCCCAAACGGCCTGTGGAAGGTTTTTTGTGCAAAAGGCGTGAAGTCAGTGGAACGCGGCTCTGGGGCTGGGCTGAAAGCAGGTTCGGTACGCCTGAAAACTTTTTCAGCCGCTTTTTTGTGGCCAATTACTGTCCCCTTATGTTCCTTGAGGAAGGCGGCCGGAACCGAACGCCAAACCAGATTCCCGTGGCCGAACGAAAGTCCCTTCTTGCCCCCTGCGATCAGGCATTGCGTGAAACGGTGCTGTATTTTCAGCCCCGCCATGTGGTGGGGATCGGCGCATTCGCTGCAGATCGAGCGAAGGTGGCTCTGGGAGGGCTTGATGTAACCGTGGGCCGAATTACGCACCCCAGCCCGGCCAACCCGAAAGCCAACAAGGGCTGGGAAGATTGCATTTTGAAGGAATTTACCCAAATGGGTATTGAGGGTGTCGGCACATGAGTGGAATCTATCGGGCCTTTTCCAATTGCTTTTCGACCATGTCCTTGAGATTTTTCATATCCCGGTTCTTAATACGCCTGCCGTTCATGAAAACCGCCGGTATGCCTCTTACCTCGATCTTCTGCCCTTCTTCATAGTCCAGGTTGATTTTACCCAGTATTGCCGGATCCTGACGGTCTTTGTTGAACTGAGCTTCATCCAGCCCCACTTTCTGAGCGATGTCAGCAATTTTTTTGTCGTTAAGGTTTCTGTAGTGTTTAAATAATTCGTCATGGAATTCCCAGAATTTGCCCTGGCGCTCCGCAGCAAGGGCTGCTGCCGCCGCCTTTCGGGCGAACTTGTGATTGCTCAGGGGGAAATTCTTGAAAACAACCTTTACCGATTTCGGGTATTGCTTGAGCAACTGCTCAAGTTCAGGGACCAGCCTGGCACAATAAGGTCACTGGAAATCGCTGAAAACAGCGAAAACCACCGGTGCATTCCGGGGACCTTTGAATGGCGCATCCGCCGTGTTGATCTCCACAAAAAAGTCCAGGGCAAGAATCCGGATTGTTTTTTCCGAGCGGCTGGTGATGAAAAGCCGATTCCCTTGTGGATCCATTTTGATTTGATCCACTTGATCCCCCACATGGAATTTATTTTGCAGAACACCGTTTTGATCAAACACGGAAATGTTTCCCTTGTTCGTCAACACAAAT
This sequence comes from Deltaproteobacteria bacterium, assembly GCA_018644785.1. The sequence continues at coordinate 4,811 of JABGPV010000202.1, read as the reverse complement.
ATATATTTTCCGTCCGGCGTTGCCACCACATCCAGAGGCGGATTGTCCATGGTCAGCTTGTGCTGAAGGTCCATATCCACCCCGGCAAAAGGTGTGGTTGCCGTGGCAAAAAACAGGATTGTGGTGAATAAAAACAACAATTTCAAATGGTTTAGTTTCATTTCGCTCCCCTCTTTCACGCTCATTTTTAAAGATCAACCCTCATATTCTTGTTTTTTGCCCCAGGGTTATAGGCAATATGGCAATGGCGGAGTACAACCTAAAACATCAGCGCCGATAAATCACGGAAAAATTGATGGGTGGGGTCTATTTTTTTGTCAAACGGCAAACACCGTCCCATGTCTCTCCGGGTGCCACGGGAGGACTTTCCTTGCAGCCCCGGCAACGGTCGATATAAACCTGGCTTGGCGTGGTTTTTCCATCGGGAATCCGTTCAATTTTTACTGCTTTTTCAAATTCTTCAATGGCCTGGTCCCACTCCATGTTGAGATAATGGTTCATCCCCCGGTCGAACCGCGTTATTAAGTCCTTTTCCCCCGGGGTCAGGCCGCCTTTCATGGCACATAGCTCATAGACCCGAACCGGTTCCGATTTTCCCACCACGGCGATGGTGTCAATAAAACGAACTTCCACCATGTCAAACACCTGTTTTGTGTTACCACTGTTATCGGTGATTTCACAGTTCAGGGTATCTTCGCTGACCAGGATGTAAACGCCGTACTGCTTTCCAGCCTCCTCGAGCCTGGCTGCCAGGTTTACAGGATCTCCCATCATGGTGTAGTTCATCCGCATGGCGCTTCCCATATTGCCAACCACGATTTCACCCGTATTGACCCCCACGCGCATCTTCATGGAATGAACGATTAACGGCCATTTATCGCTCGGTTCCCACTCCGTGGCATCAAGGCTTTTGGTATTGCGGTCCGGATCATTGGGATTCTGTTTTTCATTTTTCCATTTTTTGCAGAGGCCCGTGAGTGCCCCCTGCATGGAAACAGCCACACGGCACGCCCTGAGAGCGTGGTCGGGAACTTCCATGGGCGCCCCGAAAAAGGCAATAATGGCATCCCCTTCGTATTTGTCAAGGGTCCCCATTTCGTTGATGAGAATATCCGTCATGGCTGAGAGGTACTCGTTGATCAACTCCACCAGCTGATCGGCCGTCAATTTTTCGGAAAAGGTGGAAAAGCTTTGAATATCGGTGAAGTAGGCGGTAATGGGTCTGGCCTCTCCGCCCAGGGTCGGCATGGTCTTATTCCGGTACATTTCATCGATAATCTCAGGCGCTAGGTAGCTGGAAAAAGTCGTTTTTAAAAATTTCTTGTCTTTTTGTTCCGTCAAAACCTTAAGCACGATAATGCCACCGAAAATCAAGACGTTGGAAAACACTAAAGGCGTGGTGGTCAAGACCAGGTTTCTTATGCTGAAAAGAGCAAAACTGGAAATCAGGGTTCCCAGAAGAAGTATGATGAAGATAACACTGCTGATGCGAATACTGGTGAAGCCGTAAACAAAACAGCAAAAAAGGCAGACCCCCAGCAGCAGGAGTAAATCAAAATTGGGAACATAGGCAGATAGGATCAGCTCGTTTCGGGTAATGACCGTATTAAATGAGCTGATAAGCGTGTTAATGCCATTCATGGCGCCGTAGGGTGTCTGCTGAATATCCCCCAAGATCCGTGCTGTTGCCCCGGCAAAAACAAATTTATTGTAATATTGCTGAAACTGCACCATGGTTACCTTCATGAGGTCCTGGATCATCAGCTTGTCACTTAGAAAATCTTCCCGGTCTTGACCTGCCTCCGTGCCGAAATCAGGGTACTGGTCAATCAGGGGCCGCAGCATACCGGGCGGTGCATCGGCGTTCATGAAATAATATGAATAGAAAAAATATTTTCCTTTTTCAGAATGGCGATTCAAATATTCCTGCAAGCGAACCTCGTCCTGGGCCTCATCTCCCAGGTCTTGAGCGGCCTGATTGTAGGCTTGATAGGACTGTTTTTCACAAAAGGCGATAAACCATTTTTCAAGAGCACGCGTGTCATACCCCTCTTTGATCCGACCCGAGGCATCCATCAACGGGATTTCAGGCAGGGGATCCATTGAGTAGACTTCGCCGTAGCTCTTTGTGGGCACCGTGTTGAACATTTTGGGCACCCCGGTTTCATTGTCCATGGAATAACGCTTTTCCGTGGCCGCATAATTGATATAGCTGAACCCCGGCACCGGGGTTTTGATTTCAATGGTCCCTTCTTCGTAAATAACCATCTGAATTTTTACTGCTGCACCCTTTTGTGCTGCATCAAGAATTTCCCAACCGTCCAGAATCTCAAACCCCCCGGTTTTCTTGAGCAAATGGATGGGAAAAGGGGGTGTTTTCACATCAGGTTCGGTTTCCATTTTCAGCCGATTCAGCAGCAATCGGAACAGATTCCGGTTGTATGGATAGCCTTTGGGCGGAACCGGGTTCAAAATCTTGTGTTTTAACCATTTAAACTCTTTTTCGAACACCTCCAGCTGGTGCGTTATTGGGTCCAGGGTCGGTATCTTAGCCGCGGAAAGAACAACTTTATCGTGTGTGATGGAAACATTTTCATTGTTTACACGATAATATCGCTGGACCAGGACAAGGGTCGCTGTAAACACGTTCCGGATTGTTCGGTCACTCATTTTGTAGGTGTAGTAAAGTGGGAACATGCGGGTTACATCGTCATCGTCCGGAAGCACGTTGACAATGGCCGGGTGGGCACTGGAGATGAATTCGCTCAAAACAGGTTCGAGAGAATGAAACATCAGGAGGCTTCGGTTGTTTTTGAGAGGAAGCGAATAGTCCTTTAAGATTTGCTCGTTAAAAAGGATGCGGCTCAGGTAGGCTTTGGGAAGATCAGGCCTGGGGTGTTCCACCAGCTGGACGTCCAGAAACACATTATCGTATTTTTCAAGCGCTTCAGAGAACGCCCGGTCCATTTCATTGAAGGCTTTTTCCACTTTGAGCAGAAGGTTCGGCTCAGGTGTCAATTTTTTTGATAAAAACGGGGGAATGGTTTCATTCTTGATAAAGACCACATCAAACATGATGGTTCTTGGCGAATACTTCTCCAGGTTGTTCAGCATTTGCGCGTGGACGTCGCGTTTCCAGGGCCATTTCCCAATGTATGCAATGGCATCTTCATCAAATCCCAGGAGGACGACCTCCTGAGATACCAGTGGGTTGGGTTCATGAACATCGGGCTCCCGCAGGAAAAAAAGGCCGTTTAGCAGATTTCGTTCGATCCCCAGGAAAAGTCGCGTTTGTGAAGAGATAAAATGCATTACGGCAAAGATCGACAAGCCGATCAGCAGGACGATAATGGCTTTCTTTAACATTGCACCTCCTCGGATATTGGATTTTCGATCAGCCGCTGAATGCACCCCATTTATGGGTGTCACTATGTTACGAAAAAGACTTGCTTGTCAAGAAGCATGGGGGCATTATGCGGAATACTCTAAAAGCCCTCAGGAAAAAGAATCAAACAGGACGGATCACGGGAAACATAATGCAAACCTACCATACCTTAAAAGGCCCGGACGGCGATTTTAATTATATTGACTGGGGAGGTTCGGGACCCCTGGCACACTTCTCCCATGCCACCGGATTTTGTGCAGGAACCTATACCCCGATTGCAGAGAAATTGTGCCACAGACTCAGGGTGCTTGGCATGGACGACAGGGGGCACGGGAGGACAACTGCGGAGGCGGATCCTCGAAACCTGGAAAACTGGGATGTCTTTGCTGAAGACCTGGCGCAATTTTTCAAACATCTCAGAGAACCGGTGATTGCCATAGGTCATTCCCGCGGGGCCGCAGCCAGCCTGCTTCTGGCCGTCAAACGACCTGACATGATCCGCGCCCTTATTCTCATCGATCCGACCATCCTCCCCTTCTCATGGATGTGGTGGTGGTATTTAGCCAAAAAAACGGGTTTTGCCAGACGTGTCCCTATTGCGGCCCGGGCAGCCAGAAGGAATCCATTCTGGCCTGACACGGAGACCCTCCTGAATACCTACAAGGAAAAGCACCCGTTCAGATCATGGGAGAGGGGGTTCCTTGAAGGCTACATCAAGGATGGAACCGCGCCTTCAGACAACGGGGGTATCCGGCTGTGCTGTACGCCGGAATGGGAGTCACGTTGCTTTGCAGTCTGTTCCCACGATATCTGGCGGTATATCCCGCAGATCCGCCAGCCCGTCCTGGTTCTTTATGGTGCATCCTCGGATACGTTTTTGGCCCCCGCAGTGAAACGGTTTCAGGTAAAGGCACCCCATGCGGTTGTCAGGCGCTTTGACGGGACCAGCCATTTTGTGCCCATGGAACGGCCTGACGACACTGTCGAAGCCATCTTTACGTTTTTGCAGGAAAAGGGGCTTATGTCCCGGGAGTGACGGCCCTGGAGACTTTTTATGAGACCACAATGGTCACTTTGAATGATTTTATGGGTGGGACGTCTTTTTCAAAGGCTCTGAAATAAATGAATTCGAGTGGTGTCTGGCCCGTAGAAAGGGCCTTGAAATAGAACGTTAATTCACCACCGGAACCTATCGCTTCTGACCTGGATTTATAAACCGGTTTATCAATCTGTTCAATAATCTTCGTATCCCACGGCAGGGCTTTCCACTGGTAACCTGTGGTTGGGTTGGCGTTCAGCACAATTTCCAATGTGTCTCCAGGTTTCATCTTTATGGCTCTGCCACTGTCGATCTGGTATAATTGAATGGGATTTCCGGCAGAACACCCTGACAAGAGAATAATCAGGCAGAAGAGAATAAAGGATA
>JABGPV010000201.1 GCA_018644785.1 Deltaproteobacteria bacterium | reverse complement strand
CAGTTTTTCTTCCGTCAGGTCGGTGGCCATTTGAAACCATATGGGGTGAAGGCCCAGGATGTAAGCGACTGCCTGCCGTCTTTCCCAGTTGGCATTAATGTCCTGACCCACGGCCGCCCAGGGGCTGAAAACGCTTTTGCCGGCGCTTTCCACGGGGCCCTTGAGATCTGAAAAGGTCTTCTCGATTTCCACAGGGTCTGTGAGTCCGGATTTTGCGCTCAGTTCAGCTACGGCGGCCCCGTCAATGCCGTATTTGGCACAGGCCTTGAGAACCAATCCTGCGTCTTTTGCGGAAAGCCCTGCTTTCTTTAAAGCGGCCAGCGGAAATATATCGGTGAGCAAAAACCCTGGTTCCGTTACGGCGGTCTCTTTCAGAAGGGCAGGGTCCTCATCGGTAAAGATAAACGTGTTGGTGGCAACAGGCGTATTAAAGCAGGCCATGTGCCGGTGTGTCAGGGGTCCGAGCCAATCGCCCAGATCTTCTTCCCCCAGTGCCGCTGATACTGCCGCGATGCCCTGTTTTTGGGTGGTGGTGTTGGATCGAATGGCGGCAATCAGTTCCGCGCAGTCTTCGATAAAAGCTTCGGGTTCGGATATTTCCAGAAGCCCCATGCCTCGAATGGCGATGAGCTTGAGGTTCTTTTCACCACACAGCTTGCCAAAACCAAAACGGTCGGCGCTTTGCCAGTAGTTGATGCCGATCTGAGCCAGGTCCGAGGCTTTTTCCCCGGCCTGACCGATGCTCAGTACCTGAATCAGGTCATCGCCCATTTCACTGCGAATATGATCTGTGGCGGCCCAGGTGTCTTTTCCCCACAGGTCACCGGCATCGTTGATATCCAGTATCCCGTCATGGATCCACAGATAGACGGGCTTATCAGACCTGCCTTTGATTACGATATAGTCAAAACCGGAGTATTTCAGTTCTATACCCGCATCGAGGTTCAAGGGGATATGAGAGACTTTTCCAGTGACAGGACTTTTGGCTGTTATAAGGCCCAGGGAAGACCCCGGGACCAGTGTTCCGGTTAGCAATCCGGTTCCCAGTACTATCGGCCCGTTCCCGGTAGATTGGGCGGATGCATGCTGATCATAGAGATGTTTCGTGATGCCGGCCCCGCCGATTTTATCCAGAACGAGATCCTCGTCCAGTTCGTCTTCGGTAATGTCACCGGTACTCAGGTCTACGATGGCGATTTTATCGGATGCCAGATATTCCATAATGTTGTCTCCTTGTTTCCTTGTTTAGGCCATGGAAATTGCACCTGTGGGACAGAATGTAATACAGAGCGGACCATCGTCCACATCATCGCAGAGGTCACAGGATTCCCTGAGCAGCATCGGTTTTGCGGAGGCATCCGCTTCTTTTTCGGGATCCTGTTCTTCACCGATCCGGTTAATTTCAATGCCTTCGGGGCGGGCAGCTACCAGGCTGTCCTCCTCCTTTAGAATCACACCCACATAATTTTTCTTCTCACGTCCCCGGTAAGGCACGATACATGATGAAAGAAGGGCGAAGGCGTCGTCCCGGTGATATCCGCAGGCCAGTTCACAGGCCATGCAGGCGGTACATTTTAACGCGTCAATCTGTATTCCCATAAAAAGATCCCTCCCTTGTGTAAAAGCTGTCCTAGTGTAAAAGGTATGCTGGTTATCTCCCTGATATGGCAAACAAAATACGATCAGACTTATTTTTCAACATATATTCATATATGGGGTCCGAAAAAAAGTCAAATAATATTTTATAATATTTAGCATATTATAAATATTATAATATTTTCCTTGACACGATCTTTTCTCTTCTGTATTGGTGAGAAGAAACAAAAACCCGTCTTTCCGCAGAAACCGTTATGTTTAAAACCGCCAGCAAATCAGAAAAAGTTTCGGATAAAATCATCGCCCAGATTCGGGATGCCATCCTTTCGGGACAACTGAAGCCCGGGGACAGTCTGGCTTCCGAAAAAGTACTGATGGAGCAGTTTGAGGTCAGCAAGGCCACCATGCGCGAAGCTCTCAGGGTTCTCGAGGTGCTCGGGTTGATTGAAATTCGTAAGGGTATCGCTGGCGGTGCCTTTGTAGCCGAGGTGGATATGAAAACCACCATTCACAGCCTCATCAATTTTATCCATTTCCAGCCGGTTTCCATCAGGGAAATTACCATGCTTCGTTATTTGATCGAACCGACTGTGGCGCAGATTGCCGCATCCAGGATAACCGATGAAGATGTGCAGAACCTCAAGAAAATTATTGGAGAAAAGATCGAGCCCGGCGGATCAGAGCTTTCCAGGGAGATTGGGTTCCATCGCTATCTGGCCAGGATGGCGGGAAACACGCTTCTGACCTTGATAATCGATTTTATTGACAACCTTTTAGAAGAGATCAAGGGCCGTCTCGATCTGGGAACTGAATTTTACACGGAAGTTCGCGAGGCGCATCAGATTATTCTGGAGTGCCTGATAAAAAAGGATTCGGTTGCGGCCGGGAATGCCATGACAGAGGACCTTCTGCATGTGGGGGAACAGTTATGCAAGGTGGATGGCAGTATTCCTTTTAATTCCGGGGAGTTGCAGGAGAACTTGTAACCAAATATTTTGAGGAGAAGAAAATGTCTGAAGAACCCAAAAAACTGAAATATTGTGTGGGTGGTCAATGGCTGGAGTCCAAAACCGAAAAATACATGGATTGTTTTAACCCGTCTACCGGCGAAGTGATTGCCAAAGCGCCATGCTGTACCTCCGAAGAGGTGGAATCGGCCATCGCCGCCGCCAAAGCGGCCTTTCCCGAGTGGTCTGCTACGCCCGCATCCAAACGTGTTCAGGTGCTTTATCGGATGAAAGCGCTTGTGGATGAACACCTTGAAGAGCTCACTCATATCCTTTGTAAAGAAGAGGGTAAAAACTGGACCGAGTCCATGGGGGATGTCCTGAAGGTGAATGAGGTTATAGAGTTTGCCTGCGGTATTCCTCACCTCATGAAAGGTGTTTCGGGCATGGACGTGAGTTCGGGGTACGACACGGTCATGTACAATGAGCCTTTAGGTGTTTTCGCCGGGATCGCCCCCTGGAACTTTCCGGCCATGATCCCCCATGGCTGGATGACGCCCCTTTGTATCGCCACAGGAAACACCATCGTTTTGAAAGCGGCCAGTTTTGTTCCGGAGACTTCCATGCGGCTGTTGGAACTCTGGCAGGAAGCCGGCCTTCCCGATGGGGTCGTGAACCTGGTCACCACAAGCCGGAATGAAGCGGAAATTCTTCTGTCACATCCTGATATCAAAGGCGTTTCCTTTGTGGGTTCAACCAAGGTGGGTAAACATATCTACGCTACGGCAGCGGCGAATGGGAAACGCGTCCAGGCGTTGACCGAGGCCAAGAACCATGCGCTGGTGCTTCGAGACTGCAAACTGGAGAGGACCGCAAGGGGTATTATCAACGCCTATTGTGGGTGTGCCGGGGCCCGATGCATGGCTTGTCCGGTGGTTGTGGTGGAGGACTGCATCGCCGATGAGCTCATTGCGCTTCTTAAAAAATTCGTGGCCGAATTAAACCTGGGACCTGCCTACGATCCTGAAACCGGAATGGGACCCATCATGAACGAAGGGCACCTGAAGTTTATCACCGACTGGATCCAGAAAGGGGTGGATGAAGGGGCCGAACTGATCGTGGACGGAAGAAACCCGGTTGTTCCGGGACATGAAAATGGTTTTTTCCTGGCACCAACCATCTTTGATCACGTGACGGAAGAAATGTCCGTGGGCCATGATGAGATTTTTGGGCCGGTCCTCTGCATCAAACGGGTGAAAGACTTTGAAGAGGGGATTGCCATCATGAATGCGAGCCCATTTGCCAACGGTTCCGTGATCTATACACAAAACGGCTATTATGCCCGGGAATTTTCCAAGAGAACCGATGCGGGGATGGTGGGCATTAATGTGGGTATTCCCGTTCCGCTGGGAATCTTTGGATTTACCGGCCACAAAGATTCTTTTTTTGGCGATCTTCACGTCATGGGGATGGACGGCATCCGCTTTTTTACGGAGCAGAAAAACGTGACCACCACCTGGTTCCCCGAAGACAGGGAAGTGTGCGGGAAGGTGGATACGTGGGACGGGACCATCTCTTCCATGCCGGAAAATACCAAATAATCAGCCCGGAATTCGGCATCCTTGCCAATGGCATAGTTTGAAAAATTTTACGGAGGGTGTGTTCGATGGTTGCCAAGGGAGAAGATAAAATCTTAGAAGAACTCGTTTCGATTGTCGGAAAGGAGAATGCCACCGCAGCGAAGCATATCCGCTACGCCTATTCCTACGATCTTTCCTTCGTGAAACCGAAATTGCCGGATTATGTGGTCATGGCGACGACGGTTGAACAGATTCAAGGGATTATGAAGTTTGCCAACCGGGAAAAAATCCCCGTTGTGCCCTATACTGCCGGCACGAACATCGGTGGATTATGTATCCCCGAAAGGGGTGGCATTCTCCTGGATCTCAAGCGCATGAACAAGATCATCAGGATTGACGACGAATCCCATTATGCTGTCATAGAGCCCGGTGTATCACACGCGCAGCTGGCCGCCGAATTGTACAAGTACAACCTCCGGTGGAGTTGGCCCGTGGGGCCCCCGTCGGCATCATCTTCCTCCTGCGCCATCAGTCACGGGATCGGCGGGTTAAGCGGTCGATACGGATTAAACAGTGAAGAGATTACCAGCATGGAGGTGGTGCTGCCCACGGGTGAACTGGTACGTGTGGGTTCCTGCGCCATACAGGAAGATTCCTGGCACAGTTTGCTCCCCCTTCCTCAGTTGGACGGGCTTTTCAAGGGATGGCTCGGGAGCAGCGGCGTGGTCACGAAGATCGGATTGCGGGTCCATCCCATTCCGCCGGTTTTAAAAGTATTTACCGTTTCCACCCAAAACATCGAGGATATGGTTTCGTACATGAGGAACTTTGGCAATTATGAAATCTGCGATGATATGACCGCTGTTTCCTGGTGGCTTGCTCAGGTTCCCATCCCTTCTCCGTACATACCGAAACCGGACGGGGCACCCGAATGGTTCTGTTTCGGTACGACCTTTTCGTGGACGGAAAAAGAGAAGGAGGCACGGGAAGAGATTTGGCAGATGGCGCTTACGGAAGAGCAGAAAAAGGGCACGTCCATCAAATACGCTGAATACCCCGAAGAGGCTTTGAAGGCCAGAACGCAGCTCCCCAGCCAGATTGTCGGATCCACCAAGAACTATACCAAAATGGCAGGCGGCGGCATTTCCTGGCCTGGCACCTTTACACCGGTGAACAAGTGGGCGCCGGTTTATAACAAATGGAAAGAGATATTGATTGAACATGACCTTTCCCCGTCCGTTCGCGCCACGAATTATCGGGGTGTGCACTACGGTATGCTCAGGGCCATGATCCCTTTTAACAAACGGAGTCCCGAGGCAACGGAAAACGCGAGGAAAGCGATTGTCGAATGTCTGAAAGTGGATTTGGATGCAGGCGGAATCCCTTACAAACCGCCTGTGGATTTTGCCGCCGAGATCAATAAGCGGGCACATCCCGGATACCTGTCGTTATTAAAACAGGTGAAGAAGTTGCTGGACCCCAATGACATTATGAATCCAGGAAAATTAGGCATATGACGGTTCGTTCTTACTTAAGGAGGTCAGCATGAAATGGGACATATCCACCCTTGAAGAGTTAGAAGATAAAATATGGCGCTGCACGGCCTGTGGAAACTGTAAAACAGCTTATAAGTTCGGTCCGCCGCCACAATATGGAGAAATCTGTCCTGCCGGAGTGGAGTTCGGTTTTGACGGCATGATGGCTTCCAAGGGGAAGATCGCCTTTGCGAGAGGCATACTGGATGGAGAGCTGGAATGGACCGAGGAGTTTCTGGATGCCATGTATAAGTGTACCATATGTGGTGGATGTCAGAATCAATGCGAACTGGATCACAAGCCCTTTATTCCTGAAATCATGGAAGCCATGCGTCGAAAGGCTGTTCAGGACGGTGTTGGACCCATGCCGAGCCAGAAAAAGATCATCCAGTCTTTAAGTGGGTACAACAATCCTTATCAGGGTCCCAGGAGGGTCAGGACCGACTGGACGAGACCATTTAAGAAAGCCAAGAAACCCATTAAAAACATTAATAAAAAACCCGCCGAAATTCTTTATTATGTGGGATGTACGGGGGCCTTTAATCTGCCGGCAAGGGGCGTACCCACGGCTACCGCATCCATTTTTCAAAAGTTGGATCTCGATTTCGGCATTCTTGGGGAAAATGAGATCTGTTGTGGCTCCACTGCCATGAGAATCGGCGATGCAGAAGAATTCAAAAGGGTGGCCGAAGCAAACCTCGAAATGTTCAAAAACCTCCATGATGAGAAAGGGGTCCATACCATTGTCACGTCCTGCGCCGGCTGTTACCGGGCCATTAAGAAGGATTATGTTCTGGCGGCGGATTATGATAAAATGATGGAAGGTATAAACGTCATCCACACCACGGATTTTCTGTATGATCTTTTCAACCAAGGCAAACTCAAGTTTACCGGTGAGTTGCCCATGAAAGTGACCTACCACGACCCCTGCCACACGGGCAGACATCTGAACAAATTCGAGGTGGATGAGGATGGGTCAAAGCTCTGGAAAGGGGCTTATGTGGGGGTAGATGAGCAGGAATGTCTCTATGACATTCCGAGAGAACTTCTTCAGGCCATCCCCGGTGTTGAACTGACGGAAATGGAAAGGATCCGGGATAATTCCTATTGCTGCGGCGGTGGCGGTGGCGTCATGACAGGATACGGGGACTGGGCCGCCAAAAACGCTTCTAAACGGATCGAAGAGGGCATGGGGACAGGGGCTGAAAAAATGGTTTCCATCTGCCCGTTCTGCCATTACAATTTAAACGAAGGCGCAAAACGGATCAACAGCGAGATGGAGTTGGTGGATCTGGTGGAGTTGATGGATCAGGTGATTGCGGAATAGGTGAGGGAGGTGATAGAGTAGACCAGATCGGAGTGAATTTCCCAATAAATCAGAGTCTTGGATGAAGAGAAGGAGGAAAATAATGATCAAGCGGTTCCGAACGACATTTCTATGTGTATTGGCGGTAATATTGTTTGCTTTCCCACTGAATTCAGTGGCTGAAAAACCGATTAATATCGGTGTGCTTGTTCCCCTCTCAGGTATTGTGGCGCAGGGCGGTGAAGAAATGAAATTGGGAATCCAGATGGCCGCTGATGAAAAAAAGACCATCCTGGGACGTCCCATCAATCTCATTGTTGAAGATACCCGTGTAAAACCCCCTGTTGCGGTGAGCAAAGCGGAAAAACTGGTATTCAAGGACAACTGCAAAGCCCTCATCGGCGTGTTTTCAAGCGGCGTGGGCCTGGCGCTCGCCAAGAACATCGATAAGCTCAATGTACCGTTTTTAACCACCCACGTTATGACCACCAAATTTTATGGACTAAATCCCCTGGTATTCCGCAGCGGGCAACTGGCAAACGACCAGACCGCCGTGGGAAATGTCAAAGGTATTTTGGCTACACCGGATCTGAAGAAACGAACCTATTATGTTTTGGTTCACGATTATTCATGGGGTCACGATGCAGCGAAAAGATTCATCAGCCTGGCCAAAGAAAACGGTATCAAGATCTACAATGAGAAGTTCGATCGGGCCCCCATCAAAACCAAGGATTGGTCCTCTTACATCAGCAAGATCAAGGCCTCCGGCGCAGACGGCATTTACATTGCCTTGATCACCAACGTGATCCCTGTTTTTGCCAAACAGGCCTATGATTTCGGCATTCAGAAATATGCCCGAATCGTGTCCGGCGCAGCGCCCGGTCCCCTGGAACTGGAGGCCGGTGGAGACGCCTGTATCGGCATTTTCGGTACTTCCGACTGGTGCTGGGATGTGAACAATTCCAAATCAGACGCTTGGGAAGGAAAATTCTGGGAAAAATACAAGACCATCCCTTCGGATGCCGCCTGTCACAGTTATGTGGGCGCCATGAACCTGTTTAACGGTATTGAAAAAGCAGGTTCAACGGATCCCCAGAAGATTGCGGCCGCGCTCAGGGGGATCAGCTTTGATGGACCCTACGGGGTGGTTCGCATTTCAGCCAAAGACAACTGCATGCGCAATGACGCAGTGCTCACGGAAACCGTCCGTGCGCCGGGAAACCCCTACGGTGCAAAGATTTATATGAAGGTGATCCATACCTTCAAGGCCGATCAACTGGGACCTCCGGAATAAAGGACTCAACAAACGGCGGGCGGAAAAAACTTTTCCGCCTGCCATTTTTGCGCATGGTTGATTGATTAGAGCGCATCGTCGCGCCACACCATCAGCTAAGAACCATCCGCTAAAATAGGGGTTATTATGAGCGCCATTGCCACTGCCGTGGACATTGCGTTGAACAGCCTTGTCTTGTCCGGTGTGTTTCTCATTGTGGCCATCGGTCTGAACATTATCTACGGGTTAAGCCGGGTGATGAACATGGCCCACGGTTCCCTGTATGCTTTGGGCGCATACGCCGGTTATACCCTGGTTTCAGTTGGGCTTAACTTTTTTGTTGCGCTCCTCATTGCCCCCATTATTATCGCCGTTCTGGGGATCATCATCGAACGAACCGTAATTGCCCCCATGCGAAAACGGTCTATTGTTTATACCCTCATACTGACTTACGGCCTCATGTTCTTTCTGGACGGGTTGATCAAATATTTCTGGGGAAACGAACCCCGGTTTATTGAGCTGCCCGCTTTCCTGAAAGGAACCCTTCCCATTGCGGGGACCCATTATCCTGTGTTTCGTTTAATGACCCTCTTCATTACGGCAGCGGCCATGGCCGGGCTGATGCTTTTCCTGGGTAAAACGAAAATCGGCCTGATTTTGAGGGCTGCCAGCCATATCCCCGAAATGGTTTCCTGTATGGGCATCAATATGACCTACGTACACATGGGGGCATTTTCCCTGGGGTGTATTCTGGCCGGAATCGCGGGCGTGATTGCGGGTCCCCTGTACACCATCGATCCCATTATGGGGCATGAAATGCTGCTCAGTTCTTTTGTGGTGATTGTGATCGGGGGCCTGGGCAGCCTGAGGGGGGCGGTGGTGGCGGCGCTCCTCATCGGCGTGGTGCAGACCCTGGCGGAATTTTTTGTGACGGACCTGGCCATGGTGATCGTCTATATGATGATGGCGGTTATTCTCGCCTTTATGCCCCGAGGTCTTCTTGGAGAAGGAAGGTTCGAATAATGGTGGAAGAAATGAATGGCGCCCATATGAACAAAACAGGTGGATTTGTTATCCGGTTGGCGGCGCTTGTGGTGGTTGTGACGTGTCTGGCCCTGTTTCCATTCGTGATTACCAACCGATTTTATATCAGTCTGGTCAATGAAATGATGATCTACGGTTTGTTGGCCATGAGTCTCGATGTGCTCTTGGGCTATACCG
>JABGPV010000200.1 GCA_018644785.1 Deltaproteobacteria bacterium | reverse complement strand
ACATAGGCGGCCCGGGCCAGGCCGTAGAGTCGGTCTTCATAGGGCCGGTAGGCCATTTCCTTTTCATAGAGATCCAGGGCCTGGCGAAACAGTTCTTCCCTGTACAGGATTTCAGCCAGGGCCAGCCGGGCCGACGTCACCTGCGTGGGGGCCCGGGTGGGGGGAGGTTCATCCTCTGCGGAAGATTTCCCTGCTTTGGTATAACGGTTCAGGACTTCCCTGTACCACCGTTTGGCCTGGGGCCAGTCTCCTTCCTGAAAAGCCGTATCCCCCATGCGGTTGAGGATCCCCATGGAGAGTCCGGGGGCGCTTTTCCGGTGCGTTTCAGCCAGCCGGGCCAGGGTTTGAATCCGGTTCTCAGCCGTTTTTCCGGCGCCATCGGAGAGGTGGATATCAATGATTTGTTCAATGGAACGATCCGCCCATGGGGTATGGGGATAATGGGTGATGATGGAAAGATAAATGGGTGCCACGGCAGAAGCCCGGCCCATGCGGCTGCTCTGGCGAGCCTTCTGAAACAGGGCTTCCGCTTTCAGCTCCGGCACGAGATCCGGTATGGTCCCGGCCCGGTCCAGAAACGAAATGGCTTTTTCCAGGGACGCGGCATCGCGACCCAGGTCCCCCAGCAGTTGCGCCCGGGTCATCAATGCCCTTGCCTTTATCCTTGCCAAATCCAAAGGATTGATGCCTTTGGATGGGGCGTTTTCTGAAATCTTTTGAATACGGATGATGGCATCTTTAAGGATCTCTTTTCGCCTGAAATCCGTGGGGGCTGTTTCCCACGCGTTTTCCGCCTGAAGCGCTGCGAGTCGAATATCTGCCAGGTCCTTTTGGGGATGGAAATCCTTAAAATCCCTGATGACCCATTCGTAGGCTTTAATCGCCAGGTTCC
This sequence comes from Deltaproteobacteria bacterium, assembly GCA_018644785.1. The sequence continues at coordinate 8,598 of JABGPV010000200.1, read as the reverse complement.
GACGTCCCATGCGCTGATACAGTTTACCGATTTCGTATGCCGCTTTGGCCCCGTGTTTCCCATCCGCTCCAAAGTTTTCCAGCACCTTGTAATAGGCGAGGACCGCCAGAGAATCGTCCCGCGGCACGTGTGATGCCAGGAGGCGAGCCACCGCCATCTGGGCCTGCACGTTTTCCTTTAAGGGAATCTCTCCGCCCGGCGGGAGTGACCAGATGTTTCCGGTGCCGTTTATGTTTGAGAGAAAAAGAATTTCGGAGGGCGCCATCATGGGTTGATAGGCGGAAAAGGTCCCCGACGTAAGGGGATAAGCCTGTAAGTCCGAACCCTCAACGGCGACTCGGGATATCACCGCATTATCATGGAATGTGACGATGCCGTCCCCATGGATATCAGTGTTAAACCGTGAAAAATAGATCGATTTCCCATTCACCGCCCAGGCGGGGTAAACATCTTGTTCAGGGCCGCTCGTGATGGATTTCGCCTCCCCGGTTTTGAGGTCAAGCACCCAGATGTCCCCCCCTGAATCTTTTTTGAAAGATACAAATGCCAGGCTTTCGCCATTGGGGGAAACGGCGGGAAAGGCCCCTTCTCTCAGGATTTCCACATGGGGGATATCCTGTTGGCCGGTATGGGCAGCCAGATCCATGGTGGCCAGTTGCGGAAGCACTTCCCCCTGGCGTAGTCGCTGAAAATAAATCCGGTGGCCGTCCGGTGACAGTGCCGGCGCCCCATCCGCCGAGTCCCTTCCGGTGAGTCGCCGGGGGATTGATGTTTCTGTATGGCCTGAAAGCACATAAATGTCCCCTTTGGCATCATAATCCGTTGCCACAAAGGCCATTTTTCCGGCATCACGCGACAGTGCCGGCGCCGAGATTCTGCCCAAGCCCTCCAGCCGTTTTTGAGGAAGTGCAGCAATTCCGGGATCCCCGGACCAGAGCCACAAAGATGATCTTCCCTGCTTTTCCAAAACATAGACAAAGGTTTTACCATCCCCCGAAAGAGCGGCATAGAGTACAGGGTCCGCCTCAAAGCTCACCTGCAAAGGCCGGTTTACGGGTAGAGATCGCGGCGGTTTTCGGTCTTTCTCCTTTTCGGTAAGGACCACCGAATCCACTGCTTTTGACGTTCCCTCCCGTGTTTTCGCGGGCTTTTGACCGGCACATGAAATGAAACTCACGAAAGCCACTAGAAACAGAAGTCGGATAACGGATGACGGCCCTCTGTCGTCTGTCCTCTGTCGTCTGCCCTCTCTCTTCCGCCCTCCGGCTATTGCCTGGCCCATGAGCCGTCCTCCTTCTGAATCTTTTCACCGGACAAGGCTTTTTCACGGTTGAGCTTCGCAAATACCCTTTTGATTCGAGGCAGGTCTTTTTCCGTGAAATCCGCATTGGTTTCAACCACCCGCATCATGACCACTTCCCGGGACCGGTTCACCTGTTTCACCACCGAGAGGAACTCATCCTGTGGATACCGGGCTGCAAAAGCTTGAAGATCGTCGGGCGCATTTTCCTTGTTCATGGGGAATGTTGCGAGCAACCCAAGGTTGTTTTCACCCACCCATCCCAGGCGCTTGAACGCATCCACATCGTCTTCATGAAACGCCAGGGTTTCTATGGCCATAACGGCGTTTTGGTGTTCCCGGCTTTTTCGAGGCGCCGTTTTGATTTTCCCAGTCGGGTCAACACCCCTGACCGAAGCCACCAGGAGGACGTCGTCCGAAAGGGCGTTGTAGGAACCCAGGACCTGGTTTTCAAGTGCCGTACGTTCGCTCACCACATTGACGTCCACCTTGGCCAGGGTACAGCCGGATGAAGCCGACAGCATCACGACCAGAAACACATCCCTTAAAAAAGAGAATTTTTTCATTTTCCGTCCTCCGTAAAATCGATGGCGCCGCCGCGCTCCACGCGAAGTGTGTCGGCGGAAAGGATTTTCAGGCCGTTTAAAAGGGGAACCAGGCGGCCGGCCAGGTTTTGAATTCGCTTTTGAATGGGCAGAGAAGCCAGGTTCAAGCGTTTGATGGCCGGCAGACGGATGTTTGTTCCGCCCACCATAACCTCACCCGTTAAAGAGAGGTTGCCATGCTTGATAACCACCTCGATCCACCGGGGGGTTCCTTTTTTCAGCAGGGCCCGTTGTTGCACAATGCTCTCATTGTTTTCATGGGGGTCCATGGCGTAGAGGAGCCGCTCCAGGGTTCGGGCCCCGATGTGGGTCAGGCGAAATACCGCGTCCAGGTTGTCCATGACGGTCCGGGCGCTGGCGGTTATGGGAACCTGGAGCGACATGCGCCCCGAAATCTGGGTGTCCTCATTGATGATATTCTGATCTCGCGGACCTCCGGCATTCCCTCTTTGAAGGAGCCGGTCCGCGTCCAGACCGGAAAAGGCCCCGTTCATCTGAAGGTGGTACCGATCGTGGTGATCGAGAATGCGCAGATCCCCCAGCAATGTCCCTCCCATGATATCCATCTGGAAATAATCGATGGAAGGAAGAGATTGCCTGAACCGCATCTGCATCCGGGCATTTTTGAGCAGGATGGGAAATGGCCCCTTTTCCACCTGGGCTGTTGTAAAAGACAGGGTGGGCGTTTTGGACAGGCGGCCTCGAAGATCCCCCACCAGTCTTTGGGAAAGAGGGTTGTTAGCAAAAGATTTCAGGCGCGACGATTTGTCGGGCTGAAGCACCTTTAAGGAGAGGGCCTTTGAGGGTTTTTGGTTTCCGGTTTTCAGGGGACCGAAGGCAAGTCCATAGGTTTTTTCAAATTGAAGGTGGGTCTTTAAATTGTCGATGGTGAATTTTGAAGGTAACGCCGCATTAATGCCTTCACTTTCAAAATATGTTTTGACCGAAACTGATTTTCCACCGCGCAATTGTAACGCCAGGCGCCCTTTCAAGGGACCTTCAAGGGTCAACCCCTGGGTGAATGGGGCCAACCCGGGCCCTGTGTCTATAATGATGCCGGCGTTGATTCTCGCTTCCAGAATCTTCAGAAGGGTTGAAAGGTCCGGTTTGTCTTTTTGTCTCAACAGGCGATTCAGCTTGTTCAGGGATAGTTCAAGGGTTTGCTCCACGGCCAGGGGCGCCAGTTGAAGGGTTTCCCGCAACTCCAGGGAATTGAGATCCCGGCTCACGGCGTTAAATGAAAGAGCGGCTGACAGCGGGGCTTTCAGTTTTCCTAAAAGAGGAAGGGCATTGATTCTATCGACCTTGAGTTCCCCCAGGATGGAAACCGATGCCAGACCATTGGCGGTGTTGATTTTAAAAGGGCTTACGGAATGGATCCCCTGGACCAAGAGCGTTTCACCGGAATCGAGGGGAAGTGTCACTGCCATATTCTTGAGTTGTGTTTCAAGATCCAGTTTTTCCAGAAAGCTCCCGTGTTGCAGCCGTTTTTCAAGGGACAGGGTGTTATCGGTCAATCCGGCAATCTCTTTGTCGGTGGGCCTTCTGCCTTGAAGCTGCCACTGGGTCTCCATGCGCCCGGTAAACTGCCCTTCGGGGGCTAACCCGGCCGGGGCGAGTTTCAAGGCCTGATCGAGATCTACGCTGATACTCCCCTCTGTCCGAAATGCCTTCATCCCTGAATCCAAAGCCGCGCCTTGCACGTGAAGTTCCAGAAAATCCCCTGATCGCATGTCCGCTTCCAGGTGCCCCACATCCAGCCTGAGGGGATTGATCCGGGTGATCAGCACGTCCTTTAAACGGCCGTTTAGGGTCACGCCTTCTTTCAGGGGACGGGGCAGGATTGCGGAGATTTTCAAAGGGGCTGCTGCGAGATCGGCTTCTGCAAAAATCACCCTGGCTCTGGGCGCTGAAGGCAGTTCAATATGGGCTTTAAACCCGTGGGACAAATGGTTCGTGCCATCATTGTGGGGCGGCAGGCGGATGCCGCTTAAAAAGCCGGACTCCTCAAGGGTGATTCGGCCGGCCATGCCCCACAGGGCCTCAGGAGAAGATGCCAGGTCTTTGATGGCCACATTCAGGGATGATATTCGGCATTCACCCACTTGAACAGACTGTTTTCCTCTTATGCGAATATTTTTTGCATCCAGGTTCAGGCGCATTTCCAGGGCCTTGGGAAACCGGTTTTTCAGCTGAATCACCGTATGGGGTACCAGAAGGGTCAGATCTTCAGCTTTCAGATGGTCTTCTGAAAGTGCCAGCTGCAGGTTGGGCAGGTTCAAAACCATATCCTGTACGGACAGGTTCACTGCACCATCAGGAAGGGCGCCGGTTAATTGCACCTCTTTAATTTTGAAATCAGGCTTTTGAGAATTGTTCATCCCCTTTAATTCAATACCCTCAGGGATGAATCCCTTGGCCAGATCTTGTATTTCATCCAGATACAGGGAAACTCTGTTCAAGGTCAGCTTGACGGTCGCCCCGGTTTCTTCTTCCATCTTCACACGGCCTTTAAAGGACAAACCGCTTTTTTCCATGAGACGGATTTCACCGCTATCCAGGTTCACAATTTTTTCGGGAAGTTCGGCGCTGCCCTTTTGGGTTATGGTGATGGAAAAGGGACCAATCACCTTTTCCTTCAGTGGCCCTCCCGAAGCCAGGATATTTTTACAAACCAGGCGGAGATCAAAAATGATCATTTCGTTTGTTTGGCGTTGTACGTTTGTTTGAAGCAGCATCTCACCGGAGAGTTCCGGAAGGGCGGTGGGCAAAAAGGGTTGAACGGCTTCCGCCAGGGGGGCAAGATCAATTTTCACTTGTCCTTCCAGGCCTTTTTGCGCCAGGGCGCCTTTTGCCACGGCGCCCTTTAATGCCACATGAAGCCCGGGAAGTTCACCGTTGATTTTGAGCATGGCGGCCCGAGGATTCAGGCCCCCGGTCTTATCCGCCAGGCGATCCACATGGACGGCTAAGTCCAGGGGCGGCAGAACCTTTCCATTCATGGACTGACGGGAGCTGATGTTAAGGTTCACAGGTTTTGAAAGAAGAGAGGGCATATCCAGATTGAAAGTCCCGTCATGAATTTCGAGTATACGGTTCTCCATCCGGTCTTCAACTTGGAGTTGGGCATGGATTAATTTAATTTGTGCTGTTAGGTCCCCTGGCAGGATAAAGGGGGTTACGACCTCTTTTTCCTCTGGCGCGTGTTGGGTGGGTTTGGTAGGTTTGGCGGGTTCCCGCGGGGGTTTCAGCTGAGCGAGCCATGCCTCCAGATTGTTGCGGCCGTCTTTTTCGCGGATCAGATTCCCTTTGAGCCCATCCACTTCCAGATCGACAGATAGGCGTTTGGGGCCCAGTTCAAAATCAAAGGAAAAAAGGAGGTGATCGACAGACAGAATGGGTCCTTTGACATATTCGGGGTCATCGGCCGCCTCAAGCCCCTCTATTCTGATCCCCTCTTTCCAGCTCCATTGAAGATCCTGGACGGTAATGGACCGGTGAAGGGATTTGGAGGCTCGGGTTTCAAACTGGTGGCGAAACCAGTCGGTGGAAACCATGTTCGGCGTGAAGAACAGCCCGGCCGCCACAAGGATCAGCATTGCCAGCAGGAGGCCTGTTATCCACAACACCCATTTAAGGATTCGACGAAACATAAGCGCTACTACCCATTCGCGGTGGGTCTGATTGATGCCGTTTTCGAAAGTATTGTAGCACAGTGAGCTTAAACGTCACAAGGACTACCCGACGCAAGACAATTCTCACTATGGGATCAAGTGTTAATGGTGGGTGCCGGGGTGAGTCAAGGTTGAGAAGTCATAGGTGATGGGACCGGTGGGTTTATAGCAATTTGATAATAAGAAATGGGGGAACTGAAACGTTCCCCCATCAGATTTCACTTTCTATTTTTTCCCTGCTCCTACTGGGACGTTGTCTATCACCAGGACTTCCTGGGTTCCTATAAATGCCTCTTCACCAGTAGTGAATCCATTTAATGTCAGTATATTATAGTCGCCTATGATCAATCCGTCCAATTCTTTTACTTCATCTGACAAGAACTTGGCAACAAAGTTACCACGGTCATCTGATTTCCAGGAGTTGATTGGAACACCATTGAGAAATACGGTCGATCCAACCACTAGACTATAGGCGATGTCCGTATGAACAGTAACAACAATGCTCTTACTCTGAATGTTGAGGACATTCGGAGAAACATCAATCTCGATGTCGTAGCCATAACATGTAGCAGGCGCCTGGAAAAAAACCAAGGCAAGAGCCATGCAACACAACACGGGCAAACAAAGGGTTTTCGCTTTATTGAGTATCATTTTTTTCTCCTCTCAAGATCTTGAAGGTTATTGATAAGCCTCTACGGAACTTATTTCATGATCGACATTATATCCTTTCTAAAACCGATGTAAATCGGACGGAGGCCCTTTTTCTTGTCAGTGTTTGTCCTACAGGCAGGCAGTTTTGAAGACAACTTGGGTAGATTTTCCCAAGACCCTATTTCACCAGCTCATGTTTTATGGCGTAATAGGTTATTTCAGCGTTGTTTTTCATTCCCATTTTTCCCAGGGCACGCACACGATGGGTGCTGATGGTTTTAACACTGAGTGACAGCTCGTTTGCAATCTCTTTTACGGTTTTTCCCGAGGCAATCATGAGCATCACCTGATATTCGCGATTGGAAAGGGTCTCATGGAGCGGCTTTTCGGAATTCGCCCCCACATGGAAGGCCAGGCTTTCAGCGAGGGATGCGCTGATGTATTTTCCCCCTTGGGAAACCTTTCGTATGGCCTCGATTAACTGTTCGGGAGCGCTCTCCTTGGTTAAATACCCGGATGCCCCCGCCTTCAATGCACGCACTGCATACTGCTCTTCAGGGTACATGCTGAGTACAAGAACGGGGAGAGTCGGTTTTTCAATCTTCAACTCCTTCAAGGTATCAATTCCGCCTCTGCCGGGCATGGAAATGTCCAGGAGAATCAGGTCCCAATCCTCTTTTCGGACCTGCTCCAAAACTTCCTGGCCATCCACCGCTTCCCCGGCAACAACCATGTCGGAAGTATCCGCCACAATTTGTTTCAGGCCTGCACGGACTATGGCATGGTCATCCGCGATGAGTATCTTTATCATCAACGTCTCCTTTTGGGCCCATAGGGATGGTTACCTCCACAGTGGTCCCGCCACTGCCCCCACTGATGCTGAAGCTACCGCCCAGATAATGCACCCGTTCCCGCATTCCTATAATCCCGAATGATTTGGGCGCCAGGATCTCCTGGTCTTCAATCCCTTTCCCATTGTCGCTGACACGCATCTCCAAGCTGTCCGTGTTCTTCGTAAGGTTGATCCGGACCTTCGTCGCATTTGCGTGGCGTGTAATATTGGTGAGGGTTTCCTGCAATATGCGAAAAATTGCCGTTGAAAGTCCCTGAAATAAAACCATGTCTTTGGGATCTGACAGGATTTCACATTCAATGTCCGTCCTTTTTGAGAATTCTCTAGCCTCCCACTCTATGGCTGCCGAAAGACCGAAATCATCCAGCAATCCCGGTCTCAATTCTGCATTAATCCTTCTCACTGATTGAACAGTTCTGTCGATGAGCCTTGACATAACGTTGGTCTTGTCAATCAACGGTTGTTGCGCCCCGGGTAACCGTTGACGTAGCCAGTGTACGTCCATCTTCAGGGCTGTCAATGCCTGGCCTAACTCGTCGTGAATCTCGCGAGCAATGAGGGCCCTTTCTTCTTCCCGGACAACCTGGAGGTGTGACGCCAAGTCGCGCAACCGTCCGTGCGACTGCATAAGCGCCTGTTCTGATTTTTTTCGTTCTGAAATATCTTTAAAATCCTCAACAATGCCAAGGAGTTCTCCCTCAGGCCCTCTAAACGGCGTCGCGGTAACAATGCAGGGGATTTTAACACCGTCTTTTCGCACTTTTTCCGAATCACATTCCACGCAATCCACATTACCGAGAATGCGGGTCAACGGACAATGTTTCGTATGACATAAAGGACCCCAAAATACCTCATGGCATTTCTTGCCGATTGCTTCTTCCTTAGCCATCCCTGAAAGTGCCGCAAAGGTATCATTCACGCGAGTTATATTAAAGTCCCTGTCTACCACTCGCATGGCATCGGCCGCCGTATCAAATATCTGTGTAAGCTCTGTATTGGCGCGTATCGCTGCCCTTTCGGCGCGCCGGCGAGCCGTAACAATCCATTGGGAATAAATCCCAAACCCGATAAACATGGCCACAATCGTCAAGCGCATCCAGACCTCATGGGGTTCCGGCCTGAAAACCTGTTCAAAAAATCCCACATCACAGAACACGAGCACGTGCACTGCCGCCTCTATCAGCCAGAAGACTGCACCAAGCCCAACACCGATCAGAATAAACCCCATATGGGATGGATAAGCATTCTTATTCCCTTTTTCCTTCATTCTCGGACTCCCTGGCCGATTCCTACTCCGATTCAACCCCCGCCGTATCAATATCCAGTCTTTAGCTTTATAATTTAAACATGCTTCAACGCAATAGCAATAAACAAAGCTGGAAAATTCAACGAACGCTATAAATTGCAGTGGCGCCAAAACATCGGCAATTCTCTTGAACCGCAATATCTCGGCATGTTATATTTAATGACATCTGATGCGGTCATTAATTGGGCCGAATTCAAAAGAAAATCCCG
>JABGPV010000020.1 GCA_018644785.1 Deltaproteobacteria bacterium | reverse complement strand
TTGCGCCGGTGGCGATGTAAACCTGATCCTGAAGTCCCGGGAAAAACATCACCGGTTCTCCAGCACAGTCAGTAGTCTACTCAAGGTAGCCGGGGAAAAGTCATTTCCAACCGCAACAGACATTTTTCCCGGTAGAATGATTTGCAGCTCTGCCTGATTATGTTCCCTCCCTTTTCTCACCAATGCGGCCGGAAGAGTTACTGGAACGAGCGTTGTCTGACAATTGTTTGACCTGGAGAGCTTTCGTTTCCAATAGGTCATCGTGTGGTACGATAGATTGTATCGCCTGCAATATTCGGCACGACTCAGGCCGCTCTTTTCCGCTGCGTTCACATGGGCCTGCCAATGTCGCTGGTGTCTGGCTTGATTGTTTTCGCTGATTCGCTTGGTCATGGGCATCCTCTCTCATGGGTTAAAAGGTTGCCCGATTATTACACGCCTCGCAGGTGGGGAAAAGATGGGGTTCTTTTGGCGCTTACGATTGATCGACCAAGAGGCGCCGCCAATTGATCTCATCATTTAGCAAGATTTCTGTTTTTTTAAGTTCGAGTTCAATTTCTTCTAATTCAAGAACTCTCTTTTCTAACTCTTTATAGGTCAGTTTTTCAGACATTATAAATCCTTTGTTCAATTGAATACATAAACAAGTAATTGTGTAGTTCTGCATAAATCCTAACTTTGATGTTTTCCGGCAAGAAATGGTTGAAAGATTGCTCTTTACAGACGGAATAATATGAAAAAAGTGCTGATATCCGGGAACCCGGATAGATTCTGTTATGAAAAATCCTCATGATTTCTTTTGCCCTGTAGCGCTTCGGTTAAAATTCCCGTGATGGAACAATCCCGTTCTCCACCCAACAAAAAACCCCGATCTCTTTTGAGAAGCGGGGTTTTAAGATGCCGTGAGCCATATTCTTTTCTCTTTGAGCTGAAGATGAAAAAAGGACGTCGATGGCAATAGTCATTAAATCACGATAAAATCATATATTTCTGTACGTCCTCCGAAACTTCAAGTCAAGTGAAAAATGAATTATGCGGAATCGGGGTCACATCTTGTTTTGTGAATTAATAATCAAGCTGACTCAGAGATTTATCATTTCAGTTGCGAGAACTGTTCAGCCTTTTCCCGTCATAAAGAAAGGTATTCATATGGCCCCGGCATCTTAACGTGGATGTAAATATGGACAAGCATGGCAACCCATGCTAAAGGGTTTGAGGCATTATGAGAACGATTTTTCGTGTTGCGGTTGCGGGGGTGTTGGTTATGGCGATAATGGGGTGCGCGACGGTCAAGAACGGACCATATTTGACGGCCGTAAAACGCGGCGAAGAACCGAGGCTTTTTTGAAGAAATAAAGGTATACCCTATGCTTACAGGATTTCAGTGGTTTTCGTTGTTCATCATTCTGGCCGGTACATTCGCGGGCGGTTTCATGCCGCTCTTTCATCCCGAAAGGGCCAGGCGGGTACACGGCTTTCCCATGGGGCAGGCCTTTGGCGCAGGGGTCTTTCTGGCGCTCTCCCTGACCATGATGCTACCGAGCGCATCGCATCTGTTCTCCCATGCATTCCCCAAACTCGACTTCCCATTAGCGTCGGTCATCGCCATTTCAGCCTTTCTTTTTTTGCTGCTCATCGAACAGGGTGTTGAACAACTGCGGCATTCCAAGAAAATGGAAATTGGGAGGGCTCAATTCTCCCATTATCCCCGTCATCATGACCTGTATGATTGCCGTTCCATCCTTTTTTCTGGGAGCGGCTCTGGGCATCAGCAACACCGAGGCGGCCGTTTTTATCCTGATCGCCATTTTAGCCCACAAATCATCCGCCGGATTTGCCTTGGCCCTCAAAATGGTCAGAAGCACCCTTTCCCGAAACAAAGTGTTTTGGCTCTTTATCATGTTTGCCTGCGCAACGCCCGCGGGCATTATTGTGGGCCAACATCTGCATGCCATGCTGGGGATCCATGTCATGCTGGTGGTGAAAGCCTTTGTGCTGTCCGTCGCCTCCGGTGTGTTTCTTTACATGAGCACCCTTCATGAGCTTAAGGATACCCCTTTGATTGTGGATTGCGGCAGCCGAAAAGGGTTCGCCGTCGCCGTTTCGGGTTTTGCGCTCACAGCCCTGGTGCGACTGCTGATCGGAGAGGCCCATCGGTTGGGAGGATGAAAAATATCATTTGTGACGGTGCTTTCCCGAAGAAAGTCACCCATTACACCCTATGGTCAATATTCGGCAAAGGGAGGGGCGGGAAAATCCGCCACCAATTCAATCAAACGCATCTCTCCTGAAAAAAGAGCCTCTGAGAGGGCATCTTTAAGCTGGGAAAGCGATGTCACCCGGCATCCTTCAACACCGTAAGCGCCGGCCAGTTGAACAAAATCGGGATTTTCCAGCCGGGTCTCGTATTCGTGCTGGTGGAACATTTTCTGAAGATACCCGATGATGCCGTATGATCTGCTGTTGACAACGATCAGGGGAAAACCAATGCCGTGTCTTTTACAGGTGGCAAGTTCCTGAGAGCTGTAAAGGAAGCCGCCGTCACCGATCAAGGCCACGATGTCTCTTTCGGGGGCGGCGATTTTGGCCCCCACGGCAGCGGCAAAGGCAAACCCGATAATGGCGGATCCTTTGGCGCCCATCCATCCACCGGGGACAAAGGAAGGATAAAAATATTCGGACCAGTACCCCAACTGGGTGTTGTCCGCCACGAGGGTGCTTTCCCGGGGCAGGACGTTTCGAATCGCTTCCAGGTAGGCCAATTCAGAATGCACTTCACTGATTTTGGATATTTCTTCTTGAAGGCTTCTTATGATCTCCGCCATCCTGGTCTTTCGGTTTTCCCTTTGGGGCAAATGAGTGATCTTTTTCGCAAGGGCCCGAACGATCTGCACCAGATCCCCCGTAAGGGCGATTTCAGAGGGAAAGTTCTTGTCAATCCACTGATCATCCCAGTCCACATGGATGAGCCGGGGCAATAATAGACCCCTTCTTTTGGCATCCACCTCCCTTAAGCGGGTCCCCATGGCCAAGACAAGGTCGGAGGTGGCGACGGCTTCCCGAATGACGCCCCGCCTGGCCCCGTTACCCAGGGCGAGTGGATGGTCGTCCGGAATCATTCCTTTAGCATTGGGGGAAAACAGGACAGGGGCTGTCAGGGCCTCTGCAATACCGATTATATCTTTACTAAGACCGGCCCGCAAAGCGGCTGTTCCCACTGACACCAAAGGGTTTTGCGCTTCCCCCATAAGCGCTATGGCTTTTTCCAAGTTCGGCGGCGGAGGCGTTTTCGGGAAAGGGTCCATTACCACCGGGGATTCTTCTTCCACCTCCTTATTAAGCAAATCAGTCGGAATTTCCAGATACACGGGCCCGGGTCTTCCCAAAAGCGCCGTGGCAAGCGCCCGACGGGTCAGGTCCTGGGCCTCCGATTTGGCTCGTATTGCAAAAACCCCTTTGGTGACATTTCGGAAAATTTTCTCCTGTTCCGTTATTTCGTGTAGCGTACCGATGCCTTTTCCAATTTTGGTGGATGCAATGTTGGTGGCGATCACGAGCAGCGGCACACTGCTGCCGAAAGCCTCCTGAAGGGCGGGAACCGTGTATCCGACGCCCGGACCCGTTGAAGCAATCGCCACCCCAATCTTACCGCTCTCCCTGGCGTAGCCATCCGCCATATGGGTTGCGGTACTCTCATGGCGGCAAAGAATATGCTTGATATCGGGCGTTTTTCGCAAGGCTTCATAAAGCCCCAGGTTGTGGATGCTGGGAATCCCGAAGACAGTCTTGACGCCCGCTTCCATCAAAATTTCCACCATTCGATCTGCGACTGTTTTCATGAAATCTCCTTCAGCCCTATCTCACTGTTTTACTGGTATATGTAAAATCGGTTCATCACATGGTACCAGGCACCAGGGTATTCTATTCTGAGTGGGCGTGACATATTTCACGATTATCATGCCTTCAAACAACAGTCAACGGCAGACTTGGCCCCTTTTTTGTATTTCTATCTTGCCGTGAAGATTGAAAATGCTGATAAACCCTGGTATAGAGTTAAACCCTTCACGGTCATTATTGGGACTTTGCCATAAATGTTGGAAGGGATCCCGAATTTTCTCGTTGAGTCAAGGAGAACAGCTCGCAAATGGAAACGCAGATCGTACCCTCCGGAGCATGTGTCATCGGTAAACAAAAAGATGTCAGGCTGGAAGCTTTTCTAGGAACCTGTGTAGGGCTCATATTGTGGGACCAGGAAGCAAATCTGGGGGGACTGCTTCACATACTCCTGCCGGAAGCAACAGGAACCGACATCGCTTTTCAACCGGAAACATACGCTTCCACTGGAGTTCCCCTTTTTATCCAGGCCATGATCGAGGCGGGCGCTTCCATTGACAGGCTGAAAGCCTCTGTTGCCGGCGGCGCCATGGTTGGCCCGGTATCTGACGAGGACCTCTTTCTGAATATCGGGGGTCGAACGACCGAAGTGGTTCAGGCCATTCTGGACGAAAATGGCATACCGGTTAACCGGGCTGAAACCGGAGGTTATTTCAGCTGCAAATTAACCCTCAATCTCAACGATCTGAAGATTGGAATTGAACCCATACACAAGTTCGTGGTCGATCTTCCGGAGACGGACCATGAAAAACCCACGCCCGCCGATATTGACAATGCCATACAGCAGGTGCGACCCATTCCCCAGATAGCCCTCAAGATCATCCGAATGATTCAGGACGACGACTGCACTATGTCGGAGATCGGGGAAGAGGTCCGTCAAGAGCAGGTTGTCAGCGCAAAGACCATCAACCTGTGCAATTCCGCCCAGTTTTCGCTGAAGTCCAGGGTTGGCTCCATTGATCATGCACTTGTGCTCTTGGGAGAAAAGCGCCTCCTGATGTTGGTAGTGTCAGCCTCATTGGAAACCATTTATTCAGAATCATCCCAAGGGTATTCCCTCTGCAAGGGCGGCATTTTCCAGCATGCCCTGGGGACGGCCATTCTGTCCGGTGAACTGGCTGAATTCACGGGGCGGTCAGACCCGGATATCGCATATACGGCCGGGCTGCTGCATGATATAGGAAAGATTCCTCTGGACCAATACATGACATCGGCGGCCCCCTACTTCTATCGTGCCGCCCATGAGGAAGGGGCTGAACTATGCAACATGGAAAAAGAGAGATTCAACATTACACACCCCGAGGCAGGGGCTCTACTCGGCGAAAGATGGACCCTGGCCGACAACCTGATAGATACCATAAGGCACCATCATCGTCCTGAAGAGGCAACTGTGGATAAAGACCTGGTGACGCTTGTTTACCTTGCTGATTTACTGATGTCCAGGTTTCGGGTAGATCATGAATTCGAAAGGTTGAATACAGATAAAATTGATAAGAGCCTGAAGCGGGTGGGTCTAAGCCCGGACCATTTCCCCATCATCGTTGACCGCATTCCCCGGTCCATATTCCAATATTCCCAAACCACAGGGTAGAACAAATCTCCATCAAGAACTCCTGTATTTTCATTCAACTTTTTCACTCACCCGGCCAACCGACGCATGATGCGGGAAAAACGCTGACCCGCCATATGGACGTTGTCCAGCACGTCCATGCCAAGAAGGTCCTCTTCCTTCTCTAACTCGGGGACCGGGGCCGCGCCTTCGCCGGCGATCAGGGCCGTGTTATCCCTCAGGCGGTAGGAGAGCATCTGGGCCACGGCGTGATAGAATCGCGCTGCAAACCCGATGTCTGTTTTCAGTTGTGTCAGCAGCGCCGTGCGGGGAACGGCCAGAACGTGCGCGTCCCGCACCACAGTGACGGTTGCGGAGGCGGGTCGGTCGTCCACCAGGGAGATCTCTCCCACCATGTCTCCCACAGACATCTTACCCAACTCACGGGGACCCTTGTGGGTCTTTATGGAAGCCGCCAGCTCCCCCTCCAGCAAAATATAGAGCGCCTCGATCATCTTCCCTTCGCTGATGAGCACCTCACCCACGGTCACCCGCCGGCGTTCCCCGCCCGCAATCAACCACTCCACGTCATTGTCATCCAATCCACCCAAAATATAGAGCACTTTTCTCATTGGACCAATCCTCGTTTCACAATCCCGTTTTGAACCGCCTGCCTCACTTCCACCGCACAAATCCTTTTGAAATGGTCATCAAAGTTCCACCTGAATCGGAACCGGGTCCGCCGTCCGCCTGTGGCTCAGGTAGAAACATACCATTTATTTTTGAATACTCAAATCTTAATTGACGGCTGGCCTTATTCTTTTTTCAATTTTCCATTAGAAAAGAGTCCCTCGAAATTAAATAGTGCCCGAACGAAAACTGGGGGAGGGGACGTTGTTAATTTATAAACTTCCCGCAAAGATTTGCTATTGATTCTGTTGCCCCCATGCTCAGACAATCGCGCATCGACGCTACGGGAGACGATCAATGTCAACTCCCAGAGTATCTTCTTTTCCCCGGCATTCGACATCGCCCTCCACCTTCTGATACGGGATTGAGGTATTTGAATTGTCCTTCTTCCACCCTTTTGATGAAAATCTCATCCATGATACGATCTTCATTCTTTGAAGCCCACTTATTCCCGGTAGCGCCCCACAGATTGTCCGCCAACCGGAGAACTTTGGCCATTTCAAAGAGCGAGGTGGATCCGGCCTTTTTATTGGCATATGCCAGGGCTTAAATTGTACCGCCCAAGCCTTGCCCCGTTGATTTTGGATATAAGGGGTTCCTTATAACCGTTTGACATTTAAAAAAAATATGGGCTATAAAAGTTAACGGGTGACTTTTTTTATTTATAGGAGGGATGGATTATGTCCATCGAAAGTGCGCAAGCTTTCATCGAGAGACTGAAGACGGACGGGGATTTTAGAAATCGGGTGACAGCAGCCGAAACTGCTAAAGCAAGAAAGGCGATCGTTGAAGCGGAAGGCTTCGCGTTTTCCCCGGAAGACATTGGCGCGGAGGTAGATCAGTTAACGGAGGAAGATATGGAACTTATATCCGGAGGCGCCGCGGATTGTGGGTGTGGTGACTGGGGAGATCCTTTAGAAGACACCAACAAGTGATGACTCCCGATGAGGGGACTGGAAAATCAGAGAACCCCAACCCATGATACCTGAGAATATCGAAATCCGCCGCAACGGGAAAACATATTTTTATAACATTTCCCTTGCGCCCTTTCACCTGTTCCGTCACAACGGCACGTCATATCTTTTGAACGTCCCCGCCATGACCAGTGCGGTCATTGATGACCGCATGTCCCGTATCCTGGACGAAATCCGGTTCAATAAGGGATGCCTGGTCCCTTCCCCCGTCATGGAAGAACTGGAGAACCTGGGCCTGGTTGAGGGCGCCACGAAGGAAGATGTATTATCCCATCCGCCGGGGGAAAAAAGGCCCGGCATGGATGACCTCATGGCAAAACTCATGGGGGAACCGGTGGTCACCCTCTCCATGAATATCACCCGTCAGTGCAACCTCAACTGCGTCTATTGCTACGGGAACACCGGGGAATGCGGCAGTGAGGGGACGATGGACGAGGGGACCGCGACCCGGGCCGTTGACTGGCTCATGGCCCAATCCGGTGAGAAAAAGTCGGTGGGGATCCTGTTCGGCGGCGGCGAACCCCTGATGAATTTTCCGTTGATCCGGCATGTGGTGGCCCATGCCGACAAAAAGGGAAAGGCCTTGGGGAAAGAAGTGAGATACGGGATGACCACCAATAGTACGTTGCTGGACGACAAAAAAATCGCTTTTCTGGAGACCAACGGCATCACCCCCCTGATCAGCTTTGACGGCCCCGAACATATCCACAATGAAAACCGGCCCTTCAAGAACGGCCGGGGGTCTTATGGAACGGTTGCTGAGAATGTTGAAAAACTGCTCAAAAAAATCCCGGGCGCCCGTTGCCGGGCGACCATCAATAGAGCAAATGACCTGCCCCAAATCAAAAAAGCCATTTTAAAGGCGGGCTTTTCATCTTATACCCTGACCCCGGCGGTGCCGTCCCTTTACGGCAACTGGACACCCCGAGACCGGGGGGCGGAAGAGAAGGATCACATGCGTGAGTTTCTGGACAAAGAAGCCGACATCACTTTTGACGCCATCAGGGACCGCACCGTCCCCAAACACGGTCTCAAATTGCTGCTTGGCTACCTTTACGCCCTGTTGTCAAAACAAAAACGGTTGTATGGATGCGGCGCCGGCAGGGGGTATCTGGGGGTGTCGATGAAGGGAGACCTTTTCCCCTGCCCCCTGTTTACCGGAGACCCCGGAATGAGAATGGGGAGCGTGTTTGGAACGGACGCGGACAGGGAACCGTATCTCAGGGCCATGGTCACGAGGCTGGAAAGATGCGCCCGGTGCTGGGCCGCCCATTTCTGCGGCGGCGGCTGTATCTATACCAACAAAGCGGCAAACGGCGACCCTTTTAAACCCGTTGAGGCATATTGTGACCGGGTCAAGTATGCCATTGAAAAGGCCGTCAGCATCTTCCACCGCCTGGATGGATCGGATATGGACTTTTTGAAAGAAAAACAGAAACAGATTCCAGGAATTAACACAAGCCATGATGGAAAACAATTCCATCACTAAGGAAAGGAGAAACGCCCATGAGCAAAAAAGAATCGTCAAGAGCCTATGGTAGGCTGGTGGAAAAAGCGTGGTCCGACGAATCGTTCAAGAAAAGGCTTCTGGAAGACGGAAAAGGTGTGCTCGTGGAAGCGGGCATCGATGTTCCCGAAGGCGTGGACATCAAATTCCATGAAAACACCGGGAAGGTGGTCCATGTGGTATTGCCCTCCCCTCCCTCCATGGATGGGGAACTTTCCCATACGGAACTGGATGCCGTGGCGGGGGGCGACTTACTTATCCCGGATCATTGTGGAAGCCCATTGGAGATAGAAGGAATGGGGGGACAGCTTGATTTTGATCCGCGCTCTTAATTGATAGTCCCGGGAGATTTGGGGAAAGCGCGTCAAGCCCGGCAAGACAATTGGGTTCGGCGCGGCCTCCCATGGAATTATGCCAAGTTCTAGTTCTTGCCAAGTTCTGGGGACGCTTTACTCATCTTTTTTCAGGGACCGGATCTTTGACGTTTAAAAAACCCATCCAACAAGAACGCCGGTTTCTTAATAAAGGCATTTCCACCCAAAAGCGGGCCAGTGTGATCTTGTTTTTTCAATACGGCCATTTCGTGTTCATTGACATCTGTAGATAAAACCGTTTTGCAACTTTCAGGTTTTTGGACCAAGCTCGCCCGAACAAAAATTGCCTAGTATGTCGGCATTTTGTCGATATACTATGTTCAAAATGGTATTTTTTGTCTCTTGGCATATCACACCCTTCACGCAAGATAAACCGGTGTATCAGTAATGATAGAAATGGTTTAGCCCATACAATCCGCTTTTCTCAAAGGCAATACACGGAAACAGTTCATCGTCATCCAAACGGAAGACAAGATTTTCGAATCCATTCCAAAGGGACAGTTGGTGAAAATCAGACTGGAAGTGGATACCGATCCACCGCCCGGTTTCGAAACCCAAACCCGTTATCTCCTGCAGCCCGTTCCCTTTGCCATACGGACCTATTCGCTTCCGGATTTGTTCGCCGGCAAAATGCATGCCGTTTTGTGTCGTAGGTGGAAAAACAGGGTAAAAGGGCGGGACTGGTATGATCTGGTATGGTACATTTCTCATCATCCGGAACTGCATCTTTCTCATCTGGAAGCACGAATGCGTCAAACGGGGGACTGGGACCATCATATGCCGTTAACCGCAGACGCTTTAATGAATCTCCTGGGTCGTGCCATTCTAAACCTCGATGTCGGCCAGGCCAAAAAAGAGGTGATGTCATTTGTGAAAAATCCTGAACAGACAACGGCATGGTCCCGTGAATTCTTCCTGGATATTTCCCAACGGATCATATGCGTTTAGCGCTCTGGCAAGAATGTTGTTTTGAACCGGCCGGGGGCACTTTCTCGGTTTTGGAACCGCCTTATCTGATTCATCATTGATCAGGAACAGGAGACGGCGGATGGACACTGATCGAATAAATTCTTGTTTTGTTAAGACATCGTACTGGGAGTTTGAACTGAGCGCCTACGTCATCAGCAGCCTGGATGAAGCGGACCGGACTTTTTGAAAGAAAAACAGCAACAGATTCGAGGAATTAACACAAGCCATGATGGAAAACAATGCCATCACTAAGGTAAGGTGTGCTCGTAGAAGCGGGCATCGATGTTCCCGAAGATGTGGACATCAAATTCCATGAAAACACCGGGAAGGTGCTCCATGTGGTGTTGCCCTCCCCTCCCCCATGGATGGGGAACTTTCCCATACGGATCTGGATGCCGTAGCAGGCGGGACTTTTCTTCCGGATGAATGTGAATCTGAGCTGGAGATAGATGCGTTAGAAGGAGGTTTATAAGGTGCTTCTTAACCCTTCGAAAAGAGGAAGGTTTTTCCGATTTTTTCCTTGACTCAAGGCGTTTTTTTTTGTATTCATCGATAATACTTCTTTATTCTCACCAAACATTCACCTCTATTCAGGAGGTTTCAGATGATTAAAGTCCTCTAAGGCGGCAAAGCCGCAGTTTTAAGTTTTAGGTTTTACAGTCAATGAACTTCTTGTTTTTGTGACGGAAAACCAGGTACTAAAAGCGTTTTATCGTTTGGGAAAGGCACCCATTTGCCCACACCCGCAAGGGAGCAATCCGGAATATCAGGAAAGGAGAAAGCAATGTCCATTGAAAGCGCAAAAGCATTTTTGGAAAGGGTGAAAAACGACCAGGATTTCAGGAAGGAATTGGAGGAACAGCCTTCAGCGGAGGAACGCACAAATTTCGTGAAGGCGAACAAATTTGATTTTACCAAAGAAGAAATCAATTCACTCAAGGATGAATTGCAGGAGGAAGAGTTGGACAAAGTCGCAGGGGGAGGCGGGTATGATGATTGTGGCACTCCGGCGGTATCATGCCCGGGCGACCCGTATGGATTAGGTTGATATGCTGCGAAAAGTAGGGTCGGCTTGGGAATGCGGACCGACAATCGATTCAATGTCAGATAAAAGAGAAGGAGATTATCATATGAAACTTTGGTCACTGATCCTTTCGTTGTTCGCCGTGTGCGCCGCGGCCCTGTTCATGTCCTGTTCTTCCAACGATAACGACACTTCCCTTCCTCCCATGTACGATCTGAGAAGGCTCTCATTGGTGGAAGAGCAATTTGCCGCGACCACCGTGAGACGCTCCGCCTCCATGATTCAGGAGAAACTTCCCGGACCTGTTAACGCGCGCATGGAACCGGACACCCTGCCGGGAGCCCTCGACGCGTTGTCCATGGACGCCGCCGGGAATCAAAGGACCTTTACCTATGAATATGGCGACAATGCCCATTTGTACTGGACATCGGCAACCCTTCTAAACGCCGATGGAAGCACTTTCGCCACGGGGATCCAGACGCTCGATGACGATGGTTTCCCCACAAGAGGCATCTGGCATTATGACACGGGCGAATTCCTTGCCGCTTATGACTATACATATGACAAGACCCTTTATCTACTGACTTCCCAGATTTCTTACCGAGAGGACCCTACCGACAATCCGGATGCCCTAAGAGAATATAAATTATCAAAAACATGGACTGAAGATGGCATTCTCGCCACTAAAACAACAATCTTATACGATCAAGACGGGGCAATTTATGTTGATCGCAAGAATCGATCAATAACCCTGAAAAACGCATTGAGAGGCACAGGGGGTGTCTCTGTATATGAATATGGCAAGGTTTACGAAGAGGGCCGATTGGTCTTCGAGATTAACGGCACTTTCGATTCGGACGGATACCCAAAAACAAGGAGTTACCGCGAATATGATAACGGTGAGGTAACCTGGGAGGAGGCATATCATTTTGAGATCACGAAAACAGTTGAAGGATATCTTGAATCCCGTATTTTTGTAAACGACGAAACGGGAAATAGGATTTCCAAGACAACGTTTGCTTATGACGAAAACGGACTTCTCAAGACGAGTAAATATTATGAGGTAGTGGATGATGAATTCGTACTGGACACAATTGGAACATTTGTGTGGTATAGGAACCCCGTCAACGGACCCACCGGTGGAGATTTGGTTCACTTTTATTCGGATGAAGCGGGCAAGCCTGTGGGAGAGTATGAAACCATAGAGTGGACGGAAACACAAAAGGTGAATCATTACTATTCCGCCCCCGGAGAAGAGGCTTCCCGGGAGACCAGGCTCCTTGAAAAGATCGAACTGCCATTTATCTTTCCATAGACGCTTTATCTAGCTTTCTTTTGGGGACCTTTGTCTTTGACGCTTAAGCTGCCGAACCAACAAAAACGCCGGTTTCTCAAGAAACGCATTGTCACCCAAAAGACGGCCGGTGAAATCGTGTTTTACAATACGGCTATTTCTTGACCACAGTATGGTTTCTCATGTTAGCGCATATAGCGGAAGGGAAAAGCTGAAGTTTTAAAAAATGAAAAAAAGAATTCATGCGGGAACCCGTGGTCACTCTCTCCATGCATATCACCCGGCAGTGTGGCCTCAACTGCGTTTACTGATACGTGGAGAGGGGCCGTGAATGCCACGGCGAACGGAAATTTAAGTAATCTCTTGAGCAGTATTCCATGAGCCTTCGGCGCGTTTCAACGCCCCTATGCCCATTTTTAAGAAATAGTGTCATCAATTCTTTGCCCATGCTTCAATATTTCATTTACAACCGGATTTGTCATATTAAAATCTTTTTCTCTGAAAAGGTGCGGCTCAATTCTGCCGTCAATTTTGCGTCTTAACCTCATTAGTTCCAATTGTATGTCCATTGGATTATCGAATTCCTTGAGAATAACGGCAATGTCAATATCGCTTTCTTCGTGCTGGGTTCCCTTTGCAAATGAGCCGAAAAGAAAAACCTGCCTGCAATCATAATTTGTCTTTATAACAGAAGCATATTGTCGAGCAATATTTATAGCATCTGCTCTATCCATTTGCGTAACTCCTTTATTCGAACAATCCATGTTTCAGTATATTCTCGAGTACATAGGCTGTAAAACTCTCTTTTATAATCATCGTATCGGGCATTTATATTAAATGAGGTGATCGTATCCAGCCAGTCTGAAAATTCATCCGTCAAATCAATTTTACATAATTCCGCCAATCTGTACAGATTGTGAATTGTTGGTGCGTGTTTTCCATGCAATTTCACATATAATGCCTTGAGCAATTTTTCCACGGAAATATGCCCAACAAATAGAGCCCAGCTATACGATCTCGATAGGAACAACTCATTCATTGTTTTGAAATCATCGTTGGAGGTCACCCTCCAATGATTCAAAATTTTTTCAATGTCGTTGTTGTTCATTTCTTGTTTGCCCAATTGATATTTACCTATAATTAGAGTTGTTGCCGATCTAATATTAAGATATTATCTTCTTAGTAAATGGGGGGTTGGGAGAGCCCTTAGTAGCCCGTGCCCCATGATTCAATGAATCCTGCACAACAAAAAAGGACTTTTGTTTATAAGAATGCAATAATGAGGATCACATTGTCAACAAGGTAGGCATATAACGGCGCATCCGGGCCGAAAGATCGGGAAGACAGATTCTGACCCCGGACAACACATCGCACAGGTGTAACACCCAAACGCGTTCAACCCTGTTGCCTGAGGACGGGATTCCATGGCGAAAAACAAAAGGCGAAATCATAAGCTCCGGATGTTCCATGTTTTCTTGACCACCGTGTTGTTTCTCATGTTATCGCATATTGCGGAAGGCAGGGAAAAGCTAAAGATTTATGTTGAAAATGATGCAGCCCCCTGGTCCAAGACGGATGGTACCGGTTATGCGAATGATCTTGTAAAAGCAATTTATGATGCAGTTGATGTGGATGTTGATTTTGAGGTGGTTCCTTACGCAAGGTGTAAAAAACATACGGAAACAGGAGAAGCGGTTGGATGTTTTAATATGGCAAAAATTCCGGATGTAGAAAACATCATAACGTTTC
The DNA here is from genome assembly GCA_018644785.1 of Deltaproteobacteria bacterium. Next base: position 18,041 of record JABGPV010000020.1, on the reverse strand, counting down.
CTGAAAGCCCGCTTTTTTTTGCGTATATCAGTTATTTCCATAACATTGAAAATCCTTTAAGCGCTTCAAAAGCTGAAGATGTTAAAAAAGGAACGATTGTTGGAACGGTAATAGGGTATGAATATGATGATATGTTTTACAAATTGGAAAAAGAGGGTCAGATCACAGTCGAAGAAACCCGCTCCGAAGAAATGAATATAAAGAAACTTGGAACGGGTCGTCTTGATGCAGTGATTTTGTGGAATAATGAGACAAAACCGGCAGATTTTATAATAGAGAAAGCAGGGATGGCAGGAAAAGTTGCGCTGGCATTTCACAGCACAAAATTAGAGCTTCATATGGGATTCAGCAAAGCACATCCCAAAGGAGAGTTGGCCCTTCAAAAATATAACGAAGGCATTAAGCGTATTCAATCAAATGGGGTTTATGATCAGATTACCCAAGATTGGGTGAAAAGAGCATATTCCACAGAATAATGCGAAATTGCTTGGACCAGAACTAAATAATAGACATTTCTGGAGATGTTGTCCAAAAACACCGCTGAAGCAGCCTTTCGGGGGAATTGCAAAATGAACCGAGATTTGAGACTGAAGCCCTTTCATGTGGGCAGCCATCAAGGTCACCGGTATGTGATCAATATTGAAGACATGGAAACCCATTCCATCGATGAAAAGACCGCCGAACTCTTATGGCAACTCCTGGATAACGGGGATTCCTTTTGGAAATCACCCAACATTGAACCGCTCAAGACCCTGGGCCTGCTTTCCAACAAGCGGAAGCATGCGGCCCGGAAGAGGCCGAAAGATCCTGTGCCCATTATCAATGCAGCCTTCTTTCTCACCCAGTCCTGCAATCTGCGCTGCGTATACTGCTATGGTGCCGGCGGCGAATACGGTCACAAGGGAAATATGGCAGAAAAGACCGCTTTTCAGGCGGTGGACTGGCTCATTGAGCAGTCCGGTAAGGTCAAGAAGATCCAGATTGGCTTTTTTGGCGGAGAACCGTTTTTAAATTTTCCCCTGATGAAAAAGATTGTTGACTATGCCCGGGAAAGAACCCATGCGGTCCAAAAAGATGTTGGTTTCTACGCCACCACCAATGGGACCCTGCTGGAGAAAGAACAGATCGATTTCATTCAAGATCACAAAATCTGGGTCATGATCAGCTTTGACGGCCCCAGGGAGATACAGGATGCCCAGCGACCCTTTTCAGGCGGCAAAGGGTCCTATGATGCCATCGTGCCCAAGATAAAGCATCTGCTGGCAATACGCCCTGAAACCCCGGGCCATGCGGTCATCATGGGGGATACGGATCCGCGCGTAATCAAAGAGTCCCTGCGGGAAATCGGGTTTGCCAATGTCTCCATATCGCCGGCCTCGGATTGTATGCTCACTTGTGACGCAAAAAAGCCGAACTCCGGAAGGAACCTGCGAAATGTCTTTAAGACCCTGGAGGAAGAGGCTGACACGTGGCTTACTGGGATCAAGACCAGGGACACCCAGACCCTGGAAGAGCTGAAAAAGAGTTCCAATCTCTATCATGGGTTGATTGTGTTTGCGCACAATCGAAAAAAGATCTTTCCCTGTGGTGCCGGGCTGGGTTTTGTTGGGATCTCAAGTACCGGAGATGTCTATCTGTGCCACCGGTTTGTGGGGATGGACGCGTACAGATTGGGAAATATTTTTGATGGCCACATGGACCGGGATGACTTTTTAGAAAGCCCGACAGCGTTCGTTAAGGAATGCAATAATTGCCCCGCCAGATACTTTTGTGCCGGGGGCTGCAAGTATGACAATGCGGCCAGCACCGGTTCCGTATTTAAGCCCCCGCTGGAAATGTGCCACCTTTGCCGTCAGGGGTTTGAACTCGGCGCCTATGTGAGCAGCAGGCTGGATCGTGAGGACCGGACCTTTTTGCGGGAAGAGAGGATTGTGCCGCCAAAGTTCTGTCCCCTCGATTTTTGAATAAAAGACTCGCTTTGCGGTAAGCTAACGCACAAAAACTGCAGACAATTTCGACCTACAACCATGGACAATGGAACCGTCGTGAACGCCCATTTTTCCCTTGACACAAAGCGTTTTTTGTTGTTCCCTCAACAATCATTCGATATTCTCACCAAACCGTCACCTCTATTCAGGAGGTTTCAGATGATTAACGTCCTTAAAAAAGCGTTTTACCTTTTGGGAAAGGCACCCATGTTGCCCACACCCACGTGGGAGCGACCCACAAAATCAGGAAAGGAGAAACACAGATGTCCATCGAGAGCGCAAAAGCATTTTTGGAAAGGGTTAAAACCAACGAGGATTTCAGGAATCTTGTAGGAGGCATCGCCACCGCGGATCAACGGATGGAATTTGTCAGGAAGTCGGGATACGAGTTTTCAAAGGAAGAAATCGATAGGGTCAAGGACGAACTTGGCGAGGACCAACTGGACGAAGTGGTGGGAGGGGGGTATTGTCCTCATGATCTTTCTAATTGTCTTATTCCAGTCGGTGGAGAAGACCAACAGATCTCTCCGGAGGACCTTGAGGGGGCTCATTAGAGCAGCGACGGAGGCTGTTTACCGATTCTGGCTCCTGAATTCTGTATTCTGAATTCTCTAAAAATGTACAACCATTTGTTTTTATATAAGAATTTTCTTGTTTTCTGTAACAGGGCTTCAAGCGAAAAGGTACTAATTACCCGAGGGACCCATGGGGACCATTTTCCTTTTTTGATGCTGGGCCGGGAACTCAAGTGCCGGGGAACTGGTTATTATTGACCACGGCCGGGATAATGCCCTTCGAACAATGGATCAAGGAAGTCGGGGATGCCCGAATTGTATACTTCCGTCAACCGGATGAGGCCAAACCCTTGGGTGAACAGAGGAATATGTCCGTGGCAAAAGCAGGCGGAACGTATGTGACCCAGTGGGATGATGATGATGGTCTGTCGGAACCCGAACGGCTGGAAGCTCAAACTTAACACGGAGACACTAGAGCATTAACGGTCCCCTGGGACGCCAGGACATGCCTAGCATGTCGGAATTTTATCGACATACTGTGTCCAATTTGGAGACGAATGTCACGAACAGCGACAAGCTGTAAGAAGGTCTCCGGCACGTTGGGTCCCTGAAACCGTCAGCTTTTAAAATAGCGTCTTTCGGCGCTCTAACGCAAGAGGAAAGCAATTTTTAGGAAAAAGGAGATTATCACATGAAATGTTGTTCAAGGATTCTGACTTTGTTCGCCGTTTGCGCCGTGGCCCTGTTTATGTCCTGTTCCGACGATAACGGGACTTCGTTCTCTCCCGTTTATGATCTGAGAACACTCTCCCAAACGTCCGAGGAATTTGTTGAGCCTACTGCGAAAAAGGCCGCCCCCAAGGATCGCGTGGGAATTACCGTGCCGGCGCCCTTCCGCCCGGATTTCGCGCCGGAACTGACCATTCCCGATGCCATTCTGAGCAACAATACGGCCATGGTTAAGTGGAAGACCATTTATGAATACGGTAAAAATGCTCATCTCTACCATACATCAGGAACCACCACGTACGCTAACGGTAATATTGTCACATATGTGCAGACCCTTGACGACTGGGGATTTCCCCAACGCGAAATGGCCTATTACCAGGAAACCCTTCTCCTCGCTTGGGATAATACCTATGACGAAAGCCAGTATCTGAAGACATCCAACATTCAATACGCGCGCGGGGTGGATCCCACGGACAATCCGGATGCCAGGAAATCTTATGAAACGTATTATACGTGGAACACCGATGGAATCGGTACGACCCAATCAGGGGTTTCCTATGATGCGGACGGAAACATTTCCTTTGAATACAAATTTCGATCCACAACCGTGAAGAATTGCCTCAGAGGCGCCTTTGGCGTTGGCTCTTACGAGTACAGTAGGCGTTATGAAGAGGGCGTATTGATCTATGAGAAGAAGTGCACCTTCGATGCGGACGGATACCCCGAAACCTGCAGCGTCGACGAAAACGGTGACGGAACCTATGAATTCAACGAACACACTGAGATCACAAAAACCCCGGAAGGCTACATGGACTCCATTGTCTGGATAAACGACAACACGGAAGAGAAGTACCAAAAGGAGTCTTTCGCCTACGATGAAGAGGGACTTCTAAAGAGAATTAGCTTTTACGGTGTGGAGAACGGTGAATTTGTGCTGGAGAGGATTGTAACAGAAGTATGGTACAAAAACCCGGTCAATGGCCCCACAGGCGGGATTGAGGTCCATTTCGAATCGGATGAACAGGGAAATCCTGTGGGGGAATATGAAACCATTGACTGGACCGCCGATCGGAGAGTGAGGCACTACTATTCTGCTTCGGGGGAGGAATACAAGAGGTTAACGAAGGCGTTGGAGAAAATAAGGCTCCCATAAGCATCCAATTATGGGGACGCTTTACGATCTTTCTTTTTGGAGCCGGGTCTTTGACGTTGTCAATGCCGGCATGGGTTCATGTTCGGCATTCATCTTTTTTCCCACCTTCAGTTTCAAGGGCCATATTGAAACCGAGGGTTTTGGCTTGATGGCCCGAGATATGGGATATATATGCTGGGGATTGCCCAATAGTGAGGAAAATGGGAACATCTTAACTTACACACTTGACATAAGAATTTGCTTTGGTTCCGGTTCCCCCATTTTCTTGAAATAAGTCAAGAACGTCTTCGTCATTCCCGAAAACGAGGGCATCCGAGTAGTATCAGGTGTTTATAAGCGATCCATCTTTGCAGGGGTTGCGAGTTCAGGGATTTTTTACGAGACTGAATTGAAGCGTTACAGGCCACCCGAATGAACTTGACTCAAGAATTGGACTTTGATACTTTTCCCCGCAAGCTCAGGTAATTACACATCAAAAAATATGGGAGGAACAACCGATGTCCATTGAAAGCGCAAAGGCTTTTATCGATAGGATGAAAACGGACGAGGAGTTTAGGAATCGGGTAACAGCGACCAAGACGGTTGAAGAGAGAAAGGCAATCGTTGAAGCGGAAGGCTTCGAATTTTCCGCGGAGGACATTGAAGAAGGGAAGAATTCGTTATCGGAAGACGAATTGGAGATTGTAAGTGGGGGGGGAGGATCTCCGATTCATTGTGTAAAAGGAGTACTCAATTATTGAAATGGGGTTGTATCGGAAAAACGCAGCCATAACAGGCAAGGAGAACCGCTCATGACCATCGAAAGCGCAAAAGCATTTTTGGAAAAAGTCCGAAACGACGAAGATTTGATGACCAAATTGTCGGATAAGAATTTATCAGGGGAGGAACGTCTGAATATTGCAAAGGCGGAAGGATTTGAATTTACAGCACAAGAAATGGCTAACGTGCGTGAGGAGTTGTCAGAAGAGATGTTGGAGGGAGTCAGTGGAGGGGGTGTTGGTTGTTTTGATCAGCCGCAAATGTGTAAAAATAATGGATGAAGTGATGCAGGTGCATTTTCGACACCCCGCGTTACCAAGGGTATACTAAATTAACCGGTTCTGATTAATAAGTATTGCCGTTATCTTCCTGTGAACCCTGTCTCCCACCCTTTCCTCTTTCCCATGCTCTGGCGTGGGAACGGTGCAGCGATCATCTGTCATGATCGTACCGTACGGCCGCTGAAGAAATACGCTTGAATGATACCGAAACGCTAACGCTTTTTACCATGCAAAAACAACCAACTGCTTGCTTTATGCCTCATTTAACGGTACGTTTAAAAATATAATAGAAGGCACCCAATGGGAAAGCTAATGAATTTTTTTCCAGTAAGCGATTTACGACAGGACGCTGCCAAAATTCTAAAACAACTACGAGAAAAGAAGGAACCCATCGTCATCACGCAAAGAGGACGGGCAGCGGCCGTCATAATCGGTGTCGAGGCGTATGAGAAATCCGAACACGATAAAGAGCTTCTGCGTCTTTTGGCCAAGGGAGAAATGAAAATCGAAAAAGGTGAAGGTTTTGATCTGGATACTGTTCTTGCTGAAGCCGATTTACTCATAGCCCTGGAACCATCGTGAAAGTCCGCTTTACACCTTCCGCCAGAGCCCAGTTTCTGTCGGCGCTCGCAACCATTCGGAGAGATAAACCTTCAGCGGCAGTCGGCGAACGGGTTTTAAGAAGGCTTGAAGATTTTCCTGAATCCGGAAGGGTCATACCGGAGTTTCCGGAACTTTCCTACCGGGAGGTGATCATATCACCATACCGTTTTTTCTATAAAATCAAAGACCATGTCGTTTGGATCGTTGCGGTGTGGCATGGCGCGCAACTTTCCGGGGGAACAGGCCTTTGAATGTCCACATACCACCTGAGAAGAACCGGATTTGGCTTGGCGGAATCGGCGTCATGTCCGCCCTTCTTCCTCCGACCCGGGATTGAGGTAGTTGAATTGCCCGTCTTCCACCATCTTGATGAAAATTTTGTCCATGACACGGTCTCCATCCTTTGAAAACCACATATTTCCGGTGGCGCCCCGCAGATTGTCCGCCGATCGGAGGGCCTTGGCCATTTCAGACGGTACGGTGGATCCCGCCTTTTTAATGGCGTAGGCCAGGGCGTGAACCGTGTCGTACCCCTGGGCCGCCATGACATCGGGCATACGGCCGTATCGTTTTTAAAAGTTCTTAACAAATTTCTCAACTTCAGTCGATTTTGAATGGGGATAGAAGTCGGTCATGAAGTACGGAAACGTTCATTCAATTAAAAAAACTTGGCGTAAGCGATCATGGGTGCCATTTTCGCCCATCAAGGAGACGCCTTATCGCTGCACAATACATAGTTTGGCTGGCAGGTTTGGTGCTACTGTTTTCCGCGTGGACAAAGTCCAATGATCAACGGACTTTTCACCATGATTTATTGCGCTACCGTTTGATTCCCGTACAATTAAGCGTCGTAGCCGTCTGGTTCGTGACGCTGTTTGAATGGTTTTTGGGTGCGGCACTGTTGGGAGCTTTCTACTTGCAATGGCTCCTACCCGGAACGGCATTCTTATTCTTTTTCTTTGCTGTCTTGACGTTTTGGGGAGAAAAGCGGAGAAATATGACGGATTGCGGCTGTTTTGCGGGGATTTTACCCATTACACCCCGTCAAAGCACTTTTTTTGACCTTTTTTTGGCTGTATTTCTCTCTTACAGCTGCTTTTTCCTTGGGAGAATAGGCTCAACGCCACGCTATTTTAATGTCTTTTTGATAATTTTAAGTGTTGCCATTGGCGCTGTTTTACTGATTTTGTCGCGAAAACACCCTTTTTTTGATGTTTCCAGACTTAAAATGGGTCGAAAATGGAAAAGGGGATGGCTTCCGCGGATCAATTTGCAGGAGGGTGAGCATGTACTGGTCTTTATGCATGAAGACTGTCCCCATTGCAAAAGCTGGATACAACTCCTGAATATTATGGACCTAAAAGACCAAATGCCGTCGGTAACCGGCATTCTATCGCTTAAAAACAAAGAATTAATACGGTTTAGGGAAGAAAACTATGTGCTCTTCCCGTTAGAGACAATGAAACCCATCATTTTTAACCGGATGGTCACCGCATACCCCTCAATCGTGCGGTTGAAAGAGGGCTTGATCACGGAGAAGTGGATCGGGCAGATTCCCATTGAGATCGTCAGAGAAATACGGACCGTTTGAGAATTTCAGCACCCTGTCTATCCGCAGTAAACAGCACATTCACCCGGACTGCCGGTTTCTTGGACGCATAGCTCAAAACAGGTAAACCCTCCCACCACAGCCTCTAATTCTTTTTCAGATAGCTCATGGTCCGGATCGGGCACATCATCAAAGGATAGATGAATATCAAACTTATCGGCCAGTGCTTTTAGCAAAGCCCATCCGCCTGTTTGAGAGTATACCGTTTTGCGAAATTCCGGGTCCGTCCGTAGACGATCAGCCAACGTCTCTGCGATTTCTAGTTGTTCTGCGCTTTGTTGTTTTTTCATGAATATTTCCTTTGGGATGATAAATATTAGTCTATTTGTAAATTTTATTTGTAGAAAATATCGAATCATAGATCAAGAAAAAAGGCCACATCATGAGTGTTGACGGTTCAGGGTGATGGGGTGCCCAACACTTTCACAGCTCATCCCTCTCCACCGGCATCCGACATCCGCCCTTCTTCCTACGACCCGGGATTAAGGTAGTTGAATTGCCCGTCTTCCACCATCTTGATGAAAATTTTGTCCATGACACGGTCTCCATCCTTTGAAAACCACATATTTCCCGTGGCGCCCCGCAGATTATCCGCCGATCGAAGGGCCTTGGCCATTTCAGACGGTACGGTGGATCCCGCCTTTTTGATTGCGTACGCCAGGGCTTGAATCGTATCGTACCCCTGGGCCGCCATGCCATCGGGCATACGGCCGTATCGTTTTTGAAAGTTCTTAACAAATTCCAGAACTTCAGTCGATTTTGAATGGGGATAGAAATTGGTAGGGAGAAACACGTCTTTCGTCTCTTTCCCCACCAGGGTCAGAATCCTTTTCTGGTCCATGGCGATGCCGCCGATGATCGGTTGTTTGATCCCCATGAGCCGCGCTTCACGGATGATGGCAGCGGACCGGGGCAACTCGCCGGAGAGAAGGATAGCATCGAATGAATATCGCTCCTTCCAGAGCTTCAGAATCCCTTGAAGTTCCTTCGCGCTGGTCATCCGGTCGTATGAGGCCCCGTCCAGGATATGGAGCGCCGCGCTCTGGGCCACCGTGGCAAAGGCGTCTGAAAAATCCCTGCCGTATTCGCTCCGCTGAAGCATCACCAACAACTGATTAAACCCCTTTTGACGGCAGAAATCGGCCAGTTTCTTGCCGTATTCTATGTCGTTGGGGACGGTGCGGAAGACCAGGGGAAATCCCTGCCGTGTGAGGCCGGGGTTGGTATCCACGGTGGAGAGCATCAGAAGGCCGCAATACTGGTAGACAACGGAAGCGGGCATGGTGATGAAAGATTCATAATGTCCCACCACCGCCACAAGATCGGGGTTTTCTCCAAATTCCTGCGCGATCAGAATCCCCTTTTTGACGGTGCTTTCATCATCCCGCTTGAGAACCCGAATCTTCCGCCCCAAAAGACCGCCCGAATGGTTGATTTCGTCAACGGCCATGGCGATGCCTTCCCACAGCATGTTGTCAATGGCGGACCAGGGCCCTACCGCGCCCACGAGGATATCCCCCCGGGCCTGCTTGGCCCGTTCCTCCCGTTCCTTGGCCGGGTCTTCGGGCATAATACAGGAGGGGAGCAAAAAAAGCAGAACCATCAGGATTGTCGTCAGTCTGTAGGTCATGAAATGATCCTCTTATTAAGGGCGAAAGTGTCTTCGCCCCTACGCAATCTGCCGTATGGCAAGCTGGTGGAAATAGCCTTTCGCTTTCATGAGTTCGTCGTAGGTTCCCGATTCCACAATTTCCCCCTGTTCCATCACATAAATCCGATCGGCGTTGGTGATGGTGCTGAGCCGGTGGGCAATCACCAGCCGCGTCACGTCCAGTCTATCGAGGCTTTCCATGACAATCCCCTGGGTGAGATTGTCCAAGGCGCTGGTGGCCTCATCAAAAAGCAGAATGCGAGGTTTTCTCACAACAGCTCTGGCAATAATGAGTCGTTGACGCTGTCCCCCGGAAAGGGTCCCCCCCCCCGCCGGGACAACCGTATACATGCCCATGGGCATGGCCTCGATATCCTTGTCCAGTCCCACCATGCGGGCCGCAACCCAGGCATCCTCCAGGGTGAGATCGGCGGCACCCGTAATGTTTTTAAGGATGCTTCCGGGCATCACCTGTCCATTCTGAAGGACCACCCCCATTTGTCTGCGAACGCTCTTGACATCCAGATGCACCAGATCATGCCCGTCGTAGTAAACGACTCCCGACTCCGGTTTTTCAAACCCCAGGAGAATACGGAGAAGCGTCGATTTCCCGGAGCCTGAGCCTCCCACCACCGCGACGAATTCACCGGGAGCGATCTCAAGGCTCACATCTTTCAGCACCTTTGGTCCATCCTCACTGTAATGAAAGGCAACATGGTCCACAGTAAGGCTGCCGCTAAGACGGGGTGCGGCGGACCCGGCATCAGCCACCTCTGGTACGGTTGCGAGGATCGGTTTTGCCCGCTCCCACAGGGGAATGATGTGGAGAAGGCTGGAAAAGACCAATGTGGTCTGGACCAATGCCATCTGAAAACTGGAAAACGCGGCATTGAACGCCAAAAAATGGCCGGTGCTCATGCCCGACATGTGGGATTTCAAGAAAAACCAGAAAATCAGCATGGTGGATACCATTGGGATAAAAGAAGTGGCCGTATCCAGGACGGCATTGATTTTTCCGGACTTGAAATCGATGATCTTCTTCTTCGCAAAATTTTCGGCCCACACCCCGAAGGCCCGATCTTCCGTCCCGGTCATGCGAAGCTTGGCAATCCCCGTGAGAAGTTGGAAGACAATGCCTGCGTTTTTCCCCTGGATATCAAACACCTCTCTTTGATACCGGATCATGGAAATACTGAGTCCCCCTGAAATGATGAGGGTGATCAGGATCATACAGAGGCCTAATAAGGCGAGATGCCAGTCATAGATGAACATGACGATCAGGTTGAAGGAAGAGAAAATGCTCGTCATGGCCGTGGTGAGGGTGGCGCCTGAAAGGATCTGGCGAATCTGGTTGATGCCCATGGTCCGGGTGGCCAGATCACCTGCCGTAAACTTGCGGAAAAAAGGGATCGGCAGGTTCATCAGGCGGTCCAGGACCGCCGCCTGCAACCCCGCATCCATCCGCCCCTCCATGCGAACCATGGCAATGGCCCGGGTAATCTGGAACATGAACGCGGCAAAAACACTCACCAGCAGGATCAGACCGATCTGGAGCAGTTGGTCCCGGTTGGCTTCAGGAATCACCGAGTCGATGATGACCCCCGTCATAATGGGAATCAACAGGGCCAACAGCGCCCCGGCTGCGCCCACCAGGGCCATCATGGTCAGGTCGCGCCGGACCCCCGCCAGGACGAATCGCAGGATATGGCGAATGGTGAGGGATTCGGGCGGGAGCGGTCGATAGAAGGTATGGGCAATACCGTGGATCCGTTCCTCCAACCCCCGGGTCATGGAAATGCGGGTCCCGTTTTCCGGGTCGAACAGCGCATAGCGGGTGGGGGAAGTCGGCAGCAAGGCCACGAACCGTTCACCCTTTTCATCCTCCAGCCGCCCCAGCAGGGGGCCGTTGTCTTCACCGGACCAGCCGGGTGTGAGAACCACCGAGCGGGTAAAGAAATTGCCGGCCCTGGCAATATGATCCAGGTTCAGGTCGTCTTGTTTCCGGGCCACGGCATCTGAGAGTTTCCCCGTCCGAATACCAGAGGCTTGTGCAACCGCCACTACCGACGCAAAAAGGGAAGAGCCGCTGTCGCTCGGTTGAAGAGCGGTTTTCTTCTTCCGAAACAAGGTGGTGCCCAGGTGGAACAGGGTTTTTTCCAGTCTTCGAAAATCTTGGATGATCCGTTGGTCAAAATGCAGCCGATCCTTGATCTGTTCCTTTTCTTCTCCCTCGGAAATACCTTGAAGGATCGTTTCATGAAAACCATCAAGCGCCGTGTCAAACACTTTGCCGCCCAAACCATCCCCGGCTGAAAACCCGGTGACACCGGACATCCTGGCAACCCATGTCTCCACGCCCGAAAGCACGGCCTTTGACGGTTCTTGGGATTCCAACGCGCGCTTGAGGACGGTTCGGTCATATCGGGTTAATTCCGTACCCGGCTTTCCCACGGCCATGATGCCCAGGTCATGGGTTTCCCCCTTAAGGACGGCGCCGAAAAGAAAATCTCCAACACCTGCCCAAAACAGATGGCGCCTTGACCCTACGGCTTTACCGTTTTCCATTCTAACGGCAAAAAGATCGACCTGTCCCCTTTTGACAATCCAAAAAGAATCCGCGTCCACGGCGAACAGGGGCCTGTTTCCGGCGATTTCCAAGGGATCGCCGCCGGAAAAGAGGGAGGTGGGAATTGGGTCTGAATCACTGTGATTTGATGAGTTCGGCATAAACCCCTTCTTGACCCTGTAGTTCCCGGTGCGTGCCCCGCTGAACCACCACCCCCCCATCCAGAACGATAATCTCGTCGCAATCCCTAATGGTGCTCAGGCGATGGGCGATGATCAGGCAGCTGACGCCCCGTCGTCTTAAATGGCCGTCCACCCTTGCTTCCGTTTCCGGATCCAGGGCGCTGGTGGCCTCGTCCAGGATCAGTAGCGCCGGATTGCCGGATAATCCCCTGGCGATTTCCAGCCGCTGGGCCTGCCCACCACTGAAATTGGCGCCCCCTTCATCAACCCGGTCCTCATATCCATCGGGACGTCCCTGGATGTCGTCATGAATACAGGCATCCGTGGTGGCCCGGACCAAAGCGTTTTCCGGAAGGGTCTTGTCCCACATGGTCAGGTTTTCACGAATGGTCCCTTCAAAAAGAAAGATCTCCTGGTCCACCATGGCCACGGAGTGTGCAAAGACCTCTCTGGGAATGGCAGCGATGGGTCGACCGTCCAGAAGGATTTCTCCCCCCCAGGGCTCATAGAGACCGGCTGCCAGTTTCGCCACCGTGGATTTACCCGATCCCGAGGCGCCCACCAGCGCCACCCGGGCACAGGGATTTAACGTCAGGTTAAAATCCCTGATGAGCGGCGGTTCCAGCGGACTATACCCGAAGGTGATGTTTTTCATTTCAAGTTGACCGTCCAGTTTTACGCATACGTCAGGGAAATCTTTCGGATTCACCAAGGTTTCCGAACATGCTTCATCTACGGGGTTGGCCGTCACATCTTCCAGGCGGTTGATATCGGCATGGATCTCCTGCATCTGGCTTCCCATGTCCACGAAATGACTGAAGGGCTGCATGAAGCCCATCATCAGAATCTGGAACGCAAAGAGCATACCGATGGTCATTTGTCCGTCCATGATCAGGATGGCCCCGAAAAACAACATGATGGTGTGGTTTAAGGAGAGGAGCGTCGGGGGGATGGCGGAGAGGAGCTGGGTGGAAACGGACAGCTTTTGCTGTGAATTGACCACTTTGGTCTGATAACCTGCCCACAGGGTAAAAAAATCCGCCTCCGCACCCCCCGCTTTAAGGGTTTCAATCATCTGGAGACCGGTCATGGTGTGGCCCATGAGTTTCCCCATGTCCTGCTGAAGGGTCATGTTGACATTCTTTCTACGATAGGAAGCCACTTTCAATGCCACCAGGTTCAACATGGCAAACCCGATGCCGATAATGCTCAGAAGGATGCTGTACTGAAGCATGACGACCACATAAAATATTGCCGTGATCAGATGAATCATGGTGACGGCCAACTGACCCGAAAGGAGCTGGGCCACCTTGTCGTTTAAGTGTACGCGGCCTGCCAGATCTCCCGCGAAACGCTGGGCAAAGTAGGGGATGGGAAGGCGCAATATGTGGTGGAAAAATCGGGTCGATCCACTTAAAGACAGTCGCAATTCAAATCGAAGGAGAAAATAGCGCTGAAGCCAGGTCAAGGCGAAACTGGCCAGGGCCGTGATGCCCATGGCCAACAGGAGAGGTCTGAGCCAGGACGTATACCCATCCATGAGCACATTGTCCAAAAAGATTTTGGTATAGGTGGGAAAAACCAAACCCGGTACCATAAGAAAGAGGCCTGCCAGCACCACATAGGCCAGGGCTTTTCCGCAGCCGGAAAACCGGCGTTTGAGGGATTTTAAGACACTACGCTTCTCCCCTCCTTTCTTGAAGTCTTCCCCGGGCTCGAAGGTGAGCACAACCCCCGTAAAAGAGGTATTCAGTTCTTCAAAGGATATTCTCTTTGGTCCGGCCGCGGGATCGTTGAGGTACGCTCGATTTCCCTTGACGCCTTCAAGAACGACAAAGTGATTAAAATTCCAGAAAAGGATCATGGGTAGCGGCAAGCCTTTCAGGGTTTCGGGTTCCTTGCGAAACCCTTTGGCCGTCATGCCGTACTTTTGGGCCGCCTTGACGATATTGCTGGCCTTGCTCCCGTCCCGGGATACGCCGCACTGGACCCGCAACACCTCAAGGGGCACGTAAAGTCCGTAATATGCCAGGACCATGGCAAGACTGGCCGCACCGCACTCCGCCGCCTCCATCTGAAGTACGGTAGGGGTTTTGACGCGTCGCCTTTTCCAGGCCCCGGAGGAGTGCGCCATAAGCTACTCCCCCCACGGCATGGGGTCCTCACCGACACCCATCAAATATTTTTTCATGAGGGGAATGACCAGCTGAATGGGCGGCTGCCGCTTTACAATGGCGGTTGCGGTACACATGGTTCCCGCATGGATGGAAACGGGCGGACCGTCGGACGATGTCCATTTATACCCGCTATACGTCCGTGAATCGGGCACCAGTGCCACCTTGACCTCAATGGGCGGACCACTTTTGGAGAGTTCCTCCACCATTTTTTCGTTTAGAAGGACCCGTTTCATGGCTTCCCGGTTGGCGGGAAACGCGGAGACATAGGTCACCATTCCCATAATGGAACCGTACTGGTCCTTTTTCACGGTTGAGGGGGACACGTGAACTTTCATCCCCGTTACGATCCTTTTACCCTGGTTTGCCGGAACATACAAAATCGCCTGTAGAAACCGGGAATATTGCCCTGTTTTTTCGATGGTCATCAGCCGCGATCCGGTCTGTACAACATCCCCCAACGCCACATCCACACTAATGACCCTGCCGGTGAATACGCTAATGGCCTTGGAATCCATCCGGAGGCTATGCTGAAAGCCTTGAAGTTCGTCTTGGGCAATTTGAATCTGACCTTCCTGGTCCAGAAGTTCTTCCAGGATATCGTTTTGACCCTGAAGCTTCTGGATGGAAAGCTGTTTAATCTGGTTTTTGTTCTGCCTGATCTTTTCGGCTCGACTGTCGATTTCAATCCGGGTCTCCAACACCTTCATTCGCGTAATCAGGCCCAGTTCCACCAGGCGTTCCTGATCTTTCAGGCGTTTTTTCAACAGTTTCAGCTGAGCATTCAGGCTTTTATTGGTTTGAAGCAGATTGGTACGCTGTTCGGCAATGGAGTGTTCCTCCAAAGCCCTTTCCTTTTCGCTGAATGCACGGTGCTGTTGGTACTGGGTTTTCAGATCGCGGGCTTTGTTGTTGGCGGCCAGAATCTTATCTCGAATATCCGGCTGCCCGATAATCACCACCACCTGGCCCGCTTCCACTTCATCGCCTTCATTCAAGCGGATGGCCTGTACGCTCCCTGAAGCCCTGGCAGAGATGGAGAAGATTCCGCCCCGGCTCATGAGGATTCCGGAACCCTCCACCTTTGTGGGAATAGACCCCCATAACCCCCACAGGATCCCACAGACCAGGAGAAGGCCTATGGCCAACAGGGCCAACCAGCCGGTGGGGCTTGTGATCCGCATCAACTGGTCCAGCTGTTCCGGCAGGGAGAGGCGCTCCAGAGCGACTTTTCGAAACAGACGGTTGCCGGCGTTCTTTTCGGTCATTTTCCGGTCCCCTTGGTGGACCATGGGCTGGTCAGGTTTTTCATTTCGATCCTGTACGTGTCCCCTTCGGCCATGACCAGGGTTCCCGTCTCAAAGCCCAACCGCACCACGGCGTCCGCGAACCTGTTCATCTGGGTCACCTCGCTCAGCCGGACGTCCCTGAGCCTGTCCTGCATGTTAATGACATCCATCACGGAGGCCATTCCCATGCTGAATTTGATCTGCTCGCTGGATACCGCCTTTCTGTAATGGGAAATGGAATTTCGGGTTTCCCGGAGTTCCCGGAGGGTCCGCCACAGGGCCTGTACCGCCACCAATATACCGGAATTGATCTTTCGCGCCAGATCTCGGGTCCGGATTTCCACCTTCTGCACATTGGATCTGCGCTGGACCACCAACCCCTCCGCCTGGTTATTCCCAAAAGGATAGCTGAACTGGATGCCCGCCTGGTAGTTGGCCCCCGTGACATTTTTCCCAAAAGATCTTACATAATCGCTCACCTCGCCGCCGTTTTCCAGCCCCGCGTATCCCACGCCCGCATTGATGTCCAGCTGCGGAAGGACATTGTTTTTGGCGGCCGTCAGAATAATTTTTGCGGCGTTTTCCCGTTTTTTGAGCGCAAGGAAGTCGGGTCGATTCCGAAGGGCTTCCTGAAAGAGCGCATGGGGATTCATGATGTTGGAATTGCCGCCGCCTGATACGGTATCGGGAAAAGCATCCGCGGGAAGGGGTAGATTGTCTATGGCACCGTAGGCCAGACCCATGGCCAGGCCCAGGTTCTGTTTGGCCTCGAAAAGCGTCTGCTCCGCATTGATGCGCTGGGATGTTTTCTGGGCCAGGTTGGCCTCAAAGGGGTCCAGGTCGGAGGCTGGCCGCTCGTCCCCTTTAACCAGGTGCCTTATGGCGTCAAGGGTTTGCCCGGCATCCGTTTCCATTTCCCGGAAGACCTCAAACTGCCTGAGTGCCGCGAGAAAACCCCAGTAGGCCTGGGTGGTATTCATGACACTTTGGCTAATGGTCTGCTCAAGGTCCAGGGTACTGGCTTCCAGTTCCTCCATGGCGGCCATTTCATCGGCATCCGCAGCCTCCTTTCCCATCCCTTTAAGCAAAGGAACATTGACGGAAAAGGCAACAATGGCCTGGTTGTAACTGGTGGGCATCAAGTAATCGGTGATCCCGTGGCTGCGGGTAACACCCACACTGGGGCCGAAGCTGAACCCGTATCGGGACTTGGTCTCTAAACCGACGGATGATCCCGTGGTGGTAAAGTTCCGGTCGCCGATGCCATACAGCTCCTGCTGCCAGTAGGTGGGCGCATACTCGTTGGTCTGATAGAGGAAGGAAGACGTCAGGTTCGGATCAAACACGCCCGCTTCCATCCGGAGGTTGCCGCGGGAAATCTCCACCTCTTGCTGCTGAATAAGCACTTCAGGCTGTTGATAGAGTGTTACCTGGACCGCCTGCATCAGGCCCAGTCCCGCCCGGGTCTCCTGGGTCATGGATTTGGCGGCTTCCCGAGGTTCGGAATAGACAAGGGTTGATGTGCTGAGGATATACGCCGATACAAGGATTGGAAACAGCGAGAAAAAGAGGATTTTTCCGGCCCCTTGGCATAGGGTCATGGTCAATGCTCTCTGGCAGTGTGATTGGCGTCGCTCATTATGGTTGCTGAACATTATTTTAATTAAAGTAGGCTATTATCCTATTCATTGCTATTTGTAAAGCTGTTTCGTTGGGGATGGCGGGACGTTTTTGATTTATTGACGCGACAAATAGTTATTGAAACTTCAACAAATTATGCGTATTATTAACCTATCATGAAGTATGGCATGGTCCTTGCCGTAATTGCCATCAGTAATTTGCCCGAACAAGCCCTTACCACCAAATCGGGAAAGGAGAACCGCACATGTCCATTGAAAGCGCAAAAGCATTTTTGGAAAAGGTGAGAAACGACGAGGATTTCAGGAACAGCGTCGGGAAAATCGCCACAGCAGAAGAGCGAACAGAATACGTCAAAGGGGCAGGATTCGATTTTACGATGGAGGAGATGGATACGGTTAAGTCCGAACTGGGTGTAAATCAGGACTGTTGGAGAGTTAGGCAGCCAGCAACTTCTGATTCCTTTGAATCCAGAAGTCATCCCACCAATCGTCTGCTCTCAAAACTCGTAATGCAAGCATAGGGTCAATTGAAGAAGGATGCCAAGTAGCACCGGGAATTTTCAATCGTTTCTGCGGGACTGATTTATGGGCACTTTCTATTTCCCCGGAGCCAATTGGATAGCCTTTCTCTCTATACTCATTGTAATTTACTGAGTCACAAAATCTCTTTACGTAGCCGATTAGCCTCTTCAACCTATCGTTCGGATTTTTATCATATCTTTGTTTAAGTTCTTCCAGGATTTCCACAACTTTCCCATCTGAAATGCTTGCAATCTGACTATTTACCCATCTTGGCCGTTCTTTTACAGGTATTCCGATTTCTTCTGCTGTCTCATAGAAATGGTCCTGTAAATGCGATTTGTCTAAAACAAATTGCATTTTTGGAAATTGCCTTTTCATTT
>JABGPV010000002.1 GCA_018644785.1 Deltaproteobacteria bacterium | reverse complement strand
CGGCGGCCGCCACGGCATGGCCGTGTGAGGCATACCCCCCGGTGATGGAAACCGCACTGATCCGGTTAGCCGTGAGTGTCCCGTCTCGTTTAACACCTGAAGTAATATGGATATGAAAGGGATGCCGGTTACGGGTACACGCAAAGGATTCTTCACGGCAGAGGGAAATCCGAACGGCCCGACCACCCAGTTTCATGGTTAAGAACGCCGCCAACGGTTCAAGCACCGCATCCTGCTTATTGCCGAATCCGCCGCCCACATGGGGTTTGATGACCTGGATTTGATGCCAGGGGATATTCAGGGCCTTCCCCACAATCCGTCGTACGATCTGTGGGATCTGGGTGGAGGTGATAAGGGTAATCCGGTCCCCGTCTTTCATATGGGCAATAACCGCATGGTTTTCCAGCTGGCAATGCTGCACCATCCGGGTCTGATAGTCGGATTCGATCAGACAATCGGCTTCCTGAAAAGCCTGTCGGACGTCTCCGCCACACTCAAAAGCATGCTCGCCAACGATATTTCCCGACCCTTTATGTATTTCTCTTGCAGAACGCCAAAGGACTTGCTCGGGGGTCATTAAAGGTTCATAAACCTCATATTCCACCCGGATCAACCGAAGGGCCTTTTCAGCCATGGCTTCGTTTTCCGCCACCACCACGGCAATTTCATCCCCGTAAAACCGAATATCCCGTGTCAGAATCAGTCGATCCGCCACATCCTCGTGTTTGGGATCCAGGTTCAGGGGATGTCCGGCGGTGGAAAATGGTATTGACGGTACGTCATCGTAGGTAAATACGGCGATTACACCGGAGAGAGCTTGGGCAGCCTGAACGTCGACGTGCTTGACCCGACCATGGGCAATGGTGCTTCGAAAACACTTGGCCACCAGAGCGCCTGGCCGGTAGAAATCGTCCACATAACGCGCCCGTCCGGTCGCTTTTGTTGCTGCATCCGTTCGCACTATGGGTTTTCCTATGGCCATTTTCATCTACGCTTCGCGAACAGAATGGGCACACTTAAAACTAGGGCGGAAAAATCATCGGAACGTTTAATGTCAAGTTTCATAGGGAAAACGTCCAAAAGGGTTTGATTTGAGATAGTCATCCCGTAATTTCGGTGCCGTGTAAATCGAATTTCGTGGGAATATAACAGAAGTATTATTTGTGTGTCAAGATAAAGCAAACACAATATATGGGGGTGTTTTTCCATAAATCCCTAAAGAAATCGAAGTGGTTGAAAGCGATGAGGATACGAGAATATGGGAACACGCCTACCCAAAATCAGGAATGGCCGAGTAGACGAATTTCTCCAAACAACCAGTCTCGAAAAATTTCATGTTCCGAATTAAAGATCTGCGTCATCATGACTCACCTTTCCAATTCTTTTTCACTTTTTTCAAGTGGGTGAAATGTACCGTGCCCAAGTCCTACGAAATCGCTTTCCCTGAAACGATAATATCCTTTTTCCGTCATTCGAATGAACGGGATGGCAGGGGTGGTGAGGACACTCAGGGTCAAATGGGCGAAATCCGGGGTTACACCCAGTGAGCTCATAATTTTCTGAAACCGGTTCAGCCGTTCGGCAATTTCAGGCATCTTCAATTCCGAAACGTACCCTCCGGCGCGAAGGGGAATATCCATCTTCAGGGTTCGGTCAACAAAAACCGCCGTCCCCCCCTGCATTTTGATCACGTGGTTGACAGATTGAACAAGATCCTCATCGTTTTCACCGATGCCCACGATGGCGCCGGTATCCCAGCACAGGGTGGTGGCAACCGCTCCCTTTTTCTGACCCCATCCCCGGACAAATCCCACAAACATTTCTTTGCGGCCGGTGAGACGTTCCACAAAGACGATTTTTAAAAAATCGTTTAGAGGATCGGCCGCCAATTGTTGACCCGAAACCTTGGGGGCCGCCCTCCCCTCGCGTGTCACCAGGCCGCCCGGCTGGATATCCAGGGTGCGTACCTTTCCTTCTTCATCTGCAAGGGATTCGGATATTTTCAGGTCCGAGGGGGAGATCGGCGCCGCCTTGACCGAATTCATAAGGGGTTCGGGATAGCCGGCATCCGGAATGGGAATTTTCATTTGTCCCTTTTCCGCCACCACCCGACCCTTTGAAATCACCATCTCCGGTTTCATTAACCCCGGTTTGGAAAGCAGCAGGATGTCCCCATGACGACCCGGCGCAACGCCTCCGATCAGGGTATCCAACCCCAGATGTTCGGCGGGATTAAGCGTTACCATACGGACCGCATCCATTGGGTCGATTCCCAGATCCACCGCCTTTTGAACCACGTCATGCATGTAGCCCCGTTCCATCAAAAGGCTGGGGTTGGTGCCGTCGGTGACCAGAATCATTCGACGAAAATCAACTTTGTCTTTCAGGGGAAGAATAATTTCCAGATCACGGCGGATGTCCCCTTCCCGAATCATGGCGTAAAGCCCCATCTCAAGACGATTGAGTACGTCCTCGGTGGAAATGGCCTCGTGGCAGGATTCCACGCCGGTGGCCCCATAGGCGGCCAGTTTTCGGTCAAAAGCGCCGGCAGCATGGCCCTGAACGGATTTCCCGGCCTTCCGGGTCTCGCTGATGAGATCCAGCACCCGGCGATCGGATGTCAAGATGGCGCCCTGCCAGAACGATTCCCCCAGCCCGATCACCCTTTTGTCTTCAAAAAGCGCGGCCAATTGTTCTTTTGAAATCATCAGGGATTCCATTGCCGGACTCAGGGAGATCATGGGCGGAACCAGGACGTATATCTTGATGGGACAGGGATCAATCTGGTCCAGGAAAATCTTAACCCCTTCCGCTCCCAGGGCGAATCCGTAGCTCTCCACTTCCGTTATCAGGGTCGTTACGCCCGAGGGAACGGCATAGGAAAGAAAATCGGAGACATTAAAATAATTGATCAAATGGGTATGGGCATCAATGAATCCGGGGCAGAGGATACGACCATCCGCTTCGATAATCTCGGTCTCCGGACCGACGGTATGGCTGGCGTCCGGCCCCACATAGGCGATCCATTCATCCACCATGGCGACGGAACGATCCGGCAGCATGCGCCCCGTGTAAACATCCATCAACATTCCATCTTTAACCACCAGATCCGCGGGATGCTTTCCCAAAGCCACATCCGCCAGCTTACGCACGTCTCTATTGATTTCCATTATTTAATCATCCTCATTGAAAGTGATATTCCCTGTTTAGAATAATGGGAGATTGAATGCTTATCACGAAGGTAACAAATTATCAAACACCACCATGAAGCGCTCTTTTGACCAGGGTTCTGGCGATCTCAATTTTATAGGCGTTTTTGCTAAGGGGAACGGCGCCAGCTACCGCATCTGTTTGGTCTTTCCCCCGATCACCTCCTCTCACCCTAAACCTGCCGATCCCTGGATCCCCAGTATTCCTTTCGAATTTTTCGCTTCAATATCTTCCCTGTTGGACTTCGGGGCAGTTCTTCCCTGAATTCCACACTCTTGGGCTTCTTGTAACTGGCAAGACGTTCTTTGCAGGTGCTGATAATGTCATCCTCGGTGGCGGTCATGCCCTCTTTCAGCACCACAAACGCCTTGACCGATTCTCCCCAATAGTCATCGGGAATCCCCACTACCGCCACATCCAGAACGGAATCATGGGTGTAAATGACTTCTTCGATCTCTCTCGGGTAAATATTCTTTCCCCCGCTGATGATCATGTCGTTTTTGCGGTCCACGATATAGACGTTATTTTCCGAATCGAACTTCCCGAAATCCCCGGTTAAACGCCACCCGTCCCTCACACTTTCGGAGGTCTGTTCGGGAAGGTTCCAGTATCCGATGGTCATGGCCTCGCTACGCACGATAATCTCCCCCACCTCTCCCACGGAAACATCCCGACCCTCTTTATCCACAATGCGCACTTCGTAGTTCAAGGCCGCACGGCCGGCGGAAGCCAGTCGCTCCAACTGGGCGAGCGTGCCTTCCAGCACATGGGCCTCCGGTGGCAGGACCGTGGTCAAAGGACCTGTTTCCGTCTGGCCGTAAAACTGAATGAACCCGCATTTGAATCTCGCCATGGCCTGCTTCAACAGCTCCACGGGCATGGGAGACGCCGCGTAGGGGATGAGCCTGAGAGAGCTCAGATCATAGGTCTCAATGCTTTTTTCCTGCAGCATGGCGTTGACCATGGTGGGCACAAACTGGCATGTGGTGATTTTCTCCCTTGAGAGAATCCCCAGCACCTCCTTGGGATCAAAGGCACCCCCCCTTCTGATGTAAACCGTATTGCCCATGAGGAAATGACGCGTATGATCCTCAAAGGTAACGTGGTACAGGGGAAACAGAAGTATGGTGCGATCATTAATATCCAGCTTCATTTCCAGGGCGCAGACAAGGGCGTTCTGAAAATTGTGGTGATGAGTCCGCATGGCCCCTTTGGGAAGCCCTGTAGTGCCGGACGTGAGGAATATACTCATGACATCATCATTTGAGATTTTTGCTCCCGGTTCTTCGGAACTGCTCCGGGCAAGGATTTGTTCGTAGGAAATAAACGGCGGGCTTTGACAACCGCCGAGGCTGATCTTGAACTCAACAAAGTCCATTCCCTCTGTCACTGAAAGAATCAGATCCTCAAAATCCGAATCCACCAGCAAAAATCGGGGTTCAATATATTGAATAATCTGCGCAAACTCGCCCTGCTTAAGCAGGTTATTAATGGGAACAAAGACCAGTCCCGACTTGGCGCAGGCAAAATAGGCTTCGATAAATTCGGGGCAATTGTGAAGGACCACCGCCACTCGATCTCCCTTCCTGCCACCCATATGCAAAAGGCGGTTTGCCAAGGCATTCACCCGTTGGTTCAATTCCCCATAGGTGATCCTTTTTTCTTTGAAGATCAAAGCAGTTTTTTCCGGAAATCTATCCGCGCTTCTCCGGATCATGTCGCCCACAGGCATAAGACATTCTCCTTTCTTCTCAGAAAGAGCGACCCCAAGGATGAACGGATAACCATGCTTGAAATTACGCCGAAAGGGAGGGAGCGTTTAAAAGATATATCCAGGGAAAAAGATGGGAACATCGCCCGCTACCTGAAACATTTTTTTGATGAGCAGAAAAAGGAGGTTCTGTTGCTACTTCGGTCGGTCATTCGGGAAAATGATTATTTCTAGGTCTGTTCCGATGTTCTGTTAGATCCAGTATCTATATTTTTCCCAGAATTCCTTGTCGTTTTGCTGCCAGTCCGGACCAAATTTTTTGTCGTAAAAAGACCCCAACCGTTCAAACCATCGACTCACCAGATTCTTTCCGGTCTTCCGGGCAACCAGGACATCTTCCAGAAATGTGGCGATATGGATCATTTCCTCTTTCGGCACATAAGAGCCCGCGCCCCCCTTAAAAGATTTCACCGTATCTTCAACACTCAACGCATGGGCCGTCAGCATGACGGAGGGAATTTTCTTCTCACTGGCGATTTCAAGTAGCTTGTATCCATCCACGCCCATGATATCCAGAATGGCAATATCAAAGGGCTCCTGTTCCAGACGGCTTTTGGCATCCTCAAAGTTGGATGCTTCAACCAGACGGCACATGGGCAGCAACTCTTCAAGGGTTTCAAACACGTCCGGTTCATCGTCTACGATGAGTACCCGTATCCCTTCCAGCAAATCGTTTGACATCTGTTCAGGCCTCCAATCAACAATTCAGACACTATTTAGTTCAAACGCATACAGCATAACGATTATTTTCACTCTTTCAAGGCGCATCCTTTAAAAAGTTGAACGCATCTCTTTATTCTTAATGGTTCCCTCAGGTGCGTTTCAAAATGCTCCGGGACAACAATTCCAGTGCCAGTTTCCAGGTAACCGCCAGATGGCCTTTACGAGACATGGCACGTTTGCTGTTCTCAAGATGAATAATTCCCAGAAAAGAAGTCCAGACCACTTCCGCCAGTGTTTTGGCGCTGCAATCCCGAAAGACACCCTGCTCAATACCGTAATCCATTATTTTTGAGAGATACCCATAAATGCGTGACCCTGAGTGATCCAGAAGTATCCGCAGGTTTTCCGGCAGATTCCGAATCATCTCACTTTGATGAAAGTAAAGCGTTGCATTAAATGATTCCTTGTCTTTTTCATAAAACTCGATGAACGTAGACCACAACGACTCCAGCAATTTATCTTTTATTTCAGACCGGCGGGCGTAAAGGTTTTCAAGCCGTTCTCTGAAAAAGTCTGAGGATGAAAGAATGGCATGAATAAAAATTTCGTCTTTGGTTTTGAAATAGAGATACAGTGTGGCACGGCTCAGTTCGGCCGCTTCGGCAATTTTTTCCATTGTGATGGCGTGATAACCCTCTTTATCGTAAACCCGGATGGCCGCTTTGAGGATTGATTCACGCCTTTCACTCTTTTCACGCTCACGTCGTTCTTTGATGCCCATAAGTCTGTGCCCTATAATGGGTTCCCACGCTGGAGCGCGGGAACCCGGCGTAATTTCACCCTTCTTCTTCCATCGATTTCAGGATTTTCTCCGGCGTAATGGGCAGATCCTTGCATCGGTATCCGGTGGCGTGATAAACAGCGTCCGAAATCGCAGGAGCTGTGGGAGATGCCAATCCTTCGCCACACTCCTTCGCACCCATGGGACCTTCGGGTTCATAGGTATCGATGTGCTTTACCTCACTGGGGGGCATGTCCATGGCCGTGGGCATTTTGTAATCCAGGAAATTTGTATTAAGGGTCTTCCCATCCTGCATGACGAACTGCTCCGAAAGGGCATAGCCCAATCCCATCTGGATGGAACCGGCCAGCTGACCCTCGACGCCTTTCGGGTTGATGACGGTACCGCAGTCATGGGCCGTCCACATCTGCTTAACATCCACTTTGCCCGTTTCCTTGTCCACTTCCACCAGGGCCACCTGTGCGCCGAACCCGAAAGCAGGGGTTACGAGCCCTTTGTCCCGGGGCGTGTAGTACCCGTGGGCAATCAGGGGTTCACCCCGCTTGGCTTTCTGAACCATGTTGACCACGTCGCCAAAGGGAACGGCTTTTTTAGGCCGATCTTTGGGCTGGACCATGCCGTTTTTGCATTCCATTTCATAAATGACGTTGGCATTGAGAAAAGCGGATAGCGCCCCGAACAGCTCTTTCTTGATTTTTTTCGCTGCATTCATAACCGCATTACCGGCCATGAGCGTAACCCGGCTTCCCCAGGCTCCCAGATCCGCCTGTGGTGTGGTGGCCGTATCGGCGGATGTAATGCGGATATCTTCCATTTGCAGCCCCAGTTCTTCCGCCAGGATCTGTTTCATGGCCGTGTCGCATCCCTGCCCGATGTCGGAAGCCATGGTGAGCAGATGAACGGTACCGTCTGAAAAAGCCCTGACCTCGGCTGCTGAAAAAGGATACTGGGTGTTGAACCAATTGAATACACCACCGGAGATAAAGCTGTAGCAACCGATCCCGATGCCCTGCCCCGGTTTGAGTTCCTTCCTGAGCCGTTTCCAGTCGCTCATTTCAGCCACCGTCTCAATGGATTCTTTAAAGCCGCAGCTGGATATGGTGGCCACATCGGGAATTTTGTCGCCGCTCACCTGTGCATTTTTGAGGCGCAGGTCCACCGGGTCTATCCCGAGGGCCTCCGCTGCCAAATTCATCTGAACTTCAGAAGCGTAAAGGGACTGTGGCGCACCGAATCCGCGCATGGCGCTGGCGGGCGGCTTGTTGGTGTAAGCATGCCGTCCATGAAACCGATAGTTGGGATACCGATACAGCATGGCGCCAAAATTGCCGCACAGAAAGGTTGCCGTGGGCCCCATGGCATTGTAAGCCCCGCCATCCAGAATAATCTTCAAATCTTTGGCCACCAGGCTTCCATCTTTTTTGAACCCCACTTTGGAATGAAGCGTCATGGGGTGACGCCGGCGGCCGGTCAGGAACTCCTCTTCCCTTGTGAGGGTGAATTTCACGGGGCGGCCCGTTTCTCTGGCCATAAAGGCCGCGCAGAACTCCCAGGTCCGAAGCTCCATTTTTCCCCCGAAACCGCCGCCCACAAAGGGCTTGATGACCCGAATGTCGTTTTCCCGCATCTTAAGCGTTGACGCCAGCAAACACTGCACGATATAGGGTACCTGGGTGGAGGTCCACAACGTAATCCTGCTGTCCAGGTCCACCTGGGCCAGCGCTGAACAGGGTTCCAGATAGGCATGACTCACCGCATGAACCTTGAAGGTATCTTCACGAACGTAATCCGATTCCGCAAAACCTTTTTCGATATCCCCGTACTCGATTTTTCGGTTGACGCTGACATTATCGGGACAATAATCGTGAATGGCGGGTGCGCCTTCTTTTATGGACGCATCGATATCAAATAATCCTTCAAGCGCTTCGTACTCGACCTCGATGAGCTCAACAGCTTCCCGGGCGGTTTCCTTGTCAACAGCCGCCACAGCCGCCACTTCATCCCCGATAAATCGTACTTTGTCAACGGCCAGGGCATATTCATCCTGCGTGTCGGCGAAAAGGCGCCAGTTGCCATATTTAACCTTCGGAATATCTTTTCCCGTGATGACGCTCTTCACCCCGGGAAGCGCTTTTGCCCTGCTCGTATCCACATGTACGATTCGGGCATGGGCCACGGGGCTTCGCAGAATCTGTCCATGGAGCATTCCCGGCAGCTTCATGTCATCGGTATAAATGGCGGATCCCCTCGCCTTGGCATAGGCATCGTTTCTCGGCACATCTTTTCCCACGATACTGAATTGTTCCATTGATTATTCCTTTCCCCTCAACTCTTCAAGGCGCGGTCCCGGGCTTCGGTAAGGGCCCTTCGTGTTAAGACCGCCACCATTTTTTTTCGGTAATCCGCACTGCTTCTGACATCTGTAATGGGTTGGGATTCTTCCATTGCCGCAATCCCCGCCTTTTTAATGACCTCCCCGGTCAGCTGTTGGCCAAGCACCGTGGCTTCGGTCTTTACAGCGCGCATGGGTACGGGAGCCACAGCGCCCAGGAATATTCGGACCCCGCGGCAAAGATCTTTCTCCATGCGTACCATGCTTCCAACGCACACTGCCGAAATATCCACTTTTCCACGGGATGAAATATGCTGGTAAGAGATGCCCGATCCCGAGTCAGGGGCCGGAACGAGAATGGCTCTCAAGATTTCACCGGCATGGAGGGCGTTGGCCCCGGGCCCTTTGAAAAACTGATCCAGGGGCAGCCGTCTTTCTCCTTTAGCGCCATTGATAACAACCTCCGCATTCATGGCGAGCAGGGTCGGCGCATTGTCCGCCGAAGGGGCCGCATTACAGAGGTTGCCGGCCAGCGTTCCCATATTCCGAATCTGTACATTGGCCGTCTCCCGGGCTGCGGCGGCAACGGCCGGATAATGTTCCAGGATGTCCGGATGGGCTGCCACGTTTGCCAGAAGCGCTGTGGCGCCGATTTTCAAACCCTTTCTCGGGTCAAAGGTGATGTCTTCCAGGCCTTTGATGTGCTTAAGGGCGATAACGGCAGCCGGTTTCAGCAGGCCATGGTTCATTTTTACCAGAAGATCTGTTCCACCTGCCAGAAAATGGGCGCCCTCCCCTTTATCCAGAAAAAGCCGTTGCGCCTCATCGAGGCTCTCTGGTGCAAAATATTCAAATTTTGGTAACGTCATGTTCACACCTCTCCATATTTAACCCCTTGGGGATTGTTTCATCTTTTGTGCAGCTTCTGAAACCGCATCCACGATCTGGATATATCCGGTGCAACGGCACAAATGGCCGGAGAGACCTTCCTTGATCTCCTGTTGGGTGGGGGAACTGTTTTGATTTAAAATGTAAGCCGCTGACATTTCCATACCGGAAGTGCAGAAGCCACACTGAATGGCGCCTTTTTCAACGAACGCCTCTTGAATGGGATGCAGTTCATCGCCCGACGGAGCCAACCCTTCAACGGTTTGAATATCTTTTCCCTGAACCTCCAGGGAAAGGGTCAGACATGAACTGACACTTCGACCATCCACCAGCACCGTACAGGCGCCGCAATCGCCAGACCCGCATCCCAGCTTGGTGCCTGTCAGGTTCAGGTCATCACGAAGCACCTCATTGAGGGTGCGCCATGGATCAACAGCCAGGGAATACATATCCCCGTTAATCCTGAGTTCAACCAGGTGTTTCATCCGCTTGTCTCCTTGTTTGGGTTACATTAAACAGAACTACTGAAATAAATACGCATCGTTTATATAGTAGACGACTCGTCTAATTCAGTCAAGTGGTTTTTCCCTTCCCTGTATTTCCAAATTGATTTATACTAAACAGATATACTATAATGATAAACGTCAGGTAGATTTTTCAAATGCTCACCAGGTCATTTTTTGAGGGAACCCATGGGAAAAAAGATTCTGGTTGTTGACAACGACCTGCTCATGCTGGAATTCATGACGGATCTGTTCGAAGAACAGGGCCATGAAGTGGTCACAGCGGATGATGGGCTTTCCGCATTGGAAACTATGAAAAATTATATCCCTGATGTGGCCTTTATTGATCTTGTGATGCCCAACATCAGAGGCGACAGGCTGTGCCGAATTATTCGAAGCATGCCCCATTTGAAAAATCTTTTCATTGTGATTATTTCCGCCACTGCCCTTGAGGATTTGACACATTTTGCTGAACTGGGTGCGAATGCAGCCATTGCTAAGGGACCCTTCAGCCAAATGTCAAAACAGCTTCTGAAAATTTTAGACCAAAGAGATGAGGTTTTATTAGAGAATCCTCAAGAAGCATCAGCAGGCTATGAGGATCTCTATCAGCGAAAAATAACCAAAGAACTCCTCTTTGCGGAACGACATTTAGAAACCATTATAAACAATATTTCTGAAGGTATTTTTGAGCTCAATCCTGATGGAAAGATCATTTTCTGCAATAATATGGGATTCTCATTATCCGGCTCTTCTGAGGCAGCGCTTCTGGGTAGAAACTTCTTCGAGCTTTTCAAAGGAAGCGATCGCGAGAAAATCGAAGATCTGCTCTTCAGGATCGGGGACGGTCCGCCGGAAATCAGTGACAGGTTTACCGTAAGATTACATGAAAAACGGGTATCCTTGAAATTACTGCCCGTGGAAGACTACACAGGCTGGACGGTTATCGCAATTGCTTCGCCCCTTCCCGGCATTGCGGATTCTCCATAAGGGTACAGCAGGTGTGATGAAAGCAATTCACCACGTGCGTGCACTGATCCGCGGAGAATCCGGATAAAAAGCCATTTTTGCATAAAACAACCTTTTCTTTTGTCCATTTTTTCACTCAATTCCGTCTTTATTGGAAGGAATGATCCATGCTTAAATACCGAATTTCTTTTAACTATCCGCTTTGCCTGTGTATCTTGTTGTTGATCGTAACAGGTGGGTTGACCTTTATTCTGTTTTCTGCCCCGACGGTCCTCGCAGAAGAAACAGCCGAGAAGCCTGAGATAAACGACGACCCAATCGCGGAAACCTCTGATACTGAGCAGATCTTGTCCCTTCTTGCGACCATTGAAGCAGATCAGAAAACCCTTAGGGAACTCAAGGAAGAGCTACAGGAGAAGGAAACCGAATTTCACAAGATGAGGGTCAAACTGGAAGAAGTCAGGGAGCAGTTGCAAACGAAGGAGCAGCCCGAGAATGGGACACAAGGCCCATCCGTGTCCAACAAAGGAAAACCGGCCAATGCAGATCTGGATCGCCTCAAGAGTGACTACGGCTTGTTCAGAAAACATGTTGACCTGGCCTTAGAGGCAAAGAAAACCACCTTGGAAAAGATCAAGGCGTTGGAGAAAAAGATTGAAAACGACCGGAAGGTCCTTGGGAATCTAAGAGGCGCAGACAAGAACGAAGCTGAAGCGAAGCCGCTTTCGCCCCAAAAGGCTTTGCCCCAATCTCAGAAAAAGACCTCCCCAGTATCCTCTTTGGTTCAGCGATCCGTGATGGTTAAGCCGTCAGAGAAGTCCAAAGTAACACCCATAGCCCAAGAGGGGAAATTCGAAGAGAATGCTGAAACCCCGGAACAGATAGAAGCGCGAAAGGAAGCTGAAGAAAGGGCAATAGAGTCTCAAAAAGCAGCACGGGCTGTGGTCGATTTTGTGGCTCACAAAAAGTCCCTCCAGAAACAGATAGAATTGGATGAAAAGCTGCTCCTTACATCCGAACAAAGCCTTGCCAACATGAAAGAGTTTCTGGAAAAACGGTTGGTGGAGTTGGAAGAGAATAAGAGGTCCGGTATCGATCGAGAAAAACTTCCTGAATTACAACAGGATATTCAATCGGTTCAAAGAAAGATCAGCCGGACCAGCGGAGAAATTGTCGAAAGAAAAGCCCATCTCAATGGCCTCCGAGAGCGTTTGACGCAAGTCCGGATGGAAAAAAAAATGGTTGTGTCTGAAGCCGAACAAAAGCGTGAAATGGCGGAAGAAGCCCACAGCAAGAGTGTGTGGCTGCAAAGTCCCTTCCATCCGGACAATCTTTTGGACTGGGTTACTACCCGTGGACCCCGCATCCTCATGGTGATCTTAGCTGTGGCACTCTTGCTGTTGTTTTCCCGTTTTTTCTCCTCCAGATTGGCCCGGGTGTTTGTGCATAGTAGCCGCGGCGTGCAGGAGGGGCGAGACAATCGCGCCCAAACCATTGCCCTGAGCTTTGGTGCCGTTGCGAGGATCCTCATCATTCTCTTTGGATTCCTCATGGTCCTTCAGGAGGCGGGTATGGATGTCAAAACCGTACTGGGTGGCGCCGCTATCCTTGGCCTGGCCGTGGCTTTTGGCGCCCAGAATCTGATGCGGGATTATTTCAGCGGTTTTATGATTTTGATGGAAGACCAGTATGAACTGGGCGATATGGTTACCATCGGAAACATGACGGGCACTGTTGAAAAGGTCAACATGCGAACCACCGTACTCCGTGACCTGGAGGGCCGCGTCCATTTCATACCCAACGGGAAAATCACACAGGTAACCAACAAGACCTTTGAGTGGGCCCGCGCCGTCTTTGATATCGATGTGGCTTTCGAGGAAGACGTGGACAAAGTCATGGAGATACTCCTTGAACTGGCCGGTGAAATCGGAAAGGACCCCAAATACAGCGACCATATTATCGAGGAGCCGGTGATGCAAGGTGTAGATCGGTTTGGTGAGTCTGCGGTCACCATCAAATTCATGATAAAGACTAAGCCTGACAAGATGTTGATGGTAAAACGTGAAATGCTTCGCCGAATCAAAAACAAGTTCGACCAGGTGGGAATCAAGATTCCCGTGCCTCGTCGTATGGTTCTTCATGGGGAGCGGGAAAGCCCGTGAGGGGCCGCGTTTGCACCTCATTTAATCTATTTTTCTGAATATTACAAAGCACCGCCAACATATGATTTTCTACAAAGCTGTAAAGCAGGAGGTGACACATGTCTTGTCAACGTTGTCTGCAAATCCTGATCGTGTGTACGATGCTTGTATTAACGGGGGAGATGGTTTTTGCAAGGGGGGGTGTTCTTTTGGATGATTCAGACCCCAATGCAACAGCTGCTCAGGAAGAGAAACCCCAGCACATCAGCCGAATGGAACTTCAAAAGGATTTGATGCGGTTTGCCCAGAGGTTCATCCGGGATTTTACGCTGAAAGTCTATTATCTGGAAAGCCAAGATGTCAGCAATGCGGCGCGTTTTGCGTTGAGCAGCGGCGAACTGCGCACCGTAACCACCCTGCTCCACATCACCACGGGTCCGGATGCCGTTGTTAACCTGTTGGACATGATCATTTTTGTGACCCTGGGCCGCATGGCTGTGGAAAACAGCTGGAAGTCCGAGTTGTTGGGAAAAAACAAGGGCGGGCTTCCCAAGTTTTACAGGCAGATGGAAAAAGAGATCTGGGCCATCGCCGGAAAGGTGTTGATTCCCCGGTATCAGAAGGAACTCCGCAATCTGATTCGCCGTTGGCGGAAACGCCACCCGAATCAGTTATATATCGGGGGCGTTGGATTTGAAAGTTTTGCCGACATGCTGGGAGACTCGGATTTCAAGGATGCCGGAACGCAGGGTTTTCTGCTGCCGGAAATGAATGAAGCCACCCGGTCGGTGGATGAGGCCCGCAACCTGGCCGAGCGGCTTGCATTTTTTGTCAAGTACCTCCCTTATATCGTTCGCACCACGACCGAAACAGGGATGTACGATGTCCTGGGGCAACCGGAAACTATCCAGTTGCTGTCTGATATCAGTCGGCTAACCGCAGCCATCGATGGCATCGGCCTCACCGCCAAACAACTTCCGGACCGGCTTGGCGAGGAAAGGGAAAAGTTGATGGACGATTTGCTTAAGTCGGAAAAAAAGATTCGAGCATTGTCCGGTGACATCCGGGAGACCCTTGCCACGGGTGAAAAAATGGCATCTGCTGCCAACGAAGCGGCCCTCACAGCTGATAAGCTGATAAACCGCATTTACGAACGTGGCGAGCCAGGAAGCTTCGACGTTATGGAATGGCTTGAGGCCTTCCGTCAGGCCACCGAGGCGGCGAAACAGGCCCAGGCCCTGATAGCCAAGGTGGATAAGCTTTCTACGGACCCCGAGTTCGAGCGGCGAGTGGCGGAGCTCCAACAGGGATTTGATGCACTGCTGCTGCGGACCTTCCTCTGGGCCGCCCTGTTGATTGTCTTCTTTTTTCTGGTTCTGTTTGTCTACCGGTATTTTTCAAAACGATTTCTTGAAAGCAGGCCTACTTCATAGACCCGGGCGGATACAGCCAAGGGTACGACTTGGCTCGAATTGCCGAGAGGGTCGCCGAAATCTATGGCATGGAAACGCGTGAAATAATGTCGAGGGGAAAGCAACCTCGAAAAGTGAAGGCAAGGAGTCTATTCTGTTTTTGGGCTGTCAGCGAATTGAGCATGTCGATCAGACAAGTGGCCAAGAGGTTGGAAATGAGCCCCCCCAAATATCCCTTTTTATAAAGTCTTCACTCACGTAATCCAAGCCCAACTCATATAAAACGTGGCGGTTGTTGCCTATTCCTTTGAAGTGGATTCAGAAAAAGTTGAAGGAAACGCGAGCGCTTCGGTCACATGATAAGCAGCCTGTAGATACGATGTCGGGCAGAGAGGAAAACATTCTTTGCAATCTTTGCATTCCTTTGCTGCGATTTCAGGGAAAAATTTTATCTCTCGGGTGGATCCCCTGTCAAAAAAGCCAATGGCATTTTTCTTCTTAACCTCAGTACAATATCTCACGCAAAGGCCGCAGAGGATACAAAAGGAAGACTGTTTTTCAAACCGATCTTTGTCAGCTCCATACTCTTTAGCCAAACGCAACAACACCTCGGAATCCGGCGCATGAGCCAAGAACTGCTCCAGAAGGATTTTGCGGATGCTATCAATCTGTTCGGTTCGGGTATTGACGACCATATTTTGCTCGACCGAACGAACACAGGCCGCACCAATCCCTTTTCTACCCCCGGCATCCACTTCCACGACACAAATTCGGCAAGCCCCATAGGGTTCCAATTCGGCATGATGACAAAGGGTCGGAATATTTATTCCCACGCTGCGGGCTGCGTCCAGGATGGTCATCCCTTCTTCTGCTTCAACGTCTTTTCCATCGATCTGTAAATGAATTTCGCTCATTTTATTTACTCTTTCCTACGATAGTTCTTTCTTCTTCAGGGATGGGCGCCGGAACAGGTTCTCCGGAAAGCCGTGTTACCGCCCCAAAGCCTGAGGGACAAACTTCATAACACGTTCCGCATTTTGTGCATTTCTCCTGGACAATGACGTGGATCTGTTTCTTTGCGCCATCAATGGCATCGGCGGGGCACTTTCGACTGCAGATCATGCAGGCCTTGCACTTTTCCGGATCAATATGATACGCAATCAGATCCTTGCAAACAAAAGCCGAGCACCGCTTGTCCCTGATGTGTGCCTCATACTCATCTCTAAAATAGCGTATGGTGCTCAGAACCGGATTCGGCGCACTCCCCCCCAGAGCGCAAAGGGAGGCATTCTTGGTTGATATGGCGATCTCCTCCAGAAACTCGATATCCCCCTCTCGCCCCTTGCCTTCACTGATTCTAGTGATGATTGAAAGCATGTGTGTAATGCCCTCACGGCATGGGGAGCATTTGCCGCATGATTCACCGGATAAAAAATTGAGAAAATATTTAGAGACATCGATCATGCAGGTATCTTCATCCATGACGATCATCCCGCCGGACCCCATAATCGCACCGACCTTGGCCAATTCGTCAAAGTCGACTTTAATATCAAGATGCTCTTCAGGGATACAGCCGCCAGACGGCCCGCCTGTCTGAACGGCTTTGAACTTCTTACCTCCGGGAACACCGCCGCCGATCTTAAAAATAATGTCTCTCAGGGAGATGCCCATGGGAACTTCCACAAGGCCGGTATTCGTTACCTTCCCGACCAGAGAGAAAATCTTGGTGCCTTTACTGTTCTCGGTGCCTATGGATGAAATGTATTCAGGCCCATTTTTAAGAATCAGGGGAATATTGGACCAGGTCTCCACATTATTGATGTTTGTCGGTTTCCCAAAAAGTCCTTTAACAGCCGGGAATGGCGGCCTCGCCTTTGGTTCGCCCGGCTTACCCTCAAGAGAAGCGAGAAGCGCCGTTTCTTCACCGCAAACAAAAGCACCGGCACCCCGATGCACGGTAACTTTAAAATCGAATCCTGAACCAAGGATATTTTTTCCGATCAATCCATATTCCTCAGCCTGCTTGATGGCAAGGGTTACATTTTCTACGGCCAGAGGATATTCTTGACGAACATAAAGGTAGCCTTCACTGGCGCCGATGGCATAGCCACCAATGGTCAGCCCTTCAAGGACACCAAAGGGGTTCCCCTCAAGCAGCGCTCTGTCCATAAACGCACCGGGATCTCCCTCATCGGCATTGACAACCACATACTTTTTCTTCTCTTTACCAGCCGCGGCAAATCCCCACTTGATCCCGGCAGGAAACCCGGCGCCGCCTCGACCTCTCAGGTTTGAATCCTTCACCAACTGAACCACTTGCTCAGGAGTCTCCTCAATGAGCGCCTTCACCAAGGCTGAATAACCGCCCACTGCGAGATAGTCTTCAATGCTTTTGGGGTCAATTTTGATATTATTGCCGATAAGGTGCCGCATCTGATTCTTATAAAACGGTATCTCGGATTCGCGGGCTATGGTCTCATCGTTGCTGGGATCCACATAAAGTAATCGCTCGATGACCTTTTTTGAAACGATGGTCTGAGAGATAATCTCCGCTGCATCGTCCGGCTGTACTTGAAGATAACAGATCTCCTCAGGATAGATCACAACGATGGGGCCTCTTTCACAAAAGCCGGGACAGCCGGTTTCCCTGGTATCCACCACCTCAGTATTAAGACCCTGTTTTTCTATTTCCTCTTTGAGAGCGGCAACCACTTTGCCAGCACCGAGAGCAAGGCAGCCCGTTCCGGTACATACGGCAATACAAGGCTTGTTGGGATCCCTTTTTGATATAATGTCCTTCCTGAATTCTTCCAATTCAGCAGGTGAATTTATCCTTGGCATAATCTTTCCTTACTCGTAGTTTTTCAACACATCTTCTGTCTTGGCCGGTGCCATATTGCCGTGATATTCTCCATCAATTACCACAACCGGCCCTAACGCACAGCAGCCGACGCAACTGACCGTATCCAGGCTGAACTTTAAATCCTGATCTGTCTCGCCAGGCTCTATTCCGGTGCGCTCTTCTACTGCGTCGAGAACGCGTGTCGCGCCGCGAACATGACAGGCGGTGCCGGTACAGACATGAACTTCATGACGTCCTTTGGGCACAACACTGAATGCCTTATAAAAGGTAATGATGTGCTGTATCCGGTTCATTGGCACGTCCAGTTTCTGACTGACCATGTTTAACGCTTCCTTGGGAAGCCATCGAATCTCGCTTTGAATATGGATCAACACTTGAATCAATGAACTGGGGTCTCTGGGATATTTTTCTATAATCTTTTCGATTTTACCTTTATCCATAACCGCTATCCTAACTTTCTTCTTTCTTCGTCTCTCTTTTTTTTAACGTTCTTGTGCTATGCAACACAAAAGCGCATATGGCTTTCATCAAATTGAATAAATCCCTCCCTTGCGGAGCGATTAAGCCGGTTGGACGCTTCACCCGGCGTTACCCCAAAAATTTCAGAAATTTCTTTGACTGAACAAGGTTTTTCTCGAAGGATCGCCATGATTTGGTTTAGCTCCACCTTGTCTGCAACTAAATCCCGGAATATTTTGTCAAATTCATCGCTTGCAAAAAACTCATTATACGCTTCTACCGATTTCACCGGAACCCGCAATCGCTCTCTTTCGACCAGTTTTATGTAGGGCAATAAATTATAAACAGCTTCAAGTTTGCGCTTTAGAACTGTTTCATCTATCCCTTCACCCTTGCCGAGAGGCCCCAACGCCTTCACCTTCCGGGAAAAATCATTCATCACTTCGGCATAACGACTTCCTTCAGAGGCCGAAATATATTCAAGCCTTAACCGATCCGGGCTCAATCCGATCATTTCGAGCAATTTTCTTCCCATATGCAATGTACTTAATGCACCGTAATTTCCTTGGGTCAGATAGTGGCATTCACCGGGCCAACAACCACCGATAAACACCCCGTCTTTTCCATTTAAAAGCGCTCGGAAGATAAATGCCTGATCAACTCTGCCGGTACACATGACGCGAATAATCTTAATATCCGACGCATATTGTTGTCTGGAAACTCCAGCCAAATCAGCAGCGGAGTATCCTCACCAATTGCACAAAAACCCTAAGATGCTGGGTTTAAATTCCAGTCCCGTACCCATTCTTTTTACTCCTTTTAGGCCGCATCAATCTGGCAAAAAATCTCATCATCGGTAAAGTGTTTTAAAGAAATCGCCCTTGCCGGACATACCGTGTTACACAGACCGTCCCCTTTACAGAGGATCGGATTCACCGTGGCCTTTTTGCCTTTTTCCGTCTCGTAGAATTCTATGGCACCATAATTACATACCGATATGCATGCCCCGCACGATTCACATGCGCTCTCATCCACCTCACAGATAGCCCCCGAGGCCGTCACCGAATCCTTGGTCAGGATGGTGATCGCTCGACCCGCCGCACCATATGCCTGGCTGATGGTTTCCGTGATATGCTTGGGATAATGCGCAATACCGCACAGAAATACCCCCTCGGCCGCAAAGTCTACCGGCCTTAATTTTACATGGGCCTCCTGAAAGAAACCGTCCGGATTCATGGCCACCTTGAACAATCGGGCCACTTCCATACTCTCTTCCGAGGGAATCACCGCGGCCGACAGTGTCAGCACATCGGCGTCCAGTGCCAACAACTGGCCCAAGATAGGATCCGGCACCGTCACTCTTAATATGGACTTACCGCCCTCGGTGGTCGCTTCCACTTGGGGCCCCGCATCCGATTCCCAACGTATAAATTTCACGCCCTTGTCCGCTGCCTCACGATAGTAATCTTCCCGATACCCATAGGTTCTCATGTCTCTAAAGAGAATGTAGATGTCCATCCCGGGATTCAGCGCTTTCAGGTTCACGGCGTTCTTTATGGCGTGACTGCAACAAATGCGGGCGCAGTAATTCCTGTCCTCGTTACGGCACCCCACGCATTGGATCATGACCAGGCTCTCGGTTTGGCTCAGCGCTTCATCTTTTTGGGCGATCCGCGCTTCCAGCTCCAGCTGGGTCAACACCTGATCGTTTTCTCCGTAAAGGTACTCAATGGGTTTATATTCTACAGCCCCAGTGGCAAGAATAGCCGCACCATGCTCAATTATTTTGACCCTTCCCTGGCTCTTTACCGTGGTTACAAAATTGCCCACATATCCCATCACATTCGTAATGGTCGCATTATGGGATACCTGGATGGAAGGATGTTGATACACCTTTTGGATCGTGTCTTTTAAGAAAGCCTGAACATCCATCCCTTCCAGGGTGGTATGAATTCTTCGCGCCACGCCTCCCAGCGCCTTATCCTTTTCCAGCAGCTGAACCCGAAATCCCTGGCCGGCCATACTAAGGGCACTGGTCATACCGGCAAGCCCACCACCGACCACCAATGCAGTTTTGTTCACCGGCAGCTCATACTCCTTGAGGGGCTCGAGAAATGAAGCCCGGGCCACGGACATGCGAACGATCTCCTTGGCCTTCTGGGTGGCGTTCTCCGGATCCTTGGAATGTACCCAGGAACAGTGCTCTCTGATATTGGCCATTTCAAAAAAGTACTGGTTGATACCCCCTTCACGGCAGGTGTCCCTGAATAACGGCTCATGGGTTCTTGGCGTGCAGGCCGCCACCACCACCCGGTTGAGCCCCTTTTCCCGTATCTGATCCGATATCTGCCTGGCATTATCCGTGGAGCAGGCAAAAAGGCTCTCCTGGGCATGCACCACGTTCTCAAGACCTGACGCATACGCTACCACGGCCGGCACGTCCACCACCCGACCGATATTGGCGCCGCAATGGCATACAAAAACGCCCACACGGGGCTCCTCTTGGGATACATCCCTCTCGGTTGGGTAAACCCGGTCTCTGGCAAGATCTCCCCGGCGGTAGGCCAGCAGCTGACTGCAAAGGGCATCGGCCCCGCTGCCACCCATGACCGACTCGGGGATATCCATGGGCCCCTGAAACGCGCCGCTCACAAAAATCCCCGGCCGAGTGGTTTCAATGGGGTTTAGCGGATTGGATTTGCAGAACCCGTGTTGGTCAAGCTCAATACCAAACTGGTCCGCCAATTCTTCTGTGTTCTTAGGCGGGTTTAACCCCACGGATAATACTACGAGTTCAAATTCTTCTTCCTTGACGCCGTCATCGGTCGTCGAATATCGGATGGAGACATTCTTGGTTTCCGGGTCTTCCTTTCCCACCGCCACATAACTTCTGATAAACTCAACCCCGGACAGATTTTCCGCCCGTTGGTAAAACCGCTCAAAATCCTTACCAAAGGCACGAATATCGTTATGGAAAATCTTCGCCTCAATATCCGCTTCATGATCCTTTGCCAGTATCACCTGTTTTTGCGTGTACGCACAGCACACCCCGGAGCAATAGCTATTTCCGCCCTCGGTCACCTGCCGGGACCCCACACACTGAATCCAGGCGATCTTCTTCGGATGCTTCTTGTCCGAAGGGCGCAGGATCTCTCCCTCATACGGACCGGTGGCGCACAAGATCCTTTCAAAATCAAGGCTTGTGACCACGTTCTCCATGAGCCCATAGCCGTAATCGTTTCGTAGTTTCGGATCATACACCTCAAACCCAGGAGCCATAATGACCGCGCCCACCTCCACCTGGATCGTCTCTTCCATTTGGTTAAGATCAATCGCCTCATTTTGACAGGCGCCGATACAGATGTTGCATTTTTCATCCTGGAGATAAAGGCAGGTATCAGGGCCCACATAGGTAATCAGTGGAACAGCCTGAGAAAAATATATATGAACGGCTTTATTCAAAGACAGGTTTTGATTATACTCATCCGGAACCTTAATTGGGCAAACCTCCACACAGGTCCCACACCCCGTACATCGATCTTCGTTGATATATCTTGGTTTTTGGGTCAGGGTGACCTTAAAGTCGCCTGCTTTGCCTTTGATACCCTCAACTTCAGTGTATGTCAGAATCTCTATATTGGGATGTCTGCTGCATTCAATAAATTTCGGCGACTCAATACACATGGAACAGTCGTTGGTGGGAAAGGTCTTGTCCAGCTGAGACATCTTTCCACCGATGGCAGGGGATTTATCAACCAAGTAAACCTTAAACCCCGTATCGGCAAGATCAAGGGCGGCCTGAATACCGCTGATCCCTCCACCGACAACCATCACGTCTCCAAAATTATTGTCTACGGGACCATTAGCAAACTGTCCTTCAACCAATTCTTTTTCCACTTCTTACCGTCCTTTTATCAATCTCCTAAATCACTTCCTGGATAATTTCCGTGATGTCCTTCACCTCTAAACCGGCACCATCTTCCGAATCTTCCAGGGCTAACCGGCTATCCTCAAAATGGGTGATGCAATACGGACAGGCGGTCACCAGCACCTCTGCACTCACACCACCGGCCTGTTCCACTCTGAGATCGGAGAATCTCTCTCCTTTGGGCGTTTCCATCCAAATCCTGCCGCCGCCCCCGCCGCAACAGAGGCTGTCTTCCCTGGAATCAGGCATTTCAATGAGTTCCAAACCGGATATCCCCTTTAAAACCTCCCGGGGTTCGTCAAAAATACCATTATGACGACCCAGGTAACAGGGATCATGATAGGTAATTTTCCTGTCATACCCATTGGTGAGCTCAAGTCTGCCCGCATTCATGAGCTCGAATATATATTGGCTCATATGAACCACTTCAAAGTGCACCATAAACTCGGGATACTCGTTCTTGAAGGTGTGGTAGCAGTGGGGGGAAGAAACAAGGATTTTTTTCACACCATTGTCGATAAACGTTTTGATATTTTTCCTGGCCAAACGTTTGAAACATTCCTCATCGCCCGTCTTGCGGATGCTTTCTCCACAACAGTTCTCCAGGGTTCCCAGTATCCCGAAATCGACCCCTGCCTTGTTAAGGATATTCACCGTAGCGGCAGCCACCTTCTTTAATCTGGGATCATAGCTGAGGTAGCAGCCGGGGAAATATAAAATCTCCATCCCCTCACTGAAGGTATTTACAGATAGACCTTTGGCCCAATCCGCCCGATTCTTTCTCTCTTCACTCAAGGGATTACCTTCGCCCACCAGGCTGGCGCTTACACCGCGCACCGGACGCGCGGACGCGGGAAACACACCGAATTCCGTGGCAATTCTGCGTGCGGATACCCCGACTTCTATCTGGTTGACGCCCCGGGGGCATTGCTTTTGGCATCTTCCGCAGGTGGTACAACGCCAGATCTCTTCCGTCTCTATCTCAGTCAACCCGAAATTAGCCTGCCGGATCAGCTTGCGCATACTAAAGTCCCGAACACGATTCCACGGACAGACAACATCGCATTTGCCGCATTGATAGCAATACTTGAAGGATTCACCACCAGTCTCTTCTATGAGATCCAGTACCTCTTCTAAGGGTGCTACAGTCTCCACTCTGTTTTTAGCCTCCGCTTTCGACTTAGCGCATTGATAATCTAGAAAAAGTATCCACGACCTTCTTTTGCCCGTGTTTTTTCACGAGGGCCTCGTAGGCCTTTTTCAACTCCATATGATTCTCTGCTTCCTGCGTTTCCGCCCCTGTCAATTCCACTTCCCTTTCCGAATAGGTCAAGCAATCACGACCGCACATTTGAACACACATGGGCTCCGAAAGTGGGGGCACATCTTCACACATGTCGCATTTAAGAGGAAGACCCGAATCAGGTTCTTTGAACCAAGCTCTCGATGGACAGGAAGCCGGACAGAGAGCGCATTCCGAATACTCCTTGCCGTCGATCACATAATGATTCCGGCCGTTACATTCGGCTTGCGTATAGCCGCCGGCTCGAACCGGGACCCATTGATCGTTTCTTTCATCGATGACCACCTTGATCCGGGAACGGGCCGGGTTAAAGTTACTGTATCTCGGTATGGCATGAAATGCAGCACAGGCCTTCTCGCAGGCGCGGCACCCGTTGCATTTACCTAAGTCTACTTTTATTTCTTTGATTATTTTTTTTGCCGGCTTACCCATTGCTTTTTGCACCTCCCGGACTATTTATTCTTGATGTTGTACTCAGTTAAAGTGAATTTCTCAGCTTTACGAAAAGACACATCTGCATCTTTTGGCCTTCCTTCCGAGTAACATGATTGATCCTTGTAGCAAATACCTTCATCGCCTTTAATGAGCCCCCTCTTAATCAGTTCATCGGCGACATCATCCAAGCCTAATTTATCCAATGTTAATTTAGTAGGAACGCCTTTGTTGGTCCAACCCTTGAAATTGTAGTAGCCGTCCAGAAGCTTCTGCTCATTTTCCGGCTCCCTCTTCTTCCAGTGATCTTCAGGCGGCTTCTCGTCGGCTCTTTTCAATCCTCTACTCATATTGATGGCCCTGACAAGGTTCCGGTTTCTTCTGGCCACTTGCCACAAGTCGTCGGCATCCATTTCGATCCCGGCCGCCAATTTGATAAAAGTGGGTATGTTGTAGATGTTGTATGCGGAGCCGCCGCCGAATTGACCTCTAAATGATGAACAGAAGGCGCAAAGGCCAAGGGCGTCATCAACGTAGTGCATGGTTTCGTTCCAATCGGCAATGTTTATGGCCGCTTCAAATGATGGATGTGTGCGTGGCTCCCATTCCATGAAGAATTTTTTAAACCGCTCGGGTGCCGACATCCATCCATCGACAAACGCCTGTCTCTCCGGAATTTCTTTAATCGGATCCTGCGGATAAGAGCCCTCGGTCTGATTAATGGCCATCTTGTCGCTGGTGCAATACATGAGATAATACGGATAATTCACTTTGCCCAGCTTGAGCGGTATCTGTTCGAATTTCTTCATTGTGTTATGGTCATATGCTTCAGCGCCATTGCCGATCTGACGGGCTGCCCGATAGACGCCATCGGCCAGGACATCCCCGATTCCTTCCCTCCGGACAAGCTTTTCCAGAAGATAGTAAAACCTGTCGGCGGATTTTTCCGGAAAATCAGGCAGGTCCTCGTCGGTTAAAATGCCTGCTTCGTAAAGTTCGATGGCGAAAGCGATGGCTTGCGGTGCGGCATAGCTGTCTACACCGTACTCCTGGCTCAGGGCCATTATGTCGAAGGTAAACGGGAGCTCTTCAAAAGCCGCCATATGCCAGGTGCCTTTTCCGAAGCATTTTAACATGTACCTTTGCCGTCCGGGGGGCTTGACCACGAGATGGCAGTTTTTAGGACAATTGTAGCAGCCCTGCAACCGGTCGCGGATTTTCAGCGTGTATTCCTTCCACCGGTCTTCCTGCTCCTGGTGCCAGAAGTCCTTTCTCCGTGTGCGTGCATTGCCCCAGGCAAAATTGTTATGGTGCCAGGCATCGTTCCACTCGATTGCCATGAGGTCCCCGTTAAACGGACTTTCATGTATATCCTGATAGTGTTGGAGACATAATTTGAACAGCTCTTCGGGCTCGGCAACTTGAAAATCTCTTGTGCCACGCACGGCGATCGCCTTCAACCGCTTATCCCCCATCACCACCCCGACGCCGCGAGCTGCGGCGGCGTTATAGTGTTCTATGGAGGCCATGTAAAGCCTGTTTTCGCCGGCAAGACCGATTGCGGCTACTTGAATATCTCGATCATTTAATTCATCTTTAATGGCATGTGCGGTTTCCTGAGCGCCCATCCCCTTGAGGTGAGAGGCGTCCCGTAGTTCCACTTTGTCATTGTGTATCCACAAATATACCAGATCTTCAGCTTTGCCTCCGATGACGATCTTATCGTAGCCGGCATGTTTGAGTTCCGGCCCAAAATAACCGCCAAAAATTGAATTGGAAAACATATTCGTCTGGGGAGAAATGGTATCAACCATCGTGCGGTTGGCTGCCGGTATAGGCGTACCGTCAAAAAGGCCCGTGCTGAATATGAGCAGATTATCAGGAGAAAAGGCATCGGCCTCCGGACTCACTCTATCCCATATTATCCTGGCGGCACTGCCGTTACCACCCAGGTGAAGCCTGGTTAATTCGGGGTCTGTTTCGACCCGCTCAATATTGCCCACCGTCAAATCGACTTCTAAATTAAACCCTGTCTCTGCGTATCTCATTTCTCCCCCCTATACAAATATCCTGCCGGAAAAACCCTACCTAAACTTGTCCTATTTATCATCGATAAGTTCGGTCAGGACACCATTGAGCTTTTTGGGGTGTATAAAAGCAAATTCGCAGTCCCGAAAAGGTCTTGCAACCTCGCCTCTTGAATCCGGAATAAACGGATAGTCCTTCCCCTTCAGTTCATCAATGGCCTTTCGGGTGTTGTCCACGTTAAAACTTAGGAGCATCACACCCTCACCGTTTTTGGCGATGAACTTTGCCACGTCTCCATCCGGGGTTGTTGATTCCATCAGCTCAAACCCAACCTCGCCGACATAGTATCTGGCCACATTGATCTTTTCAGGTTCATCCACATAGGCGTCATCAGGACCTGATTTACCCAACATGGGCTCCCAGACCTTCCTGGCCGCCTCTAAATCCTTAACCGCAATGCATATATGATCAATCTTGTTTAATTTCATCGTCAGTTTTCCTTTCTTTAAAATAGTTTTCTTTCCATAGCAATATCAAAGTCGCCAGGGTGAATTCGACTTTTGACATGATACCC
This sequence comes from Deltaproteobacteria bacterium, assembly GCA_018644785.1. Next base: position 44,423 of record JABGPV010000002.1, on the reverse strand, counting down.
GGCGACGCTACACCAGTGTCCATCCACGAATGAGAAAATTTGTTCGAGTCCAAGGAAGGCGATAATTGTAACCGCAGAAATACATTGAAGTATTTTGAGGATTACAATTTGAGACTGACGCCGAAATCGCGCAAATTGGCTATTTGTGGATGGGCACTACGCTAAGATACTCTTGCAACTTTTACCTGTTTGCCAACCCAATCTCTGGGCAGACGGATATATCCATACCCAAAGTTCGCTTTTACTTCTTTTTCAAGGAGCTCTTCACAAAGAAGCGAAATACGGGTTTTCATTTCATTTTCAGATTCTTTAAAATACAGGTTTTTTACAACTTTTCCCGTAACCATTGGCTAAACCCTAAACAAGAAAGGCTAAAGTCCTTCCATGTTTCCCATGATTGATTCTGATCAAAGGACTGCTTATAAGGCAATCATCACATGCACTTGCCGAAGGCGCAGTGGGGATAACTGCACTCGGGGCAATCACGACAAAGGCCGCCGTGACCCAGAAAGGCCAGCTCCGCCTTGCCGATTTTTTCCCCGGCCAGGATCCGGGGCAGTACAAGATCCAGTACCGTAGTGCGGTGATGAAGCCCACACGCCGGAACACCCAGCACCGGTATGTCCCCCAGGTAAGCCACCAGAAACATAGCCCCCGGCAGCGCCGCCGCCCCATAGTGCATCGCGGTGGAACCGGCGAGACGTATTCCCCGGCGGGTTACATCATCCGGATCCACACTCATCCCGCCGCTTAAAATCAGAAAATCACAGCCCTTGTCTAGATGGGTTCGGATGGCATTGCGGATAAGTTCTGCGTCATCGGGAACAAAGGCGGTACCAGAAACGTTAGAACCCAGTGCATTGACTTTTTCGGAGAGAATCGGTGCAAAGCGATCTTGAATCAGGCCGTGATAAACTTCATTGCCGGTAATAACCAAACCCACGCTGGCCTGTCGGATCGGTTTGACCGATAGCACGGCACCGTTTTGCTGTGCGATGGCAGCTGCCCGCTCAACAGACGCACGCTTTACCACCAATGGTATGGCTCGGGTGGCAGCGAGGAGTTCGCCCTCTTTGACCAGCGTGTGATTATGAAGGGTGGCGCACATCACCTCATCGATCATGTTGAAGGCCGCAAGAGATGTGGTATCGACCGTAAAAAGACCGTCTCTTTCCGCCAGCAGTTTTATTTTGCCTTCTCGGGGCTCATCTTTCCAAACAACGCCCTCCCCTGCCAGCGCGCCTGCTAAAATGGCCGCCACCTGGTCTTCATGTATTTCATCTTCGGCCAGATCGATCAAATAGAGGTGATTCTTGCCAAGTTTTTGGAGATGGCAGAGATCTTCATTGCAAACGGTATGACCTTTGCGAAAGGCGGGTCCTTTGAATTCACCGGGACGGATCTCGGTGATATCGTGAGCAAGTTTAGTACCAACGGCATCCTGCAATCTCATTTTTTCAAGCATGGTTTGGATCCTTTGTCTCTTCATCCCTTAGCAGTCTTTAACTCATGTCTACCAAGGGAAGGCTTGTTGGCATCCCCCGAGCGCCCAGTTCCGTGCGGCAAGATAATCTCACGGGCGCTGGAAAAATAAACGCCTCCTGCACAGGGCCGGCAAAGGGGACGTCCGTCTTTTATCGATTCCCGGTGATCGCGTACCACCTGACCGCACCGACTGCAGATAACCTTGCTGCGGGTGGGACCGGGCAGGTCAAACTCGCTGATTGCGACTCTCACTTGATAAACCCGAAAGAGCACACTGTCCGGCATGATTTTATATGCTGCGATTTGTTGCTGTGATTGTCCGGAGATCCCCGGAGCATAAACAGGGGCTAGATCTCTGGCTTCCTCAGTGGATAAAACTCGGTAGGCCTTATCTTTTTCCAGATTGATAAAGGTCGCTGCCATGATACCGTAGTCCATGAACTTTAGCGACCGCCGTCCCAATTTGACGCCGGTAACGTGCGCTACTGCATCTGCCGTGCAACGATCCATTTCCACGTAGACGACGAGCTTCTTAATCTGATCGAGGTGGGTGGGCTCATCCAAATCGATGAGCCGACAGCCCAATAAGGCCATGCGCACACCCACCACCTGCCCCGGGCAGAGATGACCGTGAGCGATGGCGGATGATTTTATCAACGTTTCAAAATCCTGCATAATCATTGCCTAGAACAAGCCTTATGTTGATATTAACATAAGGTTTTAGAAACGTGAATGAGAGATTACCGGCTCAAATGTACCCGCCTTGAACAAGAGGATCTTAAGACCGATATCCCCGATCAGTTCAGCAATAGCGATAGCCAACAGCACAGCAAATGATATTCCACCCAAATGCATCAGAAGACCGGCAAAAACAAGTCCCACAAGAATCACTGCGGGAATGAACCATTTTGCGAACTTTTCTTTCAGCAAAAGCTGCACGGATTTTTTTCCCGCATCACTTCCATAAACAGCCCCATGGAGGAAGCTCCACAGGGCTATCAAACAGAAGATTACAAGCCCCAGTTCCAGACCCTTCAAAAGCTTGAGCGACTCGGGGTCAGCAGCCAGAAAGGTGTTGAACCCGAAAAGAATCACCAGCGTAAGCCCTCCAAGGAATCCATAAGCCAGACTGATCAGGGGCATCAAACCCGTATTCCAGAGAGGAATGGCCGGAGAATAGCTGAGCACAAACCCCAGATAAATCATGACACCCAGGCAACCCAGCATGGCAATCACCAACACCGTGGTGGCTACAGGCCCTGGGAGCACGTTTGTATACTGGTTAACAATATGGATAAATCCAAATCCGGTAAAAAATATGGTGGCAAACACCCCGCGACTGATCCAGGAGTGCTTTAGCCCCACAATGGCGCGCCAGAACCTGATAGGAACCCCCAGATGCATGAAAAGAGCAATGGGCTTCAAAACCGCAGCCATGATCCAGCCTACGATCATACCGGGGTTGTAATCATAGAGTGCTGAAAAAAAGAAAAATCCAGCACCCACCTCGCCGAAAAAGAAGGCAAAGGCAATCTTCCAACTCCAAAGGTCCTGATGTCGATAACCGAGCTCAAACTCGTCTCCCACGACATTATACACTTTTGAATACATCATTTTTTTACTCCCCGTTTGGTAGTACAGATCCCGTTAATTGCTATCGACCATACCTCTTACTCAACATAGAAAACCTTGGGTTTTGTGTTGAATTGAGGAAGCGGTTGATACCCTTTCCTAGCCTGGATCAGTCTTCGAACTTTACTATTCGGATCATCAAGATCCCCGAATATTCTCGCTTCCGCCGGGCAGGTGTTCACACACGCCGGGTCCAGACCTTCCGCAACCCGCTCGTGACAGAACGTACACTTGACAGCGGTTCCAATAACGAACCGGGGATATCCCTGCTTCTCAAAGGGCGTCAGCTCTCCCTGCTTGAAAAGCCCTTTTTCAAAGGGCTCCTTGTGCAGTTTGAAGCGGTTTTTATAGGGACATCCCGTATGGCAGGCGCCGCATCCAATGCACTTGTTCTCATCCACCATCACTATGCCATCATCGGTGGTATAAGTGGCACCGGTCGGACAGACGCGCTCACAAGGGGCCTCCTCACAGTGGTTGCAGATGAGAGGGATATAGGCCCTGGTGACGTTGGGATAATTTCCGATCACTTCGCTGACCGTTTTCGTGAAAAGAACCCCCTCGGGCGTACTGTTTTCCATTTTGCAGGCGACAGTACAGGCATTGCATCCGATACATCGCTTCAAATCAAGTACCATTCCCCATCGTGGCATTTTATACCCTCCTTAATCTTTATAACCGGAAAACATGGTATTTTTTGCAAGGATTTCCTGTGCGTTTTCCGGTTTTGACTGTAACCTTGTAACCTTCACTTTGCCGGTCGTTTCCAGCTGACCACTGCAGGCATCCGTATTCTTGAGATCACCCGGCATGATGCGATTGAAATTTCCACCTCCCGGTCGGATAACCGCATGGTAATCGGTCCACTTGGTCAACGCATTGGAAACCGCAATGGTCTCAGGATGCATTCCTTCCGTAATCTTGGCCAACCCGATAATTGCGCCGTAGGGTGATCGGATTTCAATGAGGTCTTCATCTCCGATCCCTTTCGCAGCGGCGGTCTTGGGATTGATCAAAAAACCCATGTGTACAGGGTCCTTGTAAACAATATCGGAAATCCATGGAATGGTCAGGTTTTCGGAAAAATTAAGGGCCGTATCCTTGAAGCTGATGGCATACATATCGTACTCGGGACCGCCCCATGTGTGCACGGGGTCCAGAATGGGAAGCGGAAGTGCCTGATAGTCGTCCCATTCCCACTCATCGATAAACGGAACTTTCGCTTCTTCCATCTGTTTTCTGAGGTGATCCCGGGTATTGAGGATAAACTCGATATAAAACTGGACCCTCTGCCCTTCCCAGGGACGGTAATACTTTTTCGGTTGTCTTTTGGTTACGGAGTGCCCGTGTTCCATATACCAGTCAAGATCCTTACCGTTCCATAGCAGTCCTTTCCGTTCGGCAATATCCTTGTCGGAGTATTTCACGCCGGGCTTAAGCACCAATTCCGGCTCTTTGAAAAACCCGCAGACGAAATTGATCACGTTATTCCAGTCATCCAGGATACCCACTCGCTCGGAGATCTCGTTAAAAATATCCTCTTCGCTCTTGCTGTCGTAGAGCGGCTCAATGACCGGCTGTCGCAGGCACATCCCCTCCGTGTTGGGAGGTTCGATCATGGTCATGTTCCAGCTTTCCAGCGTGTCATGTGCCGGAAGAACAATATCGGCCCAGGTGTTGGTTTCATTGACCACCACGTCGATGCCAACGATGAAACGCATCTTTTTCATAATTTCAAAATACCGCTGCTGATCTCCCGAAAGATTCCATAACGGGTTGGAATGACATACGATCATGGTATCCGGATAGAAATTCAACCCCCAGTGATCCGGATCAAACAGGGTCATATTATTCAGATGCCCCGGATCAACACCCAGAGGAAAATAATCCATGAGGTGCGTCGTATTTGGTGGATAGGCAAAGGGGACTTCCGGATGCAATTGATGGGGCGCACAGGTAACCATACCGGAGTCTGCTGCCTCATCCTTGGGCCAGTAGGGACCATCATCTTTAACATGATCCCAATCCACCCAACGGTCGTCAAGGGTCACGCCGATATGTCCCCCGGGGGTATCTATATTCCCCACAAGCATGTTCACCAGTTTAAAAGCGTGGTTGGTCATGCTCCCGAATTTCCGCCCCTGGGCGCCCCGGTAGTAATTGTAGGCGGCCGGCCTGAAAGGAAGGGTTCGCCCTTCGATGTTTATGGTGGAACCGATCTGGGCCGCTTCTGCAAATTCACGGGCGATACGCACAATGGTATCCGAGGGAATGGTTGTGATTTCTGAGACTTTTTCAGGCGTGCAACCTTCCAGGATATCCATGAAAAGCTGAAAGCCCGGCTTGCAACTGAACCCCTCCACCTCATAGGTGCCTTCAACAGCGTAATCCTTCACGGTTTCATCGTTCCAGAGTTTGGCCTTGTTGTCTACCGGGTCCCACACGTAACACTGGTTATCCTTATCCCGGACAAAATGTCCATCCGGCTTCACCAGATATACCGCGTTGCTTTCCTTTTTGATGAAATTTTCATCATAGAGTTTTTCCTTGATAATCACATGGCACAACCCCAGAGCGAACTGCCTGTCCGTAGCCGGTTTGATTGGAATCCACTCATCGGCTTTGGCCCCGCCGACGGAGAGGCGAGGCTCCACCACCACCACATGCATGCCGCGATCCACCCGGGCATCCGCCATATATCCAACCTGGCTGGCCACATGAAGATGCGATGAAAAGCCGTCGCCGCCACCGTTGTTGATCCAGTAGTTGCAATGGTCATAATCGTTGGCCGCCGCAAAAGTTCGGTGAATCATTCCATTCATGGGATGGTAGGCGCCTCCGCACTGGGTGCCCACCACGGAGAAATAATTGGCATTACCCCCGTATGCAGCGCCCCAGGCCCAGAGGAATAATTTCTGGAAATCATTGATGGCAATCAGAAGTTTACGGGGATCGTCGTCAAAAGTCTGTTTGAGCTCTTTTCCAACAGTATCGAGGGCTTCATCCCAGCTGATGGGAACCCAACCCGGATCCTGGCCCGGCCCCTTTTTCGGATTGGTCCTCTTCATGGGTGTTTTGATCCGCTGGGGATCGTACAATCGCATGAGGGGCGTATTCCCTTTCGGGCACAGATGTCCCCGGTTGCTGGGGCTCGTGGGGTTGCCTTCCACTTTTATGACAACACCGTCATCAGACACCTTAACCACCTGGTTGCAGGAATGCAGACACATTTTGCAGGTGGTGGGAACCCACTTTCCCGGTTTCATGGAATTTTGAACAATTTTCTCGTTCATGAAAATCTCCTCCGTTTCTCAAGAAATAAGGTAAAATCCTACACAACCACATAGAAATACCTTTTTCAGGAAGCCAGATACTACTGGACGCTAGGCGGCTTCCTCCTGGTTGTTTTCGAACGCATCAACCCTTGCGAATTTTTCCAACCGCTCTACCCCCCTCTTAACCGATTTCTGTATGTGGTCGATCTGCGCCGCATCCAGATGCTTGAATTTTCCGATGAGTTTCAGGTAATCCTGGACCGGCAGCGGGTTATCCACGCTTCGGGTAAACTGAAGCCTGGCCGTATCTTTTGAATATTCCCATAAAGGAACGATATTGGTTTCCACGCCTTTTCGACTGACCTCAATGAGCTCACTGGGTGAAAACCGCCAGCCCGTTGGACACGGTGAAAACACATGCAGATAAGCCATGCCCTTTTTCGCCGCGGCGATGGCCTTAGCCAGTTTCTCGTAATAGTCATCCATGAACGCTGTTGATGCGGTTGCCACATATTCGCAGTTATGCATCATCATGAGAATCGGCATCGGTTTGGCATCCTGCGTCTTTCCCCGCAGGACCGATCCAACCGGCGTGGTGGTGGTCCATGAACCATAGGGGGTGGTGGAAGAACGCTGTACTCCGGTATTCATATATCCTTCGTTGTCAATACAGATATAGATGATCTGCTCGCCTCTCTCCGCGGCGCCTGACAGGGACTGGAATCCCACATCGGCAGTGCCGCCGTCCCCCGCAAGGGCCAACATGGTGACATCACGACCGATCCGGTTGTAGTAACGACGCGCCCCGGCCAGCATAGATGCCGTATTGGTCAGCAACGGATGGAAAACGGGCGTCTTGGTGGCGGTAAACCCGTTTACACCCACCGATCCGATCCCCGCGATGCATCCCGGGGGGGTGGCCAATACCGTATTGGGCCCCACCCTGCGAAGTGTATGTCTCATGAGCAGCTCCGAATTGCAGCCCAGACAGGCCGAGATCCCCGGCACAAAAAGATCCTCCAGGTTACCCCAGGCATTGAAAAGTTCCGCCGCATTATTGAATTCCAGAGCCCCGGGCTTACATGCCTTTACACAAGCAGGATCCCCCCCACACTGATCGCACTTCATGACCTCTTGGGTCTCTGTGTTATAGGTAATCCCCGCATAGGGGCAGGAAAGGGTGCAGATCAGGCACCCCACGCATTTCGTCTCGTCCCACTGGATCACACCCGTATTTTCATCCTTGATCAATGCTCCCGCCGGACAATTCATGACGCATTCCGGATCACCGCACTGCCGGCAAAGGGAAATCCCGAAAACCGCATCATCAGGATCTTTCACCACATTCACGCGTGAATGCACCGGCGCGTTCATCTCTGTTTTGATCCTGGCACAGGCCTCAATGCAATCATTGCAACCGTTGCATTTCTCCGGATGGAAGGCGATGGTCTTATAACTTTTACCCAAGATCTTATCTCCTCTTCATCGTTTGTAAGTGTTTCATTAATAATGGTCAGATCAGCCCCTGACATGGGAAAATCCGCTTTTCAACCTATCGCCAGGTGGAACTCATGACCAGGCGACCGGTATCCATCGGGTTGCTTGCAAACCTTTCCTTAACGCCGCCAAGATCGATCCTTCTCCTGATAATCTGCAGCATGACGCCCGGATCTATATCCGTGTTGATGGAAGCCGCACCCAGGAGGTTGTCCCTCTGAAACACCAGCTTCTGATACCGCATACTGCTCGGAGAAAACATCTTGTCTATTCCCAGATTATCCAATCCACACGGGAGACACGCAAGCTTTCCCGAAGTGCCGCACATGCCGATGGCAAATGCCCGGTTGTTGAAAAAGTTATAGGTATTCATGGAAATCCCGCCCATATAGGGCTGAACAGCGGGATCTTCGGCCATATCCATTCCGGCGATTCGCCCCTGTTCAGAAGCGTCAGGCAGAATTCCGTTCATAATTTTTGCCGAATCAAAGAAACTGCTCCCCTGGGCAATGTCGCCTGCCGCCCAGATATTTTCCACGCTGGTCCTCATTTTGTCGTCTACAAGCACCCCGTCGCCGGTTGCCACATCTGAGCCGTCTAGATAGTCCATACACGCGTTTACGCCCTTTGCCACCAGCAACAGGTCTGCGGAAATATCCAGTCCGTTTTCCAGAGATACGGCGCAGGCGTTGTCGGAACTGGTCACGTGAGTAACCGGACTCCCTGTGAGGACCTTGACACCGTTATCCACAAAAACCCGTTCAATGAGACTTGCCGCTTCATCATCAAAATACTGCCCCATCACCTGGGGCGTGGTGGCCACGACGGTCACCTGGAGCCCGGCTTTGGCCAAATCCTGCGCCGCATGCATTCCGATAAGCCCGGCGCCGAGGATAATGGCGGCCTGACCTTCCTGGGCGTTTGCTCGAATTCTGAGGGCATCTTCCAGGGTCCTGAGAACATGCCAGGGAGCATCTTTAAGCCCTGGAATATCCGGTACTTTCGGTGCGGATCCAGTGGCAAGAAGCAGCTTTTCATATTGGATTTCGTCCCCTGAATCAAGGGTTACGCTGTTTGCCGCCGGTTTCACGCCCACGACGGCGGAACCGTTAATAAATTTGACCCCGTTCTCTTTAAAATACGCCAGATCGCGAAGAAAAACACGATCCGGATTGGCCTGCCCCGACAGGACATAGGGCAACACGGTGGGTGAATAGGGGAGTGAATTTTCCCGTGTAACAATGGTAATGGGACCTTCTTGATCGTACATGCGGATGGCGTCCAGAGCTGAAAGACCCGCATGACTGCTGCCGATGATAAGATATTTTGTCTGGGACATCGTCATTCCCTCTCGCATTAATCGTTTAAACTGAGCCATACAGGCATTTCCGGAATATCACCTTTCAGCGCACCGGCCGTAGTGGAAATAATGCGGCTAAAATCCTCCAGAGTGATATCCGCTCCGGCAAGGCCTGCAATAAAACTGACCGCTGGAATGCGTTCCTGCATAAAATACAGGGCGGAAAGCATCTCCTGGTAAACAGGCCCCGCATTCCACCCGAAACTCACGGAACGGTCAACAATACCCACGGCTTTCACATGACCAGCCGCTTTGAGCACGGCTTTCAATGGAAAAGGCCTGAAAGTCTTTATCTTGATGAGACCTACTTTCTCCCCGTCCTCTCTGGCTGCATCGATGGCAACCTTCGCAGTGCCGCTCATGCCCCCCATGGTGACAAGAGCATATTCCGCGTCATCAAGCCGGTATTCCTCCACCAGGGGAGCATAGGAACGGCCGAACATCTTCCCCCACTCCTCATGGACGTCCACAATGACATCCAGAGATTCCTGCATACCCCTGCACTGGCCTCTGCGATAATTGGCGAAAAGTGCCGGGCCATTTCCGGTAGCCCCTCCGGTCAAAGGGTCCACACCCATGGGTCTTTCCGGATCCAGAGCCACATGCCAATTGGTGTTCTTTTCACCCAGGAAAGAATCCACGGGTTCCGGGTCCGGGATATCCACAATTTCCACGTTGTATGACTGGTAGTTTCCATCGTGACATACATTGACCGGAAGCATTACCTTGCGGTTTTCCGCAATCCGGTAAGCCATAATAACGGTATCGAGGATTTCCTGGTTGTTTTCACAGTACATCTGGATCCACCCCACCTCTCTCACCGTCATGGCGTCCTGGTGTCCCCCCCAGACGCACTGGGGTGTAATGCCGTCGCGTGTTACGATAGACATGACAATGGGCAGTCTCAGGTTAGGGGTCCTGAAATACGGCTCAAACATGAAGGCCAGACCCTGTCCGCACGTCGCGGTAAAGGTCCTGGCGCCGGCAAGGCAGGCTCCCTGAAGTACGGAGAGGACACTGTGCTCTCCTTCCACATCCATCAGATCAGCGTCCATAATTCCGTCAGCCACAAACTGGGAGATATACTCGGCCAGAGATGACTGGGGTGTAATGGGATATACCGCCACCATGTCCGGGCGCGATCTGACAACGCCCCAGGCGGCAGCTTCGTTTCCGTCACATACAATGGTCTTTGTCATGGACTAAACCTCTAATTCTTCTATCATAATGATTGCATGATGGGGGCATTCCCGGGCGCAAACGCCGCAGCCCTTACAGATCCCGAGATTGGCTTCAAACCAGGTCGCCTTTTCTTCAATACATTGGGTCGGACAATAGGCCCAGCATGTGGCGCATTTGACGCATTTTTTACGATCCACCACCGGTCTTTCAGCCCGCCAGTCCCCCGTATTGACCACGGAATACTGGGTCGCAATGGGACATAAATCGTCGGGGATTGTCGACTGATCAAAAGGCTTCACAGCTTGTGATTTCATGACGCCTCCTTCTTGCGGGTATCATAGATCCTGCTTTCTTCATATCCTCGTTTCGCGGCCTCTATGTTCTTTTCGAGAATTGCATCCCGAAACGCGGTTGTCTCCATCCCTTTATTCAAGGATTGAAGGGATACGATGCCCGTGGTTTTAGCAAAGACCCCAAGCATGATGGAGTTGGTAATGGGTCTGCCCAGGACCTGCATGGCCAGTCCAAAGCCATCACACAAGCCGACCCTGTCCACCTTTTCAGGAACCGCCAGCTGATCCAGGGATTTTTTGGTAGCCTGAATCCAGGTCCCATGGTCGTTCATCCCCGCAAAAATATTGACCGACTGGGGAAGCGTAGGATCGAGGCAGACGATGCAGTCGGGATCGTAAATATTTGTTATCTGCCTGAACGCCTTGTCGTCAAACCGGAGATAGGCCTCCACCGGTGCTCCCCTTCGTTCAAACCCGAACGCAGGGATCGCCTTCACGAACTTACCCTCTTCCACCAGGGCCTTGGCCAGGATTTTTGCGGCAAGAACCGCACCTTGTCCGCCCCGGCCATGGAATCGTATTTCGTACATGTTTTCTCCGAATTCTAAGGATTGAATATTGATTCTTGAATCATGAAAATGATCAGTTCGCTAAAGGTTTCTGCGCAGGTAGTTCCCTGCCCCGGGATCAACCAGGATTTTATCGTCTTCATAGGCCTTTTTCCCGCCCTTAATCACAACCGACGGTTTTCCTTTCAGCGTTTTTCCTTCGTAAAGGGAAAAATCTCCATAGGAAAAAAGATCCTCGCTCTTGACCACCCATTCTTTTTCCAGATCGAGAACCACAATGTCCGCATCGCTTCCGACGGCAATGGTCCCCTTCTGTGGGTAAAGTCCAAAAATTTTCGCAGGATTGAGGGTTGCCCGGGTCAGGATCTTGTCAAGTGCCACACCGCGTTTATGGTAACCTTCCGTGAGGATGGCGGAGAGATGTGTCTGAAGAATGGGATAACCGGGCATGGCGCCGAGCATTCCATTTTCAGCCTGCTTGACCTCCAGTGTCATGCTCACATTGTCGGTACCGAAAGTGTCAATGGTGCCATCATTCACCCGCTCCCACAGGGTGTCGTTGTCCTTCTGATCCCTGAGCGGGGGAAGCATTTTCCCCAGCATACCGAAAGGATCATTCTTGTTCACGGAAAGATAGGCCGAAGTGGTTTCTCCGTAGACCCGATGATAGTCCGTTTTCTTGAGCATCTTGAATCGGGAAGCACCGTCTCCTGTGGAAATATGAACAATATACAGTCTATTGTTGGCCTTTTCCGCCAGATAGTAAGCCCTCATAATGGCTTCTTCTTCCGCCATGTCAGGTCCTGTTTTGGCCCAATCCACCAGGGTTCCATCCGGTGTTTCGGCGGCAACTTTGTCAAAGGCCACATCAATCAGGGATTGATCCTCACAGTGAACGCAGGCCAGCGCCTTGTCACCCATGGAAGCAACCTTTTTAAACCCATCAAAGATAAAACCGTCCGTGACACCGGGAAAGACCCCCTTTACGCCCGCCATATAAAATTTGAATGACGTCACACCGAACCGCTTGTAACATTCCTCCATTTCGGCCATCTGATCATCCGTAAAGACACTCAGATGAAACATGAGATCGACCGAGCTTTTTTGTTCCACAATATCGATCAGCGAACCGAGTTGCGGCAGGTAGGACTCGCCCCCTCCCATGAACACGCCCACCGTGGTAACACCGCCGGCCAGAGCGGCTCTGGTTTCGTGTTCACATTCCATGGCAAAATCTCCGAAGATGCCGAGGTGGATGTGTGGATCCACCACCCCGGGCATTACGATATTCCCACCAGCATCCAGGACCTCATTGGCCTCGGGCATATCATTGGAGCTTCCTATCATGGCGATTTTTCCGTCTTTGATTCCCAGTTCCAGATCAAAAAAGCCTCCCCCTGGAATAAATACTTTCCCGTTGATGATTTTTAGGTCCAGCATGGTCAGTCTCCTTTATTTGCTATGTATGAAAATATGCCATTGGTCTCGAACTCTTTACTTTCGATTACAAGAGGAGCAAAACATATGCCAAATAAAAGATATCTCGCATATCTGCTTGAATGGATAAGTGAATTTTGAAAGCATTATCATTGAACATTCACAATAAAAACAAACCAGCCCGCTGTATTCCGTGCTTTCCACGGGATACAGCGGGTGCGTTTTTAGGTGAATGTCATATTAGCAGGGATAAAGCGCTTCCGAATTTGGCATGTGTTTTGCTGGAAGGTTTCTTACGGATTTTCAAAAATTGGAGGAAAAGCAACATGGAATCAAAAACCGCAAAAGATAGCGCTGTCATCATGTCACACGTAATGCTGCCGGAAGATGCCAACCCTTCGGGAAACATCCTCGGTGGTGTAATTATGAAACATATTGATACGACTGCAACCGTTGTGGGGATGCGACATGCCCGCTGCAACGCTGTGACTGCCTCTGTGGACAGACTGGACTTCCACTATCCTGCCTATGTGGGGAATCTGCTTACACTCAAAGGGAGCATCAATATGGTGGGGAGAACCTCCATGGAAATCGGTGTTCGGGCGGAAACAGAAGACCTGCTCACGGGAAAGATCCGCAAGATTGCCTCTGCCTATCTCACTTTGGTGGGTTTAGATGAAACCGGTCACACAAAAGAGCTTCCGCGGATCATCTTCAAGACCGAGGAAGAGAAAAGGCGAAACACCGAGGCCATTGAACGAAGAGAGTCGCGATTGCGGGAAAAGAAGAAGAAAAAAAAGTCTTAGGGATATCTTAAATATATCGATATTTCTGCACCTTGTCTTTTAACTTCCCCTTACCAAATACGAAACAATTATACCACCATTTTGATAAGTTGTTCCGTTGACACCGCTAAAAAATACATTCAAAGGAACCCATATGATCCATAAAGATATTTATGAAAAATTGAGCAAACATATGTCTTATTTGGGCATGGGTTTTCCCGAGACGAAGGATTTAATAACAATTCTAAAAGAGATGTTCACCCCACGGGAAGCAGCGGTTGTGCTGGCCATTCCCACCGGAGTTGTTCCGTTACAGCCACAGCGTATTGATGACATCGCCGCTCAAAGCGATCTTCCCCGGGGAGAGTTGGTGGACGTTCTGGAAAACCTTTCACAGAAGGGGTTGGTTTTCTCTGCTATGACAGAAGAAAACGAAAAAGGCTATGCCCTACACCAGGCGGGATTCGGGTTTCCCCAGGCATTTTTCTGGAAAGGTGAAGACACGCCCACCGCACGAAAAATGGCAGGGCTTATACGTCAATATTATAATAAGAAGGTGAGCAAGGTCACCTATGGGACTGACACCAAACCATACCGCTATGTACCGGTTAAAAAGGCAATCAACGCTGATATGCAGGCGGTTTACCCATACCACGCCATGGAGAGCGTCATTCAAGCGGCAGAGGTATTTGCGGTCTGCCACTGTGCCTGCAGGAAAACGAGAGAGCACTTGACGGGCAGCGGTTGCGGGCATCCCAATGAAGTGTGCATCAAATTCAATGACATGGCGCGTTATGTTATTGATAAGGGTTTCGGAAAAGAGATCACAAGAGAGGAAACCCTTGCAATCATAAAGAAGAGCGAAGAGGCGGGTCTGGTCCATTTTGTCGACAATGCTGAAGGGGAAGTCCAGCATAACTGTAATTGCTGTGGATGTGCGTGTTGGAATGTGGGTTCAATCAAAAGAAGATATCTGCCGAGAGACGCTCTGATGGCCACCTATTTCCTCCGGGAAACAGATGAAGATAAATGTATCAGCTGCGGCGCGTGTATTGAAATCTGCCCGGTGGATGCCATGACACTAAAGGATGATGTTGCGGTTGTTGATCAACAGTGGTGCATCGGGTGCGGGGTTTGCGCGACCGTTTGCCCCACCGAGGCATTGGAGCTGAAAATCAGGCCTGATAAAAAAGAGGCGCAGTTGGCGCAAAGTTTCCGGGAGCTCCATGAAAAGATTTTGGCGGAAAGAGATAACCGTACTTTACCTGCTCACTTTAGAAATAATTGAACCGCTTTAATTTTCCCGCGAAGACATCCTGAAACAAGAATCCACAACATAGTGTGTATCATTTAGACTTGACGCACAATGCCGTTGGACCTATACTTCCTGCTAAACAAAAACAATTCATAGAAATTGGGGCAAAGGGTGACGAAATCACGGAACCAAAGTACTCAATACAAAAAGAATGATGAAGGTGCTGATAAACGGCTTTATTTCGAGACGCTTGTTTCCGAACTCTCAGCCAGATTCATCAATCTGCCCACTAACCATATTGACAAGGAAATCGAGTCCGGCCTTCAACTCATCGTAGAGTTTCTTGGGGTCGAGAGGGGTTCTCTGTTTGAGCTATTAGAAGATCCTAAAGCATTTAACGTCACGCATTCATGGGCGATCAAGGGACTTGAACCATTTCCCTTAGGCCTTTTAAATGTCAATTATCCCTGGGTCTCCGAAAAATTGCTCGCCAATGAACTGGTTATCTTCTCCCGTGCCGACCAACTGCCTGATGAGGCCATACGTGACAAACAGCGTTTCCAGAAAACGGGTCTGAAATCGGCGCTCGCCATGCCGTTGACCGTTGGCGGCTCAATTATGGGCGCCATTGCATTGGGTGCTTTTCGCTCTGAACAACATTGGCCGGATGATCTTGTTGGGCGCCTTCGATTCGCAGGAGAGATCTTTGCCAATGCACTGGAGCGAAAGAAGTCGGAGCTGAAGCTCCAGAAAACGCTCGCGAAGATAAGACAATTAAAAAAACAGCTTGAGGACGATTATACCTATCTCAGGGAAGAGATCAAACTGGAGCACAACTTTGAAGAGATTATCGGTCAAAGTGATGCGCTTAAGTACGTCCTGTTCAAGGTGGAGCAAGTCGCTCCCACAGATGCCACTGTAGTCATCCTGGGCGAAACCGGCACGGGAAAAGAGTTGATTGCCAGAGCGCTGCATAACGCAAGCGGGCGTAAAGACCGACCCCTGATAAAAGTGAATTGCGCCACACTCCCTTCAAACCTTATCGAAAGTGAATTGTTCGGCCATGAGAAGGGGGCGTTTACCAGTGCTCAAGCTAGACAGGTAGGTCGTTTTGAACTTGCCAATGGGGGAACTCTTTTTCTGGACGAGATTGGCGAACTACCTTTAGAGTTGCAGCCAAAACTGCTCAGGGCGCTTCAGGATGGAGAATTCGAGCGGTTGGGCAGTTCCCGTACAATACAAACCGATGTTCGGGTGATAGCTGCCACAAACCGGGATCTTGAAAAAGAAGTTAAGAATGGCCGCTTCCGGCAAGATCTCTGGTACAGATTAAATGTTTTTCCACTCACGGTACCGCCACTTCAGCAGCGTGTGGAAGATATCCCCCTGCTCGTTAATGCCTTCAGCAACAAATTTGGCAAAAAACTGGGCAAAAAAATCAAGGCAATTCCTTCAAAAACCATAAAGGCTTTGCAAAAATATCCCTGGCCCGGCAATGTCAGGGAACTGGAAAACGTGCTTGAACGGGCGGTGATAACCTGCAAAGACGGCAAGTTGCAGGTTGAAATTCCAACCTCTTCAACTCTGTCCGTAGATGATACGAAGACACTTGAAGAGATGGAGTGTGAACACATTGTTCGGACACTTGAAAACACCTATTGGAAGATCCAGGGGGCCAACGGAGCTGCTGAACGCTTGGGCTTAAACCCCAGTACGCTGCGAACCCGCATGAATAAACTCGGCATCAAACGGCCGAAGGTTTGAATTCTTGGATTTTTCCAGCACTTTACCGGCGGTTGGATGAAGCAACCTCCCATTTACACACAGACAGAAAACCCACACACCCTTTTATCCAAAATCCTTATTCCTGTGGCTATGACATTCATCTAAAAAGATTACCCGCTGTATTCCGTGGAAGGCACGGAATACAGCGGGTAAATCCAGTTTCTTTACAAAGATTTCATAATCCTATTTAGACAAATCCACTAATCCAATCAATCAGATATACAACATCCCTATCATTTGGTAGCTTTTGGCACCAATCTTGAATTTATATTTTTAGACATCCCAGATGTCTTTTGCAAAAAGACCAAATCTATGCAAGCGAAATTGTCGTTTTTAAGTGGAGAAAACATCCGTGATAGTTCTGGCAACAAGAATGAAGGTGCTTCTTCAAAAGCGTAAAGAACTTTTGCAAACAGTTGAAGCATTGATTCAGCGCACCCGAAAGCAGAATGGGTGTATAAGCTGCCATTTTTACCAAGATATTGAGAATGAAAATGCTTTCAATCTGGTTGAGGAGTGGAAAACACAGGTGGATTTGGATAATCATTTAGGATCTGACCACTTCGGTGTTCTGCTCGGGGCTATGAATCTTTTAAGCGAACCAACCGAGATTAAATTCAATGCAGTTTCACACACGGGAGGGATGAAAACGCTGAAAGCCGCACGTGAACTGAATGCGAACAACCCAAATTATCGAAAGGAGGAAAAGCGATAACAATGGTTTAAAATCGATGTGAATGTGCCTAAGAGGATGAATATTTTAAATACTTTACTGCCCAGCCCTTACTTTACAAGAGGCGAGGGCGCAAGAATAAACCATAAGGAGAGTTAAAAATGAAAAGAAACATCATACAGCTCATCGGCATTTTCTTCTTGTTAGCCGTAACGGTGACATTACTTAACCCCGGATTGCCTTATGCGAAGGAAAAGAAAGTTTTTAAAAAGGCTGAAATAGACCTGAAAATGCCGACCATTGCTGCACCAGGTTCTAAAGCGTTTGCGCGCATGGATGAATGGCCCGGGAAAATGATAGAAAAGGCGTCTCACGGCAGGATAAAGGTAACCCATTATCCCGGCGGCACGCTGGTTCCAGGGCCCGACATGTACAGGGCTTTGCAACTTGGGATTGCCGACTTTGCATGGATTTTCGGTGCAATGAATCCAGGGGCCTTCCCCCTGTATGACCTCTTTTCCTTGCCCGGCCTCTTCCCTAACATGGCCACATCCAACCTGGTTCTGAGCATACTCCGGGAGAAGTTCCCTGAGTTTGAGAAACAGTTCAGCGCGAAGGTGAAACATATCAGTTCCTCGGTTATGCTGCGCTCCCAGATTCACTCCACGGTACCGATCCGTACCCTGGCCGACCTCAAAGGAAAAGTCATCGGGTGTCACGATGAGACAAGCGCGAAAGCCATGAGCAAATTGGGGGCTTCCGCCTTGGTATTGCCCCTTGGTGAGATGTATACCTCCGGCGAAAGAGGCGTGGTGCAGGGCCTTGTGGTTGCCTGGGGAGCGTTTGGCAATTTTCGCCTCAATGAGGTATATAAATACCATACCTTGGTACCCATTAGCCCTACCGTCAGCCATTATCTCTTCAGTAGCAAAATATGGAAAAAATTTACTTCAGAGGAACAGGAAAAATTCGTGTTGATGGCCCCCTGGTTTCAGCGAGCATGTAATGAAGGCGCTAATCTGCCCGGTTATAAAATTCTGCGGGAAGAGATTCTTGCACAGAAAAAGGGGCATGAGCTTTTCGAATGGTCGCCGGAAGACATGAAAGAGGCCAGGAAGATTTTCAGGGCCTTGTGGGTTGAATGGGCCGAGAAAATGGAGAAAAAAGGCCTGCCCGGGAAAAAGATTCTTGAAGAAGCTGAACGGCTTCTGGAGCTGTACGGTTATCAATTCGGATAGACGTTAGCGGCGCCTGTTCCACCGTAATGGGGCAGGAGTCCTCGGCTTTCATCCTTGATGAGGGTCGAGGGATAAAAAGAGAAACCAACCATAAAGAAAAGAGAGGCATACAGTATGGATAGCGTTCTTGAAACCAGCCCGAACGTCTTGACCGAAAAGGTCCCAGGCGAAAAATTGGAGGGGCAGGCCTTTTCATGGCCATTGATGCTGGGCCGGGCGTTAAGCAGTTTTTTAAGGCCGGTATCCAATTTATGCATTGCCAGCGGCGCCTTAGCCTTGATAGGCGGGATGCTTTTGATTGTTATAGATGTCATTCTACGCGCTACCCTGCACATAAACATCCCGGGCGCCATTGAGGTGGTCAAAGTCTTGCTGGTCATCATATTCTTTTCCGGCATGGCGTATACCCAAATGCTCAAAGACCATGTGAGAGTCGATGTTCTTGTGAACAAATTTTCGCCGACCATCAGAGCCGCAATCACCGCGTCGGCTGACCTGGTGGCGTTGGGAATCATCTCCATCATAAGCTGGCAAAGTGTCGTGCAGGGACAGTACGAATGGACTACCGGTTCTACCACCGGCCTTCTGGAGATCCCGCTCTGGCCCTTTGCCATGATAACCGCCGTTTTTATGGCATTATTTGCCTTGGCCGTATTGGTCGATTTTTTAGAGTGCTTGGGCGATCTAGCTGCCCGGGGCGTTAATATGTATTTTTGGATGGCCCCGGGCATCATCGTCACCATAGTCCTGTTTGGGATGTCATTCTTACCGGAAATCCTCCTTCCTTTCCAAATTGAACCTTACACCTTCGGCGGTATCGCCCTATTGCTCATGTTTGCATTGATATTTTGCCATGTCCATATCGGCGCTGCCATGGCCACCGTCGTTATTTGGGGCATGGGGTATCTGACGAGTCCGGAGGCGGGCCTGGGTATGCTGGGCATGACCTCACAGACCACGGCGAGTAATTATGTTTTCAGCGTCCTCCCCCTGTTTATGTGGATGGGGCTACTGGTGGCGGCCGCCCATTTCAGTCGAGACATTTACATGACGGCATACAGGTGGCTGGGTCACTTGCCAGGGGGCCTGGCTTCAGCCTCTGTAGGGGCCTGTGGGGCCTTTGCCGCCGTGGTGGGCGACCCCATGTCGGGAGCGGTAACCATGAGCACGGTCGCTCTGCCAGAGATGAAAAAATACAAATATGACCAGCGGCTGTCTACCGGGGCAATCGCTGCCGGATCAACCATCGGGGTCCTGATACCTCCCAGCCTGAGCTTTATCATTTACGGCGTCATGGTGGAGCAATCCGTGGGGAAGCTTTTTATGGCCGGTATCATCCCCGGAATTATCGTAACGATTCTGTTCATTTTGATGATCACAATTCGCTGCCGTATGAATCCTCAGTTGGGTCCTGCGGGACCCAGGACCACCATTGGGGAAAAGATAATATCCCTGAAGTCCGCGGGTCCGGTGCTGCCCCTTTTTCTGCTGGTCATCGGGGGTATTTACGCGGGCGTTTTTTCAGCAACCGAAGCCGGGGCGATCGGGGCCTTTTGCGCCGCTTTTATCGGTCTCGTCATGAAACGACTCAGTTTCAAGAGTTGCTTTGAAAATGCCAAGGGCGCCGTTAAAATGGCAGGGTTAATCTTCTTCATTTTCATTTATGCGACGGCCCTTACGCAGTTTTTTGCCCTGACCAAACTCCCCTTTACGCTGGCCGAGTTTCTTAGCGGACTTGAGGTCTCAAGATATATAACGGTCAGCCTTGTACTGAGCATGTATCTGCTTCTGGGTTGTGTTATGAATGGCCTGCCGGTAATCATCCTGACCCTTCCCTTTGTATACCCCACCATGATGACGCTCGGTTTTGATCCCATATGGTTCGGGGTTATGGTCACCATGATGGTCGAGATCGCCACCATCACACCCCCCATCGGCATCACGGTATTCGCCATTGCAGGGATCACCAAAGTTCCCATGTATACCATATTCAGGGGCGTAACCCCGTTCTGGATGTGTATGCTTTTCGCCGTAGTTCTCTTTATCTTGTTTCCTCAGATTGTCCTGTTTCTCCCGAATCTTATGATGGGCGGATAGACAACAAGTGAACGCTTTCCGAGCTGAGGATTCTTTGAATAGAAATAACGCCATAAATTATCGGGTAAAACATAGAGGTTAGGCCAATGGAAAATCTGGCACTCAAAGAGCAGGAAACACCTAAACAGGAAGTGCAATCCGAACCGTGCCCACCTTTTCCGGTTGCCCCGGATCGTTTCGATCAAAAAAACGAGATGTTCAAAAGAGCCCTGTGGGATAAAAAGTTCGAGTGGGAATCCAACCGCGTTTACAGGGAGGCCAAATTTCAGGAAAAGGTGGGGTTTCGGAAGATAGACTACGCTCTCAGAAATGCCTCATGGAACCTTGAATGGGGCGCGGGTTTCGGGAATGCAGGCAGTAACCTCGGTCTTTACACCTGGGAGGGTGTGAACGACAGGATCCGGCATATGGTAGAAGCCGGTGAACCGGTCAAAGAAACCCCTGAAGAAATGAGTCGAATCATAAAATTGGTGGCGCGTTATTTCGGGGCCAGCCTGGTGGGAATTGCAGGGCTTCATCCTTCCTGGGTTTACTCCCATGAATACAATACCATTAAACGGCAGCACTACCCGCTTGAAATCCGGGAAGGGTGCGATAATGCTATTGTCATGGCCATTGAGATGGACTACGAGACCATGCGCATGGCTCCCAATGGAATCCAGGGGTCATCAACCGGGTTGGGATACTCCAAAATGGCATTTCTTGCCAATCTTATGGCCACGTTCATCCGTGGCCTTGGTTACCAGGCCATTCCATCTGGAAACGATACGGCCCTCAGCGTTCCTTTAGCCATGGCCGCGGGACTGGGAGAACTGGGGCGGCACGGGATTCTCATTACAAAAAAATTCGGGCCCAGGGTCCGTTTGTGTAAGGTCTTTACGGATCTTCCTCTGCAGCATGATTCCTACAAGCCTTTCGGGGTAACGAAATTCTGTGAAACCTGCAAGATATGCGCAATGAAATGCCCCAGCCAGGCCATTGAAAAAGGAGCGGTGTCCACGGAAGGAAAGAATATTTCCAATCACAGTGGTGTTTCAAAGTGGTTCATTAATGCCGAAAAATGCTTTGGGTTCTGGGCAAAAAACCGGATGGACTGCTCCACCTGTGTGCGGGTATGCCCTTTCAATAAGCCATCAGGCAGAATTCATGATTTTACCAGGTCAATGATCCGATTGGAAATACCATTCCTGAACCAGCTTATTCTCTGGGGGGAAAAGGCCATGGGGTATGGGCGAATTTATGACTCAAAAAGATTCTGGAAATCTCAGTGAAACATGACCCTTCCCATGAAAGGGGGTGGAAATCTAGAATTCATTTGCAGCGAATTCAACCTGGTTGTTAACAGCAAATCAAACGATAACTCTGAAATTAGAAATAATATTTAAAAGGAGAATAAAAATGCAATACAAAAGCAAACACGATGCGAAACAATGGTCAATGGAAACCCTTGGGCATGGGGGTTTGATCGCCACTATTCCGACACCCTTCCATGACGACACCATGGAGCTTCACGAAGAGGATCTCAGAAATACCATCCGGTATGTGATCGATTGCAGGAACGATGGGCTTTTCTTCTTGGGAAATGTTGGAGAATTCTTCTCAATGACCCGAGAAGAGCGGATGCGGGTGGTGGAGATCGTAGCCGAAGAATGCAAAGGGAAGATCACCACCCTGGCGCAGACGGCCAGCCACTCTGCCAGAGAGGCGATCATACTGGCCAAGCACGCCGAGGAAGCCGGCATGGATCATGTGGTGCTCCTCTCTTCCTATTTCCAGTGCGCCACACAGCAGGGCCTCAAAGAATGGTGGAGAGAGACGTGCGCCCCCCTGGACATCGGCGTTGTCTTTTACGACAGCCCCCTTTGTCACCTGGCAACTTCTGATACCGTCGCGGAACTCTCCCGCGAAATACCGAATATTGTGGGTGTCAAGGATGGCCGCACGGACCTCATGTGGTGCGCCGAGACCGAACGGAAAGCGGACTACAAAATTTGGGTCAGCGACCCCTTGGAAGATCATTGGCCCCACGAAATGAAAGTCATGAGAAACCCCTGTATGTGCACCAACTGGCACTTGTGGCTCATGCAGGAACCCGGGCACACGCCGATCCGCGACTACACCGACCTGATCATGGCCGGCAAGTGGGAAGAAGGTTTGAAGCTATACAATTCGATCGAGCCCGGGCGGCAACTCTTGAACGAGTTCTTCTGGCCCAATTACCGCCAGGGTGTCTACGTGGTTGCTTTCTGGAAGTACTGGTTGGAGCTCAAAGGAATCGTTAGCGGGCACAAGGTGCGGTCGCCTCTCTTGAACCTCACCGAGGAAGAAGAGGCCTGGTTGAAAGGGCGCGTGGAACTGTTGGCGAAGGGTGAAGGACCAACAACCATGCCGCCGCTTACGCCCTATCCGCTGCAAGTGGCTGACAATTCTGCATCTCTTGTAGGGATTTAAGCGCCAGAAATAGTTCTAAATCCAGACAGCTGCGGGGGGCGTTCGCCTCCCGCGGCTTTCGTTTGTCAGGAAGTGTCTCCGCTACAATTCCATCAATGTACTTGTCAACATCCGGAGGTAATACTGAAAAGGCATGGCTTCCTTCAGTAGATACTGAGAATAACGCTCTCGTCCCACAGGTAAAGGTTTTGGACCAAAGCTCAGGATAGACAAAAGGCATTGAAATTCCTATAATCGCGATTAGATCTCAACCGTGTATGCTCCCGGTCTTGATTTCCTACATAACTTAATGTACGGTGCATATATTAACCGGGGTGTTGCTTTTTATGTCCATACCTTATGCTTCGGATGAGACACACCACAATGCAAAAGCTGACCAGGAAGAGAAATCCCACCAGATCGGCAGAATGGAAGTCCAAGAAGACATGATTAGGGTAAGTTTATGACGGATCATGTTTCATCTGCATTGTATGTCTATACCAAAGAGACTGAACCGCTTATCAAACGACTGCAGAGCAATTCCTTTGGCGCCACCATCACGCCAGTTGCCATTGACGACCTGGTGCAAAATCCCCAGGAACGGCTCGTCGGAACCTCACACGTTGTGGTTTCCGGAACGCTGGATGTCATCAAACAACTCCTGAAGCTGGCAGTGGAGTACGGATTCAGCGTCGGTATCGTGCCTGGCGAAACACAAAAAGACCTGATCAAGTCTTACAGGCTTCCCAGAAACTTCAACGGAGCTTTAGATCTGGCCTTGCGCCGGGACGCTCAGGTTATGGATCTGATTCTTTGCAACGAAAAGATCCTCTTGTTCAAGGCGACGATGGGCCGGGTCCCGCTGATCGATGCACCCGGAGATGTCAGCCGTATGGCCCTGCTGGTTCCGGCACTGAAAAAATTTTTTGGGCTGAAGTTGCTCAGTTTTGATTTTACGACCGCCGGCGGGCAGAAGATTAAAACCGCTGCCTCCGGCTGTATGATCCTTCAGCGCCACGTGGGGAGCCTGGCATCTCGCTTGATCTCCCATGACAGCTCTTTTACGGATGGGATGGTATCACTGGTTATCGCAGCCCCGCGGTCGGTTGTGGACTATTTAAAATTCCTGGCGTGGACCCTTTTCAACCGTTCTCAAGAACACAAACGGCTGCCCGGTGCCCTTGGATATATCAAAAGCCCCCGGATCCATATCACATCGGAGACCGATCACGATGTGTTCATCGACGGCGTGCGTGCGACCCATACGCCGCTTACCTGCAGAACCCTGCCGGGCGCGGTGCGCATCAACATCGGCCCCGACTTTAAGGAGGAAAACAAACGCGTCCGACCTGCCGGAGAAAAAAATGACATCGACCATCTGCCCAGGGGAAAAGAACTGCTCAAAACCAGAAAAAAACAGAAGATCCCCTTTTTCTCCTACGCTTCGGAGGCGCGTTTCCGCGATCTTTTCGCCACGCTGCGTGAAGATGCACGCATCAACATGAGCTATATGGTGCTGATGGTTCTCAGTACCATGTTGGCGACTGTGGGCCTTTATCTCAACAGCGCCTCGGTGGTCATCGGCGCCATGCTGTTGGCGCCGCTAATGGCGCCCATCGTGAGTTTGGCCATGGGCCTGCTGCGAACAGATGTGAATTTGTCAAAAAATTCGGCAATAAAAATCATGGGCGGCATCCTGATCGCCCTTGGCGCGGCTGCCATGATCACCCTACTGTTTCCGCACAAACCTATTACCCAGGAGATGCAGGCCCGCCTGAACCCCACCCTGCTCGATCTTGCCGTGGCCATTACCGCCGGGGTTGCCGGCGCCTATACCAAATCATTTAAAGAAATCCTTCAAAGCCTGGCCGGTGTGGCCATCGCCGTGGCCCTGGTGCCGCCCCTGGCAGTGGCCGGTATCGGAATCGGACGTTGGGATTTAAATTTTTTCAATCAGGCATTTCTGCTCTTTTCCACTAACCTGGTGGGCATTATTCTGGCTTCGGCATTTACGTTCCGGATGCTGGGTTACTCAGCGGCGGTACGCGGCAAGCGCGGTATCGGAGTTGTGGCGCTTTTTCTGGCACTGATTAGCATCCCCCTATACCTTTCTTACGACCGGATCGTCGAAAAGAGAGTCGTTGAAAGCGGCTGGAAAAATGAACGCTTTCTGGTTAATGGGAAATATTTGATCATCCAGAAGGCCCGTTTGAGCCGGCGCGGAGATAAAGAGGTAATCTTTGTGGACATATTGGCCCGGGATCAGTTAACCCGGGCCGATCTCACACAATTCAAGCAAAAGATTCAAAGCAATTTCACCAGAAAGCTGATCATCCGTGCAAAAGTTATCTATATTCCATAAGGTGCTCATGAAACGATATCTACCGATTGTACTGCTCATCGCAGTTGTTTTCTGGTTCAATGGATGCGACCGCAAAGCGGCTGTTCAGCCCAGCGGCAAGACGATTAAAGTCGGCATCATTGCGCCGTTTACCGGTGCTGACCGCGCCAAGGGAGATGAGGGCCTCAAGGGGATCAAGGCCGCCATGCAGTTAACGCCTTATCTTAAAAATGGCGATACCATCGAACTGGTTGTGGAAGATGACAGAGGCGATCCTGGACAGTCTTTAAAGGCACTGAAGAAGCTGGCCGAAGCGGACAAGGTGTCTGCCATCTTAACCCTTTCCGGCAGCGGGCCTGTTTTGGCAATGGCAAGCATCGCAGACGACTATAAAACGCCGATCCTGGCACTGGTTGCCACCCATCCGAACATCACCCGCAATAACCAATTCGTCAGTCAGTTCTCTTTTGATGGCGATTTCCAAGGGGCGGTTGCGGCGCTGTACGTACGGGATGAGTTGCTGATCGATCGGGTGGCTGTATTCATGAACCCGGATAGCACCTACTCCAGCCACCTGGGAAACGAATTTGCACGCAAGTTCGAATCCATCGGCGGGCAGATTACCGACACGGTATTCTTGTCCAGGGATGCGGATGACTATGAAGGCATGTTAAAACGCGTTCGCACAAAAAATCCTGAAATGCTCTACCTTCCCATTGAGGCCGGAAATGTGATCCGTATTATCAAAGAAGCCGAGAAAATGGACTGGGCGCCGCAGATAATGGGGAGTGATGGACTGCTGTCGGTTGTACTGATAAAGTACAAAGATGAATCCCGCCTGCTGGACGGCCTGCTGGCCACCGACCTTTACGCCTACGAAGCGCCATTGACTTCCTATGGGGAAAAAGCGACTTCAGAAATAAAAGGCAAGCCAACCACCTATGCGGCATTGGGCGTTGAGGGCTATGCGCTTCTGGTGGATGCAATGAACCGCTGCAACCCTCCCGGCGAGAGATCATGCATTAACAATATGATTCGTTCGACCCTTGATTTTGAGGGTATCATGGGTAAAATTTCCATCGGGCCAAACGGCAAGGCGGCCCGTCCGCTCTTCATCAACGCCATCCATGGCGGAAAAATGAAATATATCGTCAAGGTTTATTGAAAGAATTGATATTTGGGAAAGGACAAATAAGAAAAAGGAGGAACCCCTAGTTACCCGATTATGCACCCTTAATATCATTCAATGAATATGGCGATTCTTCATCCTCCATGCCCTCCATTGCTGATGAAAGAGAAAACTCTTTCCATTCCTTTTGTTCTTCCTTCTCCATTTTTAACTTCAAGTATTCTACAAAATCAAGGATTTGTAATTGTTTTGATTCCGGCAATATCTTTACATTGTTAATTATCTTTTCTGAAAGATTCATTACATTCCCACCTTTCACTCATGGAATATTTCATGTTTAACTTCAAAAAAGATTGATGCCTAGCCCGAACCTAGCGACGACCGCCTCTCGGCATTCCGACGGGACGACCCATTCTGGATCTATTGTACTGATACGGATAACCGCCATAGCCGTACCCATGTGGATACCCATAGCCGTCATATACATCGTAATAACCCGGACTGGACCACGCGGACCTGTCGATGGGGGCACAACCTGTCAGAAGCAGGACACAGAGGAGTGCCACAAAAATCACGAACAGCCTGATAAATTGTTTCATGATCAATGCCCCCCTTTGGATGCCCGCGGGGGCCATCGCTGTATCAACAACAATGCGCCGGTGGTATCGGCAATCAATGCGGTATCACCTTTACTCGGCGCCTCATCGGGTGAAACCCATACCACACCACCCAATTCTCTCACGCGCTGCGCAGTCGCCTCGGGATCAGCAACCCGGACAACCGGCACCCAAAGCATGTGCTCGCGATCATCCTCCACATGACGGATACCCGCACGCCATTTTCCATTGGTTTTGAAAACACCATATCGGTCTCCCGAATCTATCGCATCATAGCCCAACACGGACCCATAGAAATTTTCGATGCGATTCGGGTCATCAGTCCAAATCTCATTCCACAGCCAATCACCGATGGCTGCCTCGGTATCGGCCGGATCTCCTCCCTTTGCCTTGAGTAACACCAGGTGTGCCCGTTGCGGGTCACTGATCAGAACGCCCCGACCGCGTTGATCCATATGGACCGGGCCTTTCAATATCTTTCCGCCATTGGACTTTACCAGGCTGACCGCTGCATCCACATCGGCCACGGACACCCAGGGTATCCAGACACCATCTCTGGCTTGGCCATCTGATGGTTCCACCTGGAGGATCCCCGCAATAAGTTTGCCGCGATTACGCACGACCGCATAGCGTCCCTCGTATTCAATCTCCCAGCCAAACAGCTTCTCGTAAAACTTCCCGGCCGACAGGGGATCCGGTGTCAGCAGATCATGCCAGATAAACTTGCCCGGATAGGTCTTGCCGCTGGGGTTTTCCGTTATGGGGATTTGCGCCATTTCGGCAGCGCCCTCCGACAACTTATCGGAATTGGCACAGCCACTCAGAAAAGCTGCAGATATAATTAAAACACCGACAAAACGGGCTAATGATTTCATTGTATTAATCCATTCATAACGAGCTAAATAAGACGTTGCTTTTTGTGGAGGAACTATAGAGAAAATCCCCGCGTGCGTCAAAGAAAAAAACCACAAACCCTGTCTTACTTCGCATTATTATCGCCTCCATCTGAAAACGATGAATTCTTGAAGGGGGTGAAATGCAGGGAGTGCTTATTCTCCCGAGCCAGGTAAGTGGTCGTTGAGCAGGACGACCGATCCTCGGCCCACATCATCTCGGAGTCTTTTGGCACTTGACTCAGGTTGAGGCATCGTATTGCATGATTTGTCAAGGCTTAAACCTTTTAACCGTACAGTTCATTTTGCTTGACAAGAGAGGTTTTCAACCGTACGGCGAAACATCCCTCCAGAAAGATATCTCTGATGTTCAACCGAAGAGATCCGCATGACCACCGGTACGAACTAAACAAAGTTCACTCCCCTCTACCCGGTAAATAAGCAACCAATCAGGTTCGATATGGCACTCACGGCAATCTTTCAGGGTTCCTTTAAGGGGATGATCCTTGTTTTCGGGTGGTAGTTTTTCCGAACGTACAAGATGCAAAATAATGGCTCTTAGTTTTTCAATATCTTTGCCGCGCTTTCTTGCCAGCTTTACATCTCTCTTGAATTGAGTGTCGCGTCTAATGTCTCTCATCTCATTACATTCCGAGATCATCAAACAATTCCTGGGCCGATGAAAACTTCTGCCCCTTTCCTTTCCTGGAATCCTCAATGGCTTTCATGGTCTTTTCATTTGGGATATGAAGTTCAAACGGCAATCCACGCTGAACGATAACCTGCCGGTAAAAAAGCTCAAATGATTTTGAAACAGACAACCCTAACTTTTTCAAAATCTCTTCGGCCTCTTCTTTTACCTTTGGATCGAGTAAAGCCCTGGCAGTAGCTGTTTTTGTTGTGCCCATTTTGCAACCTCCGTCGGCGTTTGGTGTATGGCATATAATATGCCATTATTTTCGAATCGTCAATATGCGAATTGTGTCATCAGGAAGTTTATTTCTCTTTGAGGGCGAACATATCGCGTTGACAGACATGAAAACTATCTAAGGAGGTAATCTTATGAACACCAAATTATTCCAAATTCTAGCCGTTATGACCCTTCTGGTTTTCTCTGTTGTGATGGTTGATCAAGTACCCGCGGAAGAAGCAACACCGGGCTACAACACCAAGATCCCGGAGTCGATCCTGACCCCTGACACGGTCGAGACGAGGATCGGCACTCTTGAATTCTTCGACGGGATTCCCACCAAGAAGACCGCTGCGCTGCTCTACGACAACCTCGACTTTCTTCGCGGCGTGGAGACCTTTCTGAATGGAGTGCCCGCGACCTCGCTGGAGGCAATGCGGGTCGGTCTGGCGGCTCTCGGCGCCAAAAAGTCGAACCAGGTCGTGATCTTTGATCAGCTGATGGACAGCAATCCCCTGTTTCTCACCGGCAACACCAGCACGGTTTACTGTGTCCCTTTTCTCGATCTCAAGAAAGATGGCCCGACAGTGGTTGAGATCCCGGCGGGGGCAGGCCCGGGAACGGTTAATGACGCCTTCTTCCGCTTTGTGATCGACATGAGCCCTCCCGGACCAGACAAGGGCAAAGGGGGTAAATACCTGATCCTTCCACCCGATTACGAGGGTGAGATTCCGGACGGCTACTTCACCGCAAAATCAACCAGCTGGGTGAACTGGGTCGCCCTGCGCGGGTTCCTCGTTGACGGCAAGCCGGACGCGGCCAGCAAAATGTGGAAGGAAGGCCTGAAAATCTATCCCCTTTCCAAGGCGGCGAACTGGATCCAGACTATTCCCGGCAAGGGGTGGTTTTCCGTCTTGCGTCTCTACAGCCCCACCGAGGCGTGGTACGACAAGACCTGACGACCTGGTGATATCGAGTTGGTGAAGTAAGAATATGTGGGGTGCCATCTCCATTTGCCATGTACCCTTTAGATGGACCGACAGGATGTCATCACCGGTCGGGCTTAAATGAACCGCAGCATCACTCATCACTAAAACCGCATATCAAGATTTTTGTCGTGACTTTGAATGCTGCCAACGGACGGGAACAAACCCCAAGACCCATCAGCGGCGATGGCCTCTCCTGTTTCCCGCTGCGCCGGGTTGGTTGACGCCGGGATCCCTTCCGGTGTTCCCAGCCGCACCGGGTTGGTTGACGCCGGGGTCAGCGCCTCTATTTCCAGCTGCACCGGGCTGGTTGACGCCGGGGTCAGCGCCTCTATTTCCGGCTGCACCGGGCTGGTTGATGCCGCGATCACGGGCATTTAATTCGCCGGACGGCACCATGAGCATTACCCCAACAATCAACACAAAAAGTGCCACAATAACCGGGTGTTTGAAACCATGCGTGTTCATCTCTTTTCTCCTTTCATTTTTTCAATCTGGTTTTCTGTTTGACATACGTTTCACCGAAAAGTTTATTTTTCACCGGGTTAATCCTGCTTTATTGCGGGAAAATCCGGACACATCACTTTGAGACCTGGTGAACCATACAGATACCGGAAAAGAAAAGATATTGGACTTTGGTACAATAGGGAGTATGAAGCTGTTTGGCGAACACGGGGGGCATGGGGGTTTTTCGGCCTTGATTTTCCATGGTCTGTCGGTTAAAAATACCCGTGTTTTGTTCCCGTCCAAGGTCAAAACCGGATTTTTTCACCCAACAGTTTGAAAGCGCATGAAATTTTTGGATCAAACCTTTAATACAATAGGCACTCCATGAATAATTCGGCCGAGGAGCAACTGAGGCGACGGCTGAAGTTTGAGAGGCTGGTTTCCGAAATCTCAGCGAGCTTTATCAACCTTCCCACTGAACGGATCGATGAGGTCATTCTGGACACCCAGCGCCGCGTCTGCGAACTGCAGGGGCTCGACTTTTCGGCGCTTTGGCAGTTGTCCCTTGAGGACCCTCGTTTCCTTTATCAAACCCACGTTTACCGGCCTTCGGGAGGGCCGCCCCTCACGGAACAAATGGAGGCTGAATCGAATTTTCCATGGGTTTTAGAGCAATTGAAATCGGGCAGGATCGTCGCCATTTCAACGGAGGCGGCGCCCAAGGAGGCGGCTCGCGATCAGGAAGTCTGGCGCCACTACGGGGTTAAGTCCTCATTGACGTTTCCCTTGTCAGCCGGGGGAGATGACCTGCTCTTCGGAGCACTAACCTTTGGCACCATGCGAGAGGAGCGTGTTTGGCCGGAACCGCTGGTAAAACAATTGGAACTGCTCGCACAGGTTTTCGCCAATGCTATTGTTCGAAAACGAGCGGATTATGAATTGAAGGAAATGGCGGAGACCGTTCGAAAGTCGGCTGATGAATGGCGGACCACCTTTGATTCCACGCCGGACATTATCATGATTCTGGATGGGGATTTGAAAATCCGTCGGCACAATGCCGCAGCAATCCCTTTTTTTGGTCGGTCATCATCGGAAATTCTGGGCCAGCATTGTCATGATTTGATGCATGAAAAAAAAGAGGCGGCTCTCCATTGCCCCGCCAGGAGATCGTTTCAATCAGGGAATCATCAGGAAGAGGAGATCTACGATACAAAACGGCACGCATGGTACCTGATATTATCGGACCCGATCCTCGACGAAAAGGGAAAGGTCACCCGCATCGTTCACAGGATCAAGGATATCAGCAAGCGCATGGAAGCAGAGGCGGAAGCCAGAAAGCAGTGGGAACATCTGGCCCATGTGACGCGAATGGGAATCATGGGGGAGTTGACCGCATCCCTGGCCCATGAGATCAACCAGCCTCTCACGGCTATTCAGAGCAACGCCGAGGCCGCCATGCGATTTTTGGGGGCCGGTGAGCCGGACTTAGACGAGGTGCGTCAAATCCTTGCAGACATCACCCGGGATAACGCGCGGGCCGGCAGCATCATTTTGAAAATTCGTGCTTTGCTGAAAAAAGAACCGATCCCTGTTACCGTCCTGGACATAAACGAACTGATTGGGGACGTATTGTCTCTTTTGAGGGCCGACTCCCTTCTACAGGAACTGGTTATTGTCACGGAATTTTCCTCGGGATTGCCCCCGCTCTTTGGGGATCGCGTCCAACTGCAGCAGGTGATCATCAACCTGATTCTAAATGGTGCGGTTGCCATGAAGCAAACACCCGCTGTCCGTCGCCGACTGGTGATCAAAACCGAGATACAACAGGAATCGGCCATAAAAGTGTCAGTGGCCGACCTTGGGACCGGTATTGATGAACAGAACTCAGAAGTCCTTTTTGAGCCTTTTTACACCACCAAACCCCACGGCATGGGCATGGGGCTCGCCATCAGCCAGACAATCATCCGGGAACACGGGGGAACCATTTGTGCTTCAAACCATCCGGACGGGGGGGCCGTCTTTGCCTTTACCCTCCCGGTACGTCAAGGAGATACGGCATGACGGATGAAAACCCCATTGTCTATGTGGTAGATGACGACCCTTCCGTTCGAAAGGCGCTGGAACGGTTGTTGCGATCCGATGGCTATGAAACGAAGACCTTTGCTTCAGCGCTGGAATTCCTGGATGACGGCCCTTCCCACGTGCCGGGCTGCCTTGTCCTGGATATCAAGATGCCCAAATTGAACGGCCTGGCCCTTCAGGAACGCCTGTCCGAAAAGGAGATTTTCATTCCCATCATTTTCATTACGGCTTACGGTACGGTCCCTGAGAGCGTCAAGGCTTTCAAAGCCGGTGCCATGGATTTTCTGGAAAAACCTTTCAAAGAGCATGAACTCCTGGAGGCGGTTTCCCGGGGGATCAAAAAACACCGGATCTTGATGAAACAGAAAAAGCGAATGAAAATCCTCCTGGGCAGATTTAATACCATGACCCCGCGGGAACGGGAGGTTTTCAAGCTTGTGGTGAGCGGTATGTTGAACAAGCAGATTGCCTACAAATTCGGAATAACCGAAAAAACCATCAAGGTCCACCGGGCCCAGGTGATGCAGAAGATGAAGGCCGAATCCTTTGCAGACCTCGTCCGGTTTGCCGAAAAGCTTCAGATCCGTTCTTCGACCATCTAACCCTCGCTATTGTACCAAAGTCCAATATCTTTTCTTTTTAACTCTATTTAAACTTCACACATCATCTTTTCTGACAGAATTATTTCTCCGGGAAGTTTTTGAGTTCATTGCCCAGAGACTTTTGTCTGCAGATGCGAGGGTGGGGTGCAAAAAAAATCATTCACAGTCTATGTGGTAGATGATGACGAGTCCATTCGGAGGGCCCTCAAACGGCTCCTGAGATCGGTCGGCTATCATGCCCTGACTTTCGAGTCTGCGGAAAACTTCCTCGAATTCACCTTTGGCCAGGAGGAATGCTGTTTGGTCCTGGATATTCGCCTTCCGGGAATGACCGGTTTTGAGCTTCATGAAAAGCTCTCATCACAGGGAGCAACGTATCCGGTCCTTTTCATGACGGCCCATGACAATCCGCAGTGGCAGGAAATGGCGAAGAAAACGGGCGCGGTTGCCTATCTGAAGAAACCTTTTCTTGAACAGAAGCTTTTTGATGCCATTCGGCGATGTTCAGAGAAACAGGTTTGAATGATGAAAGCATAGTAAAAGCTATAAAATAGCTGTTTGAGGCACGACAAAGAACTATAGAACCGAGGAAAGGAGTTAGGGTATGAAACAAAAAAACGGATTTCTGGCGGTTGCGATCATGTTTATTCTGCTGACCGCCGCATTTACGGCCTTGCCCGTGACGGCGCAGCAAACCACCGGCGTACCGGGATCGCCCAGCGCCACCACCACCATTGACGGCAAACAACTGCCACCCATGCCGGATGAGAAATTCGGCGGCAAGATCGAACGAAACGCCCTGGAATCCAAGCCCTACTGGCCGCCCCGCGTGGTGCCAGCCAAGGGCGCGCCCAACGTGCTGCTGATCATGACCGACGACTCGGGGTACGGTGTCCCCAGCACCTTCGGCGGCGTGATCCCGACCCCGGCGCTGGACCGAATCGCCGACGTCGGCCTGCGCTACACGAACTTTCACTCAACAGCGGTGTGCTCTCCAACGCGGGCGGCGCTCATCACCGGGCGCAACCACCACCAGATGGGCTTCGGCACCGTGTCCGAAACGGCAACCGGCTTCCCCGGATACAACAGCATCATGACCCGGGACAAAGCGACCATCGGCAAGGTCATGAAGGACAACGGCTACCTGACGTCCTGGTTCGGCAAAAACCATAACACGCCGGCCTTCCAAACCAGCCAGGTCGGGCCCTTCGACCAGTGGCCGACCGGCATGGGTTTCGACTATTTCTACGGGTTCATGGGCGGGGATACCAATCAGTGGCAGCCCGCCAACCTGGCCCGCAATACGACCTATATCTATCCGTTTCTGGATAACCCGGATTATAACCTGACCACTGCGATGGCGGATGAAGCCATCGCGTATATGAAACGGATGAATGCGCTCGCGCCGGAGCAGCCGTTCTTCGTTTACTACGCGCCGGGCGGTGTCCATGCGCCCCATCACCCGACACCGGAGTGGATCGAAAAGATCAGCAAAATGAAGCTGTTCGACGAAGGCTGGAACAAACTGCGCGAGACTATCTTCGCCAACCAGAAGAAGCTTGGTGTGATCCCGGCGGACGCGAAATTGACCCCGTGGCCCAAGGATCTGATCAAGGAATGGGACCAGCTTAACGACAACGAGAAGAAGCTGTTCCTGCGTCAAGTTGACGTCTTCGCCGCTTACGTGGCTTATACCGACCACGAGATCGGCCGTGTGATCCAGGCGGTCGAGGACATGGGCAAGCTCGACAACACCCTGATCATTTACATCAACGGCGACAACGGCACCAGCGCAGAAGGTGGTCCGAACGGCACGCCGAACGAGATTGCGGCGGTCCAGGGCGTCCATCTGCCGGTGGAGGCCCAATTGAAATTTTATGATGCCTGGGGTACGGATCAGACTTATCCGCACATGTCGGTGGGGTGGACCTGGGCCTTCGGCACACCGTTCTCTTGGACCAAAATGGTGGCGTCGCACTTCGGCGGCACCAAGCAGGGCATGGCGATCTCCTGGCCCAAGGTGATCAAGGACAAGGGCGGTATCCGCAATCAGTTCCACCACGTCATCGACATTGTACCGACGATCCTCGAAGGGGCCCAACTCAAGCAGCCCGAGGTGGTGGACGGCATTCCGCAGAAACAGATCGAGGGCGTGAGCATGGCGTACACCTTCCATAAGAAGAACGCAGACGCTCCCTCGACGCACAAAACCCAGTACTTCGAGATGATCGGAGACCACGCGATCTACCACGACGGTTGGATCGCCAGCACCAAGGTCATGCGCATACCGTGGGACAACAGCGGTAAGGGGCACCCGGACCCAGCAAGCTGGCCCTGGGAGTTGTACGACATGAGCAAGGATTGGACGCAGTACGAAGATGTGGCGGCAAAGTACCCGGAGAAACTGAAGGAGATGGACGCGCTATTCTGGAAGGAAGCAGAGAGGAACCAGGTCCTGCCGCTGGATGCAACCACTTTCACCCGCATAGTCCAGCCCCGCCCCAGCCTCTCGGCCGGCCGTACCGTGTTCACCTACTCCGGCGAAATGACGGGCACACCCAACGGTGACGCGCCAAGCGTCATCGCGACGTCCTACAATTTCAAAGCGGAAATCGAGATTCCGCAGGGTGGTGCCGAGGGAATGATCGTTACCCAGGGTGGACGTTTCGCCGGCTACGGGTTCTACTTGCTGAAAGGTAAGCCGGTGTTCACGTGGAACCTCTTCGATCTCAAACGGATCAAGTGGGAAGGCGCGGAGGTTCTTTCGCCGGGGAAGCACACGCTCGAATTCGATTTCAAGTATGACGGCTTGGGCGTTGCCACGCTTGCGTTCGGCACCCCCAGTGGTCTGGGGCGCAGCGGCACGGGCGTACTCAAGGTCGACGGCAAGGTTGTCGCGACGCGGAAGATGGAAAAGACCATTCCGCTAACCCTACAATGGGACGAGAACTTCGACGTGGGCGCCGATACCGGCACACCGGTGGACGACAAGGACTATCAGGTGCCCTTCAAATTCACCGGTGAGCTCGATAAGCTGACCCTTACCATCGACCGGCCGAAGCTCACGCCGGAAGACATCAGGAAGCTCGAGGCGGCCATGCACAACAACAAGGCGAGCGAGTAATGCTCGCGTAATGGGCGACGCGTGGTTGCAGTCCTCGCGTTTCGGACAAGCGGGATCCGTTTTCATTGTTAGATGCCAATTAGGTGGAATTTATGTTTACACGGAAAGAGGCAATTTGCGATAGAAAATTCATTTTCGTTTTGTCATCACTGATATTCGGGTTGTTTCTTATCAGTGCCATACCGGCCATGGCCGGGGGACTGATTGCTTACGAGATCGGAACGGCCGACGTGGGTTTGGCCTCGGCGGGCTATAATGTGAGGGCCCAGGATGCCGCCACCGTTTTTACCAACCCGGCAGGTATGACCCGGTTGGATGGTGCTCAGATTCTGGCGGCAGGCCAGCTTGATTTCAGCAACCTGAAGTTTTCCCCCGGCGCCGGCACATCCCCCGGGCTGGGCAGTGATGACGGGGGCAAGGTATTCGGGTCCGATGGATTGTTCTTCGGTGGTGGCGGGTTTTTCAGTTACAGCGTCTCACCGGATTTGAAGCTCGGTTTTGCCATGACCGGAAATTTCGGCGCCCCCATGAAATACAATGATAACTGGGTGGGCCGTTATTACGTACAGGAGGGAACGTTGGTGGGGCTTTCCTTTGTACCGGCCATTGCCTACAAAGTGACCTCGAAACTGTCTCTGGGGGGGAGCGTCACGGCAATGAACGGGATTTACAAAAACAAGGTGGCCATTAATAATGTGAATCCCCACTATGGCGATGGACAACTCAAGATGGATGACAACGCCTGGGGTTGGGGGGTCAACCTGGGGCTGCTTTACGAATTCACGGAAGGGACACGTTTTGGATTCACCTGGAATTCCCAGGTAAATCTAAACTTCAGTGCACAAGCGGAGTTCTCAAACCTGGCGCCGGGCATTCAAAAACTTCTCGACCGGCGAGGGATGACGAACTCGACCATCAACGTGGGCATCAATGTGCCACAGCAGTTGATGGGGAGCATTTTCTCCCAGGTAAGCGATCGATGGGCCGTGCTCGGCAGCGTGGGGTGGCAACAGTGGTCTAAATTCGGGCAGATGATGTTTGGCATCGAAGATACACTCAATCCCACCAGCCTGACCCAGGAACTCGATTTCAAAGATACCTGGCATTTCGCTACGGGCGCCCAATACCGCATCAGTGCGCCGTGGCTGCTCAACTTCGGCATTGCCTATGACACGGATTTCCAGGACGGATCCAGCGTCTCACCCATGTTGCCGGCCAATTCGGCCTGGCGGTTCGGCGCGGGCGCCGAAAATCAGGTGAGCAAGAGTTTCAAGTGGGGTGTTGCGGCCGAGTATCTGTACGGCGGGACACTTGACACCAACCTGCAAAGCACGCTCCCCGTGGCGGTGGGTCAGCGAGGAGATCTGGTGGGGTCTTATGAGAACATCGGAACACTTTTTTTAGGCGTATACTTTAATTGGACATTTTAACGAAGGAGATTGCAATAAGAATGCGCCTCTATGGACACAGGATTCGGGGTCTGCGAATGTTTGCAAGCCTCTTCCCGGTTTTGTGTCTCTTATCCGGATGCGCCATGGTGGGACCCAAATCTATCAGCATGGGACGAGCAGATTACAACGAAGCGATCAACAAGACCGAAGACGAGCAGATGCTTCTCGCTATAATCAAGGGTCGCTACAGGGAGACGTTCTCGCTCATGGCTGTAAGCGGGGTGGCAGCCAACGTTCGTTTCGGCTCAAGAGCCGGTGCTCAAGTCGGTATTGGGCCTAGCGACAGCTATAAAGGAAACCTGGTTCCGTTTAGTGCCGGCTTTGCCTACGAGGAAAACCCAACAATTACTTATGTGCCGGTTCAAGGTGAGCGATATCTTCGGCAGTTGCTCTCGCCCATCCCATTAGACATCCTGGTATTGATCATTCGCGCTGTAACCACCCAGACGGCCTATCTCACCATGCTTGCAAACCGAATCAATGATCTGCGAAACCCCGACTTTCTTGAAGGACCATCGGCTGAGCCCGATCATCGATTCAATCGCTTTGTAGAACTCAATAAAGCGTTGGATCAGGCGTGTGTGTTGCAGTGGGTGGAGGATCCGAGAGAAGAGATCCCCTTTGATATCCTGATTACCGGTTATGTGCCCGCCCACTCTGGGAAGGTACGCGAGTATCTTAAACTCCTCGGACTTTCCATGCCGTTAGACGAATCACAAGATATCATCATCCCGGTCCACTTTTCCATCAAAGGACGGGATTGGGAAGGCGTCGCCATATCAACTCGGTCCCTATTCGACCTGATTGAGATCCTTAGGGCAGCCATTGAAATACCGGAAGAGCATGTTGCCGCTGGGCTGGTACATCCCAGTCCAACCCCTGGTCTGGCCGGGAAAGACCTTTATATTCATACGTCGGAAGGGAAGCCTGAAGGGGCTGCGGTGTCTGTAAAATACCGTGGGTATTGGTATTATATCGATCAGACCGATATGCACACAAAGCTGTTCTACCATATGGTTCGGATGCTATGGTCTGTCAGCATTGCGGCGGCCGCTGATCAGAGGGCCGCACCCATATTGACCATTCCTGTGAGCCGGTAAAGAGCAGGAAGATATGATGCTTTTTCTAATCTTATCATTACCGACATGGTTCCCACAAGAAGGGCTTCATTCTCCACAATTTCCAAGACAAGAAGGAGACCAAAGTGCGTTATTTGAACGAGAAGGACCTGCGGGACGTTGGGCTGAACTGGAATGACACCATCGATGCCATTGAAGACGCTGTGGTGTGTCTCGATATGAAGGATTTCGCCCAGCCCGTGAAGCCCTACTTGAGGTATAGAAACCCCGCAAACCGGATCATCGCCATGCCGGCGTTCGTTGGCGGAAAAGTGAATCTCTCCGGAATAAAGTGGATCGCCAGTTTTCCGGGCAATATTGATAATGCCATTCCCCGGGCCCATGCCGTTGTGATTCTGAACAAGGCGGAAACGGGCGAACCCTTAAGCATCATCAACACTGCCCTTCTGAGCATCATACGCACAAGCTCTGTCTCAGGTCTGATGATCCGTTATTTCCTTAAGGCCAGGCCCATGGAGAAAATCAACCTTGCGATTATCGGATGGGGCCCGATCGGCCGGCATCATTTCCAAATGGCGACCTCCGTTATGGGCGGCAAACTGGACAAGATTTTTCTGTATGATCTACGCGAAATAGATAAGGACGAAATAGACAGCCCTTATAAAGACAAGGTCGTAGTTGTTGATAGCTGGCAGGAAGCCTATACGGATACGGATATCTTCATCACCTGTACTGTTTCCAAAGCGCCGTATGTAGACCTGCCGCCGAAAACCGGCTCCCTGCAGCTGAACTGTTCACTCCGGGACTACAAGGTAGACATTCTGGACTACACAAAGGCAATCATCGTCGACGACTGGGAAGAATGCTGCCGCGAGAAGACGGATCTTGAAATGATGCATCTGAATAGAGGCCTGATGGCACAAGACACAAAATCTATCGCGGATGTGGTGGTTCATAACTGCATGGCAGACTATCCAGCGGAAGAAGCGGTTATGTTCAACCCCATGGGCATGGCCGTATTCGACATCGCTATCGGTAAGTATTACCTGGAGAAGGCAAGGGAGATGGGTTTGGGCCGGGAGCTTGAGTAACAGGCCATCGGGAATGCATGAGATGACGGATAAGAAGATACACGACAGTGTCCTCGAGCTGATTGGAAACACCCCCATGGTGCGATTGAACAATATCTGTGCGGATGTGACGTCCGAGATACTCGTCAAGCTGGAGTATCTGAATCCATCCGGAAGTCTGAAAGACAGAATCGCTCTTGAGATGATTGAAGAAGCCGAAAAGTCGGGGCAAATCAAGCCCGGTGCCACCATCATAGAATCGAGCACCGGCAACACGGGGTTCGCCTTGTCGACCATAGGGAGGCTCAAGGGCTACAACGTGACGATCTATGAAACCATGCCCGGGAAGGCCGGAAGTGAAAAAGAGAAGATGATGAAGAACGTCGGCGCCGAGGTCAGGCTTATGGAATCTGAGGACACTGAAGGCCTGAAAGAAAGAAGTATTGCCGGTTCCGAAGTGGAACTCCCGGGAAGACAGCTTTGCCTGGATGACGAAAAAGCGGATTCAAGCGTCTGGTGGGCCCGCCAGTTCAGCAATGAAACTAACGTCAAATCCCACCACATTACAGCCGAGGAGATCCTCGATCAGACAGACGGCCATGTTGATGTTTTCGTTCAGTCCATAGGCACGGGCGGAAGCCTGCTGGGTATTGGAGAGGTCCTGAAGAAGGCATGCCCTAATGTAAAAGTCATCGGCATCCAACCGGCAAGCTCCAAGGAGCTTTGGCATCCGGGTATGGATTTCCCAGTAACTGAAATCAAGGGCGGGATTGTTTCCAGGATGCTCAAGTCGGGAGCGGTCGATGCGCTCGTGCGGATCACGGATGCTGAGGCCCGCGAGATGACGCACAGGCTGTGGCGGGAGGAAGGTCTCTATTGCGGTGTGTCGTCGGGGGCGAACGTTTACTTTGCCATGCGGGAAGCGAAGAAGACCGACAAAAAGCTCAGAATCGTTACTTTGCTCAACGATCACTTGACCAGATACCTGACTGAAGAGAGATACGTGACCTGATCATCAAGTTCTTTCGTGTCGGTCGGCTTCAGAAAACGGAAGATCGAGAATGCCCATGGTAATTGACTACGCGAAATGTTGATGGCCGGGAGCCGCCTTTAAGAATTTTTCGAAATATTCAAAACTATTTTGCTTTGACAAAGTCTTTCGTTCTTACATAGAATGATTGGCAAAACCCAAAAAGAGGAGGATACATGATGAACACAATAGTGCGGTTGACGTTTGTTTCCATGGTGACGCTTGCTTTCATGCTGATGTTTGTAGCGGTTCCGGCTTACTCGGCTGAAGTCATTCAGATCTTTCACTGTCAGCAGGACGAAGATGCAACTGAGAAGGATGTGGTAGCAGCTGCTTCGGAGTGGCTCAATGCTGCAAAGAAAATGAAAGGTGGTGATCAGCTGCAGGCCTCTGTGCATTTCCCGGTTGTCGCCCATATGGGTGAACATGATTTTTTGTTTGTTATAAAAGCACCTTCCATGGAGAAGTGGGGTATGTTTATGGATGGTTACAACGGTTCCCCAGCTCAGGAGGTAGACAAGAAGAAGTTTGACAATATTTGTGATTGTCCGGACAGTTCCTTATGGGAACCCATAATGATCAAATAGAGGTGGCCCCATCTGATCTGTAACACCTGGGAAGGCTTGTTCTGAAGACAGCTCCCTTGCTGCCACGTCAGGCCAAGTTTCGGATGACAAGATCGGCGCAACAGTCAGGGGGCGAGATCGGGCACCAACTTTATGATGAGTTCGGAACCGGCAAGCTGAATGGCGTAAATTTCCAGCGTGCGCCGGCCCATGAATCGCAGGGCTCCGGCTATGGATTCCGGCGGCTGGATGCGGCTAGGGCCGCGCTGGAATAGACACAGGCTAAGGGACAAAACGCCGACGCCCAGAATAACTGCGGCGAAATGGATCTGAGAAAACGAGAATTCTATTTGTTCCTGCCAGACATAGCCGACCGCGGCCACAAAGCAGGCCAGCAGGCGCATCAGGTGTAGATTTTCTGGTATCGCATGGGCGGGCGGTTCTCCGCTTTGGGCTGTGCCGTCCACATATATGCGTTGGCACAAACCGAACAGTGCCCACAGCCATCCCTCCGCGCCGTAATCGACAATGTTCCCCGTTATGGGCAGCACCGCAAAAAGCACGGAGACGAGGATGGCGAAGGCGGCCCAGCCGTGATGTTTCATAAGGATTTGCACATGGGGACGTGCAACGCGGATGAGTGCGAGGCTCAAAAGAATGTTCGGTGCCACCCAGGTCCAGTCGGTGTTCCAGCTGTCGAGCAACGTCAGAATAACACCGAGCCAGATCCAGTGGAGCGGGACGTTCCGGGTCTTCGCATAACCCAAAAGGAAGAAGAACGGCGGAGCTGCCAGACGTCCGAAAGCGCTCCACCAGTCGGCGTCTTCAATGAAGAAATAGCCGATGTGCTCAACCACGACCAGGATAATTGCGGCGGTTTTCAGCCAGTCGGTGTTGTCAACGGTGTGATGTGTGCGCAAAACCTATGACCTCAATGAGCAATAATATATCATTGGCTGTCAATCCAGCCTCCGGATGACAAGCGCGGCGCAATTACTGTCAATTCCCTCGATCATGTGGGCATCAAATTGCTCCGGTCCGCCGTGGTCCGGGGGCGCATGAACGATACGCACATTTGGGTCCAACTCAAATTCAAAGACGTCGAGGCCAAAGGGCAATCCCTCCCCGATGGATTTCAAGGCCGCTTCCTTGAGGCTCCAGAATCGGAAGAAAGTCCGAAGGCGCTCCAAGCCCCCTACCCTTTCAACGGCATTCGCCTCAGCTCCCGTAAAAAACCGATGAGCCAGCTCAACAGCCTCCACATTCCTCGTTTGATCTTCGAGGTCGACGCCGATCCCATGTGTCGACGACCACGCCCCGAGAAAACCGAACCGGCAGGAAGAAAAACTAAACCGGAAATCCGGAAAATCGCAAAGGTAAGGCCGCCCGTTATCTGTCTCGTTGAAAACAATCTGCCATAACGGCTGCGACGAATCGAGCGCGAGTGCGCCACAAAACCGGCGAAATGCCCGGCGCTGTTTGAACTGGGCCTTGTCAAATTCGGTTACAAAGCGGGCCGCTCTCTGCAGTTCGGTATCCGACAGGACCGACGCGCAAC
Source organism: Deltaproteobacteria bacterium (assembly GCA_018644785.1). The sequence goes on along the minus strand of JABGPV010000002.1, from coordinate 1,545 downwards.
GCCTCGTCACCTCGGGATCGCGCGAAACCGGCACATACAACACGTGAGCGGTATGACGCACGGATGTCGGTGTCAAATCACGCGAGCCGGCGGCGAAAAGGCCGGCGATTCGCTCGTTATGGCCTCCAGTCATCTTACAGCCTCCGTGGGACTGCCCCCGTAAGTGGCTGTGGGCAGATGCATCTCCTTCAGAACCAGGCTCAACGGCAAGAGCGTTGTCCCAGGCTCTATGACCGCACCGCCCATGACCGTGGCGCCGAAGCTGACGGCGCTGCCGTCCCGGATGTGGGTTCGTTTCACCTTCAGCATCATGTTCTCGAAGGAGTGAAACTGCAGGATGCCGGCGACAATGCAATCGTTACCAAAGCTCACCGCGTTCCAGTCGAAGGCCTGCATGGGCGAGTCTATGAGGGTCCGTTTGCCGATCCGGCACCCCATCCACCGCAGGATGATGTTCGAGAGCACAGTCCCGGCTGCGATTCCCAAAGGGATCTTGCACCAGGCGAAGAAGCAGTCCTGCGCGAAAAAGTAGGTGAAGTGCCGCCAGGACCAGAAAGGCGTCGCGTGAGCAGAACCCCATCTGCTGCCGACGAGGAGCTTCTTGATTGCGGCGCAGGACACAACCAGGATGACCTCTGCGAGAACCAAAGCAATGAACGCACTGACGACCAGGTGTGCATCCAACCGCAGCAGGATAGTGTACAGTACCACATAGGCAAGCACATCGGCGATGCGCAGAATGCCGATGCCGAAGATGTCATTCAGGAAAACACGCGCCAGGAAGAGGGGGAAGCTCGGCAGATTATGGGCATCATTTTCCGCCTCGAAGTCCGCACTCGCAAATCTAACCGGCGGGTTCCCCGCCACCGTGATGGGCTCGCCGAGCCGAGACTGCATCTGTCGCCGGAACTGTATGTCATTCCCCAGGGTGGAGACACCCAGCAGGAAGTTTGTGGGAAAGTGCCCGGACTCCGCAACGCAATTGTTGCTGCTGAAGAAGTTCGCGGGCATGTCGAGCTGGCGAAGGGTTGTGTGCTCGGCACCGCAATCGAGCATGTTCGTGAAACAGCCATGTGACCAGAACACCTGGGAGTCGGCGCTGGCAACCTCTGGGACGAGGTTGAGCATGACGTCGCACTCCGAGGCGCCCAGGCGCGTGAAGCGCACGCCGGCGAGCGCCCGCAGGTACTGCCCGGTGATGGTCCAGGTCCACAGGCGCTGGATCTGGTTCATCTTCTTCAGCCTGTACATGAGAAGCGCGGCCTTGAGCCCGCGCGAGGGATACAGACCCGGCGAGGTGCCCGTCCAGCGAAGAAAGAGGCAGCCCAGCACTGAGATCAGGACGATGGTGACCCAGGTGGTGATGAACGCGTAGAGTCCCATTTGCCAGACAATCTCGTGCAACGGCGTAATCTTGAAGTATTCGCTGGCCAGTTCTGTTTCTCTCTGGGGTATAAAGGTGACGGCGAACCAGACGACCGCGGTAGAGGGAACGGCCATGAGCCAGAAGTTCAGGAAGATCTGCATCAGGATGTTTAGCGTCTC